>DASVAC010000014.1:0-49551 GCA_036376535.1 Gemmatimonadaceae bacterium | reverse complement strand
CCGCCGCTCGCCGGCGGCCGACCACGTCGCCGGGTCCACTCATTGCTTCGGCTCCACGGCGAAGAACAGATACGCGTTCGACCGGATGTCGCCGGTGATCCCCGCACCCTTGGCCTGCAGTGCCCGCACCGTCGCGAGACTCTTGCCCGCCACGATCTGATCCCACACTGCGGGATCCGTCACACCGATCACCACAATCTCCCACCAGCCGGCTTCACCACCGTCTGCACGCGCGTCGCTGCTGATGATGTGGCTGTGCGCGGGCAGCGGCGCGTTGGCCGCACCAGGGCCGGCGAGGCGAGACAGATCGATCGTCGACGGGTGGTTGATGCACATGCCGACGACCGGACACTGCAGCGTGTTGTCCGGCGGCCGGAATCCCATCGGCGTCATCACAAACAAGAACGGAATGTGACCGGGACGCGGATCCACCGTGCCGTCCTCGCCAACCTCGCAGTGCGTGGTCGCGCCGCTCGCCGGCGGCTCCGCGCAGAAGAACGGCTTGTGATAGAAAAACGTCACCGTCTGTCCGTCGTCCCACCCGTCGGTCGTGCCCATCGGCGCGCCGTCTCTTGCGTTAGGCGACACCGCCCCCATCACGCCGCGGGCGGACGCCTCGGTCGGAGCGCGCTGGTCATTGCACGCGAGCACACCGGCAGCGAGCGCGAGCACAACAGGGACTCCAATGGTAGCTCGTCGCATTCGGGCCTCCGGAAATGGACGTTGGACTTCGCGCTCTGGTCCGACACGAGGGGCGCCGGCGGATCTGTCCCAGGGCGACCGACTGCGATGTCAGCGCACGTGCAAAGCGTGAACCGGCTGCGCACCTAAACGCCAAGCGGCGACATACGTGCGGTGGAGCGAAGCGCACCGATGGTGAGCGTCGCACGTGGCGCGGCGAGGCCCAGGCCGCGCTCGGTTGCCGGGAATTGTCGGACGTCAGCGTCCCAGCGCTGTTCCCTCCAACAGAGGCGCTCGTGTCGTGCTAACGTGGCCGGAGTGTGTGTGCCTCGCTCACGTCACGATGCTCGGCGCGGCCGCACTGCTGCGCGGCGCGGAGCCGATGGCGCTTCCATGAGATGGTCCACGACAGAAAGAAAACGGTCCTCGCCCGAACGCGTGATGACGTAGCCGTCGGCGCCGATGCGTCGCGCCCAGTCGCGGTCTTGCTGCTTTCCGTGCGTGGTGTATGCGAGGAGCTTGGTGCGTCGGAGCGCGGCGGACGTGGCAATGACCCGTGCAAGACAGCGCGAGCTTCCAACCGGGACATACAACTCCGTCACGACGAGCCCGATCTCGGAACCGTTCACGATATCCATGGCCTCGGTCGAGTCAGGGGCTTCGACGACGGTGTAGCCTCTGTCCTCGAGCCGCGTGCGGAGATGCGAGGTCGGGCTGGTCTGTGACTGAACGAGGAGAATCGATTTCGAGTACATGGCCACCTCCGGTTCCAGTATTCTTGCACCACGCTCGGACGAGTCGTGGCAAGCTGCCGGTTCGATAACAGAGCGCGACGGTCCTGCGACACAGGTCGCCAGCCAGCTCCACGTGCCCGTACCCGGGAAGGGGAACAAAAAGGGCCTGCATTGGCAGGCCCCAGCGTTGATTGGCTTGTCCGCGCGACGAGCGCGCGTATCGCTACTCTCAACATACTCGCAACGCGCACGATAGCAACCGCATTCGCGCCGGCGGGAGCCAAACGACGGTCGCTCGCCGCGCAGCGGTGCACGTAACCGTATCGCGGTGCCGCCATAGCCTTGACAGGGGAACGAGCCCGCCGCATCGTTACCCTAAGCTTGCCTAGGGAATACCATGCCGACCTCCCGTGATCCCGGTGACCTCCTCCAGGGCACCCTCCGCATCCTGATCCTCAAGTCGCTCCTGTTAGGCGCGGCGCACGGCTACGCCATCTCGCGCTGGATCGAAGACACCACCGGCGATGTCCTCCGCATCGAGGAAGGCTCGCTCTACCCGGCGCTCCGCCGCCTCCAGGACCGCGGCCTCGTCACCTCCGACTGGGGACTCTCCGAGAACAACCGCCGCGCCCGCTACTACACCATCACCCGGGCCGGCCGCGCGCTCCTCCGCGCCGAAGCGTCCATCTGGCTCGAGTACTCGCGCGCCGTCACCCGCGTACTCCGCGCCGATCCGTCGCTGGCATGAGCGACGACCGCGCGCCGCGCTGGCGACGGTACGTGCGCCTCGCCCGCCCGAACGTCCCCGCCGACGTCGACGACGAGCTCGCCTTTCACATCCAGGCGCGCATCGACCGCAACATCGCCCTCGGCCTAACGCCGGACGATGCCCAACGCGACGCCATCGCGCGATTCGGCGATGTCGACGCCGTTCGCTCGGCTCTCGTGAGGCACGACGAGAGGCAGCACGCCACCGAACGCCGCGCCGAGTACATCGCCGATGTCGCCCAGGACCTCCGCTTCGGCTGGCGCGCGCTCCGGCGTGCACCCGGCTTCACCATCGCCGCCGCGCTCACGCTCGCCCTCGGCATCGGCGCCAACACCGCCATCTTCTCGGTGCTCAACGCGGTGGTGCTCCAGCCGCTGCCGTACGCGCACCCGGATCGCCTCGTCACGCTGGGGCAGGGCTCGTCCGGCGAATACCTCGCCCTCCGCGAACGCCTGCGCACGATCACTGATCTGGCCGAGTGGAACGCGACGACCGATCCGGTCGACGACGGGCGCGACGCACTGCGCCTCACGGGCGTCGCCGTCACCCCGAACCTCATGCCGCTCCTGGGCACCGCCCCGATGCTCGGCCGCGGTTTCACGCCTAACGACGGCGTGCCGGGCAGCGACCGCGTGCTCGTCCTGAGCTACGCGACCTGGCGCCGCGAGTTCGGCGGCGCGCGCGACGTCGTCGGACGCGCCGTCAGGCTCCAGGGTCTGCCGTACACGATCATTGGCGTGATGCCGCCGTCGTTCCGGTATCCGAACGCGAATGTCCAGTACTGGCGCCCGTACGCCATCGATGCCAAGAACCTCGGCCTCATGTGGGGCGTGGGCGGCAAAGAGTTCGTCGGCCGGCTCTCGCCTAACGTGACGCTCGACCAGGTCCGCCGCGAGGTGCACACCGTGTGGCCATCGCTGCGCTCGGCCAACCCGATCTGGGACCCGGGCCCCGAGTATCGCCAAGATGCGACGGCGACGCCGCTCAAGGCCAACGTCGTCGGCGCGAGCGCGCCGCTCCTCTGGATGCTCTTCGGCGCGACGTTCCTCGTGCTGCTCATCGCCTGTGTCAACGTCGCGAACCTACTCCTGGCCCGCGCCACGGCGCGCGAGCGCGAGCTGGCAGTACGCGCAGCGTTAGGCGGAGGCCGCGGCCGGCTGATGCGGCAGCTGATCACGGAAGGCGTGATGCTCTCGGGCCTCGGCGCCGCAGCTGGCGTCGGACTCGCGATGCTCGTGGTGCGCGCGCTGGTAGGCGGCGTACCAACGGGCTTGCCACGCGCCAACGAAATCGCCGTGAGCGGTATCGCGCTCTTGTTCGCGCTTGCAATGGCAATCGCCACCGGCATCGTGTTCAGCATTGTACCCGCCATTCGCGCCACATCCGGCGCCGCGTGGGCCTCGGGCTCAATGCTCGGCCGCCGAGCGACGGCATCGAAGTCGCATGCGCGTACGTCGTCCTGGCTCGTCGGCGGCGAGATCGCGCTCGCGGTGATGCTCGTCGTCGGCTCGCTTCTCCTCGTGCGCAGCTTCGCCGCGCTGCGATCGATCGCGCCGGGCTTCGATCCGACCCACGTCATCGCCGCGCGCATCTCTGCACCCGCTGCCACGTACGCGCCCGGCAGCCAACGCCTCGCGTCGTTCTACGCCGATGTCCTCGACCGCATTCGCGCGACGCCTGGCGTTAGGAGCGCCGCGCTCGTCGATCAACTGTCCCTTGCCGCCCCGGTCTGGAGCCAGGCGATCCGCGTCCAAGGGCAATTCGAAGATGTAACGCACACGTTGCCCATGGCCGATCACTTGCAAACGGTGTCGCCCGATTACTTCGCCACAATGGGCATCCACGTGCTGCGCGGCCGGTCGTTCACCGACGACGATCGCGCCGGCCAGCGGCCGGTGGCCGTCGTTAGTCGCAGCATCGCCAAGCGGTTCTGGCCCGCGGGCGACGCCATTGGCCAGCGCATCGGCTACCCGTTCGACAGCCCGTGGATCACGATCGTCGGCGTTGTGCCCGACACGAAGCAGGACAGCCTGCGCGACACGTCCACCGCGACGATGTACCTGCCGTGGGCGCAGCGCACCACGATGGTTGGCTCCGAGCTCTGGTTAGTCGCGCGCACCACCGGCGACCCGGCTGGCGCCGGCGCTGCCATTCGTCGCATCGTGCGCGACATCGACCGCGGCGTCCCGGTGAGCGATATCCGAACGATGGACGATGTGGTGTCCGGCTCGGTCGTCGCTGCGCGCTTCACGAGCGCGCTCGTCACCGTGTTTGCGTTAGTCGCGCTCGCCCTTGGCGCGGTGGGCATCTTCGGCGTCATGTCGTACGTGGTGAGCGAGCGCCGCCAGGAGATGGGCCTGCGCATTGCGCTCGGCGCTTCCGGCGCCCAGGTACAGCAGCTCATCGTCGGCCGCGCGCTCCGGCTGGTGGCCATCGGTACCGTTGCGGGACTCGCGTGCGCGCTCATCGCTGTGCGCCCACTCCACCGGTGGCTCTACGGCGTCTCGCCGATCGACCCGGTGACGTTCGCGGGTGTGCCCATCGTGTTCGCGGCCGTCGCGCTGCTCGCGAGCTATCTGCCAGCACGCCGCGCGTCCCGGGCGAGTCCGGCGGCCGCGATGCGCGAGGGGGCGGACGGGAAAGCGGGTTAGGCGCCTAATGGTCCGGTCGGCGTATCGCGCGTCGGAGACGAATAGCCAGAGTTGGACTCGCCCTCCGCGTGACTACCCCTGCGACCGTCCAGCGCCGCAATCGGAAGACGTTAAACACGCTCCGCAAGGCGCTTCGGAGTCTTGCGCCGCCTGAGACAACGCGCCAAGCTCTGGGGTCGCTCCTAACGAACAGCCGTCGTCGCCCGCGCAGCACCACCAACCACGCTTGGCGCGTGAGGACACGATGTTTCGGACCATCAAAAGGATGATCGGCAAGTCGACGGTGTCCGTGCTCCTGCAGCAGCATTTCAACGGACACGAGCCGCACAGCCTCGTCACGACGGGCCGAACGTATCCAACGGCTTCGCGCGTGGACGTTCAGCTCGCACTCGAAGAGCTGTTCGCCGAAGCGCATCCCGTCTCGCGCTACGGTCTGCACGCTCCACACCACGCCGGATTCGATGCGCTCGGCGTCGCACTACTGATGGAGCGCACACCATTTCCGATCGACATCGGACCGCTGCAGTACGACGACATCGACATCGGCGAGGCGTTGCCGGCGAAATGCGTTCGGCAGGCGCTGTGGTTGTCGAAAGAGCAAGGCGTACCGTATTCGGTACTACTCGGACGTGGCGGGCCAATGGGGATGCCGGGCGTTCACGTCGAAGTCGCGGTGCCCAGCGGCGAAGCCGGCTTGCGCCTTACGGAGACATTCTTCGATCGACTCGATAAACGTGTCAGCGCCGGCCGAACGTATCGCGGCAAAGTCATCTCGCTCGAGTCGGGCGCAGATTTCACAGGGCGGACCGCGACGGTAAAGGTCCATCGCCTGCGGCCCGTTGCTCGCGATGAGGTTATCCTCCCCGAGAAAACCATCGCATTGCTGGACAGCAACCTGTCGGGTTTCATCGGCGTGCGCACCCGCATCAGGGCGATGGGCCTTTCGGCGAAGAAAGGCCTGCTCTTCTATGGTCCGCCGGGAACGGGCAAGACGCACACGCTGCATTACCTGGCCAGCACGCTGCCCAACCACACGACGCTGCTGATCACCGCCGAGCAAGTGGTGATGCTGGAGCAGTACTTCAAGTTGGCGCGGTTCCTCCAGCCGTCGGTCATTGTCGTCGAAGACGTCGACCTGATCGCGCGCGAGCGGACGAACATGCACGATGCCGGCGCGGAGATGCTCCTCAACAAGCTGCTCAACGAAATGGATGGACTCCGCGAGGACGCCGAGGTGATTTTTATTTTGACGACGAACCGGCCGGATCAACTCGAGCCGGCTCTCGCATCGCGCCCCGGCCGCATCGACCAAGCCATTGAGTTTCCGCTGCCGGATGAGATCGGGCGCGCCAAGCTCGCGCGGTTGTACGCGCGCGGTCTGACCCTCGGCGATGACGTCGTCGCGACAATCGTTGCGAAGACTCCAGGAGCGAGTGCGGCTTTCATCAAGGAGCTGATGCGGCGCTCCGCTCAATTTGTGCTGCAACAAGGAAGCAGCAGCGTCATCACGCCGGCGGCGATCGATGCGGCCATCCAAGAAATGGTGATGCTGGGAGGTGCGTTCAACTTGAAACTCCTCGGCGCCGAGGCGGTCGAAGCCCGCAAGGCGACCACCATGACCATTGTTGAGATGGCATAGTCGCCCATGGTAAACCCCGCTGGAGTGGCGCCTAACGTAGCAACGGCCGCAGGAGGAATGCGTCGCCTGTCCATGCGGCGCCGCCGCCGTGACCTGGCGTCGAGGCTTCAATACCTACGACGCTTGGATCTGCGTGGCACGCGCCGCATCGCGGCCAGGTGTCGCCTGGCCTTTGCGCGATTGCCGCAATCCCCCATGCTGCACCACCGGCGATGACCGGCGCGCGACCGATCCACGAACAACCAGCCGCAGCCCTCGCCCTCGCACTGCCTAACGGAATGCAGCCGACCCGACACCAGCAACTCGGCGGCGCTCGCGAAGACCTGAGCCAGGAGCACGTGTGCGTCACGCGGCGAATGGGCCCACTCCCAGCGCACGACGTCGCTGCGAAGCGTCAGCTGCCTCGCGCCCGCGGCGCCGTGCAGCCTGGCATTGAGCGCGGCAAGCGACCGCGCGGTGGGCCTCGATCCGAGCGCGATGGGTCGAAACAGGCGATAGAGCTCCTCGCGCGCAGTGCGCACGTCCGCAAGCTGCCTTTGGGTGACCGACATGCGGCCGTGCGCAGGCAGAACCCTGGCGAGTCGCGCCCAACGCGTGAGCTCCGCGGAGCTCGTGAGATATTCGCGCCCCTCGCCCAACCTCTCGCCGATGGTGTTGACGAAGTCGAGCGCCAGACTTCCCGCGATGAACTGAAAATCGTCAGTCGAAGGCCGCATGGAGCGGAATGCTAACGCCGGCGGCACGTCCGGCGCGCGCGAATGCCGCCAGACGGCGCATCAGCAGCACGAACGCGACGACCGCGAATGCCGCGTACGCATATTGGGTGCGCGAGACGCCCACACCAAACGGGAACCAGATGCCGGGCACCCGCAGCGCGCTCACTTCCTGCGCGTACAAACCAATCGACACGAGCAACATGGCCGCAATGGCGAGCCAGTCTCGAGGCGCCGGACGCGACAGGCTTCCATAGATGATGATGGCCATGACCGCCACGAAGAGCACACGGATGGGCGTCGTCATCGCCAGGGCCGCATGGCTCGCCGGTCCGAGGTTGGCAGCCGCGATGAAGTCCGTCACGACGTACAGCGCAGTGAGGCCCGCGATGCACGCGGGAAGCCACGCCGGTCGCTCGAGGCGGAACCAGCCGCGCCAGGCCATTGCCCACGCGCCGAGCGCGAGGGGGTCGACGTACACGAAGCGAAGCAGAATTGCGGTGTGGGCGGTTTCCCACGTGGTCCAGTAGAAGACCGCCTGGTTCGCGCGCGCGATGGCGATGAGCACGAGCGCGCCGGCGAGCCATCGGTAAGACCGGTTGGATGGCTCGAACCGCTCGACGCCTAACGCCATCACGGCGAGCAGCGCGAAGGCGATGGCTTCGACCACCTCGACCACGTAGCCAAGGAACTTGGCGAGCCAGTCGAGCTTGTATTGGGCGCCGATGGCGGCCCTCTCCCCGAGCGCCGGCGCGATGCGAATGCCGCCGGCGTCGGGCACCTCCCGCATGTATTCGCCTCCGGCCCAGACGCGCACCGCAACCAGGAGATCGCTGTTAGGCAACAACGGTCCCGTGCCCGGTACGTCGGTCAACGAAAACATGGCCGGGCGGGTGTTGACGACGTCGGGCGTCGCACCCTCGAAGCGGCCGGAGCCGCCGAGCAGGCGGCCGTTCACGAACAGCTGATAGGCCTGGTCGACCTCGAGCGGGCCGGCGAGTGCTAACGCTGCACCTCGGCCGCCGCGCACGGATACCCGCATGCGATACCACGCGTAGCCCGAGTACCGGGGATGGCCCCTCGCGCCCCAGCCTTGCACGTATCCCGTGAGGCCGACATCGGGATCGTGGGCGCCCGGCTGCGGCGTGAGATCCATCGTTTCCCAGGACGAGTCGTCGAAGCCCGGATCGGCCCAGTGCGGATCGTCGCCGGTGTGAAACCGCCACGGACCGTCGAGCGGCACAATCGCGCGGCCCAAGGTGATCGACACGGCGCTGTCGTGCGCGGCCGAATCCGGGGATCGTTGGGCGTGCGCCGATGCGGCGGCGATCGCGAACGGCAACGTCGTCAACGCCACGGTCGTTCTGAACCAACCTGGCTGCGCCATTCGTCCCGGTGAGCAAAAAGAGATTAACCTGATTACAGGGGTTGATCAGGTTAACCTATGCTACGCGGCGAGCGAACGCCGTCAAGGGTGGCGACTCCGCCGTGCCCGCACAGCGGGTATAGAGAGAAGCTGCCTACCTTGTAGGCGTCTTCTATCTGATGGGTCCTCAGGCATCCCTCCTTCGCCGGCCGGTCAGCAAACAAAAGGCCACTGTCAGACTCGACAGTGGCCCTTGTCTCGCGCGACGAGATTCGCGCGCTACCGCATTGCGAGCTCAGTGCGCCGCAGCGAACTGACGCATGAACTCCTCTCCGCGCGTCTTCATCTCGTCGGGCGATAGATCTTCCTTGTGCGTCGCGATCGTCCACCAATACCCCTCGGGGTCCACCACCACGCCACACCGGTCGCCCCAGAATTGATCCGCCATCTCTCCCATCCCGCCCGGGGCAACCTTGGCGCCCGCCTTGAGCGCCCGATTGTACAGCGCGTCGCAATCGTTGACGTACAACCAGATCGAGACAGGCGACCCATTGTGATCCTTGGTCGTGTTGCCCCCCATCATGTCATCGTTGAGCATGATGGGTGAGTCGCCGATCGTGATCTGCGCGTGCATCACTTTTCCGTCGGGTCCCAGAAACCGCGAGACTTCCTCGGCGCCGAGGGCCTTTTTGTACCAGTCGATCGCCTTGTTGGCGTTCGCCATGGTGAGGTGGGGCGTGACGGTGTGATATCCCGCGGGGATCGCGTTCTTCGCCTTGGCCATGTGTCCCTCCTGCGAATGAGCGTGAATCCTCATGCTCACAGGGCCCGGCCGGAAAGGCAAGCGTGCGGCGCAAACTTTGACGTTCCGTACGGGAGCGTTACACTAAGCAGTCGCTTCGCTCTCACCGTGGAGGACCTCCGATGCGCCGCACACTTCGGATCGCTTCGCAGATCGTCGCGGCCTCATCGCTCGCGGCCGCCGCCCTCGCCGCGCGCCCCGTCACCCCGCCCGCGCACCACATCATCGAGTACGCCATCCCTCGGCCTAACGCGTTCCCGCACGACCCGGCGGTGGGCGCCGACGGCATCGTGTGGTACACGGACATGGCCAACAGCTTCATCGGCCGGCTCGATCCGTCGACCGGGAAGATCACGGACTATCCGACGCCCACGCCGCATTCGGGACCGCACGGCATCATCGTCGCCCCCGACGGCGGCGTGTGGTACACCGCGAACGCGGCCGGCAAGTTAGGCAGACTCGATCCGGCGAACGGGCAGATTCGCGAGTATGCCTTGCCGTCCGAGGCGCGCGATCCGCACACGCCGCTGTTTCACGACGGCAAAGTGTGGTTCACCGCGCAGGGCTCGAACCTGTACGGCGAGCTCGATCCGGCCACCGGCAAGGTGCGCATTTTTCCGTTGACATTTTCTCACGCGCTGCCGTACGGCCTGGTCGCGGGACACGATGGCGGCCTGTGGATGGCGCTCTTCGGCACGAACGCGGTCGCGCGCATCGATCCATCCACAGGCGCGCTGCGCGAGTACCGCGTGCCCGACGACAAGGCACGTCCACGCCGGCTCATCGTCGACGCCCAGGGCCACGTGTGGTTCACCGACTACGCGCAGCATAAGTTAGGCGAGCTGGATCCGGCCACGGGTCAGGTGCGCGAGTTCGCCTCGCCCGGCGGCGGCGAAGCCGGCCCCTACGGCATCGCGCTCGCGCCCGACGGCCGCATCTGGTACGACGAAGCCGGCACGAGCCACGTGATCGTGTTCGACCCAAAGACCGACAAGGTCGACGAAATAGTCGACATCCCGACCAAGGGCGCGATCATCCGCAACATGGCGGTCGACGCGACACGCGGGCGTCTCTGGCTCGCGCTCAGCGGCACGGGTCGGATCGGTCTCATCGACCTCGGGAAAACGCGTTGACGTTGCGAGCAGCGCTCCACGTCGAGGAGGTCACTGGCATCGCACCGGGTCGTGCGTCAAATTGGGCGCATGAAATCTCAAAATCTTCGCTGCCTGGACTGCACTGATGCGGGGCGCGGCCCCTGGCGCCCCCGCATCGACACGGCCAACCGCGCCGTCAATGTTCAACACCGACGCAGTCGATACATTCACCGGATTTACTATGGCACGCGGACGGGCCGAACCATGGACGATGCCTTAGTGCAGGCGACCGCGCTCTGCGCCGTCCTCAATGCGGTGAGGGCAAAGAGGCCGTAACCGGCCGGCTGGCGACGTCGCGTTGCCGCGCGCCCCCTTGCGTTTCGATGGCAGGCGATGCATCGTACCCATCGAAACCAAATGGGAGCGCCCTCTGACCGCCTCGATCGACATCCTCCGCGGCACGCTCGACGTCCTCGTCCTCAAGGCGCTCTCCTGGGGGCCCAGCCACGGCTACGACGTCGCGACGTGGATCGAACAGGCGACCGGCGATGTGCTGAGCGTTGGCGAAGGTACACTCTATCCGGCATTGCACCGTCTCAGAGGTAAGGGATGGGTGCGCTCCTCGTGGGGCGTCTCCGACAACGGCCGCCGAGCGTGCTACTACGAGCTCACCGCGGCCGGTCGAGCGCAATTGCGGGTCGAGAAAGCCAACTGGACGCGGTACGCGACCGCGGTGTTCGCCGCGCTCGCGGCGCCCGCCAAACCAGCGTGAGGACCCGACCATGCCGCGCGATGATCGTTCGCCTAAACGGGGGCTGCGCGCTCGACTGATGTCGCGCGGACCCGAACGCGACATCGACGACGAGATCCAGTATCACCTCGACCGCCGCGTCGCCGAGTACGTCGCGCAGGGGATGGATCCGGCCGCGGCGCGCGAGCGCGCGATGCACCGCTTCGGCCAGGTGTCCGGCGTGCGCGCGGAGGCAGTCCGCGTGGAGCGCGCGTTCGTTCGCCGCCAACGCGCCGGCGAGCTCGTGGGTGCGGCAGTACGCGACGCACGCGTTGCACTGCGCGCTCTCGCCAAGCATCCCGGCTTCGCCCTCACCGCGACCATCTGCATCGCACTCGGCGTCGGCGTCACGACGATGATCCTGTCGGCGGTTGACGCGATCCTCGTGAAGCCGCTGCCGTATCCCAACGCGAACCAGCTGGTGTCCGTGTATGCGCAGGACATTCCGCGCGGCTGGCACGGCGTCAACATCTCGTACAAGGATTACGCGTCCTGGCGCGACGACAACCGCACGCTCTCCGCGCTCGGCATCTGGACCTGGTCGAGCGCGACGATTACCGACGGCGAGAGCGAGCGCGTGGACGGCGCCGCGGTGTCCGCGAACCTCTTCCCGCTGCTCGGCGTTAGGCCAATGTTGGGCCGCGGATTCCGGCCCGAGGAAGAACGGCTCGCGGCATCGGACGTCGTGCTCTTGAGCTACGGCCTCTGGCGGCGCCGCTACGGCGGCGACAGCGCGATCGTTGGGCACACGATCTCGATGGAAGGCCGCCGGTATCTGGTTGCGGGCGTGATGCCGCCCGGATTCGGTTTCCCGGATCGCGGCGAGTTCTGGATGCCGTTCGCGACCGACGGCCCGGCGCAGGAGCCGCGCGGCAATCGCGGCTATGCGGGTGCGATCGGACGCCTCCGCCCTGGCGTCACGCTCGAGCAAGCGAAGGCCGACCTCGCACGCGTGTCGATGCAACTGCAGCGCGAGTTCCCGAACGACAATACCGGCTGGTCGGCGGAGATCGTGACGCTGCGCGACGATCTGACCGGCGATTTGCGCCGGCCGATGCTCATCTTTCTCGGCGCCGTGGCGTTCGTGCTGCTCATCGCGTGCACCAACGTGGCGAACCTGACATTGGTGCGCGGGCTGTCGCGGCGGCGCGAGATCGCGGTGCGGTCGGCTCTCGGCGCCGCGCGGGGCGATCTCGTGAGGCAACTGTTCACCGAGAGCCTGCTCGTTGCCGGGTTAGGCGGCGTCGCCGGCGCGGTGGCCGGCGTCTGGGCGGTGCGCCTCGCGCGCCTCGCGTTCCCGCGCGGCGTGCCGTTCTACTTCGATTTCGGGGTCGACGCGCGCGCGCTCGCTGCGTCGGCGCTCGTTATCGTGGTCACGGCACTGTTGTGCGGCGTGATACCGGCGCTGCGTGTGACCAAGCTCGACGTGAACCGCGCACTCCGCGACGAGCGCGCGGGAACCGGCGGTAGCGGCGACGGGCACATGAGCGGGCGATCCGTGTTGGTCGTGGCCGAGCTCGCGATCTCGACCGTGTTGATGATCGGAGGCGCGTTGCTCGTGCGCAGCTATCGCGCGTACACACACACTGATCTTGGCTTCGACCGCGGCGGCATCCTCACCGCGCGCGTGACGCTGCCGGACCAGGGATACGACAACACCGAGCGGCGCCTCGCGCTCTACACCGATCTCGAGACTCGCCTGCGCGCGATCCCGGGCGTGAACATCGTCGGCTCGGCGCAGGGCATTCCGTTCAGCGGCTGGGACGTGCAGATGACCACGTCGTTCGCCGGACGGCCGGTCCCTCCGCCCAACGAGGGATTCGACTCGCACTTCCAAGTCGTGTTCCCCGACTTCTTCCCGGCGATGGGCATTCCGTTGGTTCGCGGCCGTCCGCTGCTGCCGACGGACCGCGACACGCTGGCGCCGGTCGCCGTGGTGAACGAGACGTTCGTCAGACGGGCCTACCCGAACGAGGATCCCATCGGCAAACGCGTCAAGTTCGCGCCGCCTAACGACCCGCAGCCGTGGATCACCATCGTCGGCGTGGTCCGGGACTTTCGTCACTATCGGCTGCCGCAGCCCATGGGACCAGCGCTCTACATGCCGTACGGGATGTCGCCGGGCCGCACGCAGACGCTCGTCATCCGCACGAGCCTGACGGACCCGTACACCATCGTTCCGGCGGTGCGCGCCGCGTTGCACGATGTGGATCCCACGCTGGCGCTATACGACGTGAAGAGCATGGATGACGCCGTGAACGAGTCGCTCTGGCGACAACGGGTGCAGGGCAGAGTACTGGGCGTGTTTGCGGCGCTGGCGCTGCTGCTCGCGGCGGTCGGCCTGTACGGCCTAGTGTCGTACAGCGTAGTGCAGCGGACGCGCGAGATCGGCCTGCGCGTCGCGTTGGGCGCGCAGCGGTCGGACGTGCTCGGGATGGTCTATGGGCAAGGCGGACGGTTCGTCGCCGCCGGCCTGGCGATCGGGCTTGCGTTGGGCGCTGTGCTCTCTCGAACACTGGGCTCGCTGCTCTACGACATTGCGCCGACGGACCTCGCGAGCTACGCGCTCGCGGGCGGCGCGATTGCCGCGATTGCGTTCGTGGCGTTGTACGTTCCGGCGCGGCGGGCGGTCTCGGTGGATCCGCTGCGCGCCATGCGCACGGAATGATCGGCTGCGCCGCGCGTCGCTACCGTTGGGCGACACGGTAGCGGAGCCACACCACGCCGTCGCCGAGCGCCTTGGCTTCGACGAACGTTAGGCCGCGAGGCACGCCCTCGCGCTCGTCGAACACCGCCGGCGTCCCCGTGCGTCCGTCGGCCACCGGCACGACCAGCACGCTCACGTCATCGACCAGACCCGCGCGCATCATCGAACCGTTGATGTGGCCGCCGCCCTCGAGCATGAGCGTCGTGACATCGAACCGATCGGCGATCTTCTCCAGCGCGCGCAAGAGATCGATTTCGCGTTTGCCGGCCATCAGGTACGACACGCCCGCCGAGCGGAGCTGCACGAGATAGTCGTCGTGCACGCGCTCCGAGAGAATCGCGACCACGTGGTCGCCATCGATGTCGCCCGAGTCCCACACGAGACGGCCGTGCGCGTCGAGCGCGACGGCATAGGAGTCGTGCGTGCCGGGCGCAATGAAATCGGCGCGCGGGCCGCCCGTGTGCTCGTTGGCCACCTCGTCTTCCGATCGCATGCCCTGCGCGAAGTGCATCGCCATCGACACCCGGCCGCACATCCAGGCGTTGGCTCCGAACGTATCGTGGATCTGTTCGTAGTACGCCAACTGGTCGGCGGTGATGGGCCATCCCTTCGTGACGATGCGTCCGTCGATGGATGCCATCATGTGGCAGATGACCCGGGGGCGGCGATACTCCGGCGCGCTCACCGATCGATCTGCGCCATCTGGGCGGGCGCGTAGCGCGGGCCGGCCACCTGTCCCGGCGCGAGCGCGCGCTCGAGCTGTGCCAGGTCGTCGTGCGTTAGGCGGATGTCCGCCGCCGTGACGTTCTCCTCGAGATAGGAGCGGCGCTTCGTGCCGGGGATTGGCACGATGTCCGGGCCGCGCGACAAGAGCCACGCGAGCGCGATCTGCGCCGGCGTCGCGTTCGTGCGCGTCGCCACGTCGCGGACCACCGCCGCGGCGCGCATGTTCGCGTCGAAATTGCCGCCCTGATAGCGCGGATCGCCCCGGCGATAATCCCCCTGCGGATACTCCTCGGCCCGCTGGACGTGTCCGGTAAGGAACCCGCGGCCCAGCGGCGCGAACGCGACGAGGCCGATGCCTAACTGTCGGAGCAGCGGGATGATGCGCGGCTCCAGGTTCCGCTCCCACAGCGAGTACTCGCTCTGCAACGCCGCGATCGGGTGGACGACATGCGCTCGGCGCAGCGTCGACTCGCCGGCCTCCGAGAGGCCGAGGTAGCGCACGTTGCCCGCGCGGACGAGATCGGCCATCGTGCCGACCACGTCTTCGATGGGTACGGTGGGATCGACGCGATGCTGATAGAGCAGGTCGATCCGGTCCGTCTCGAGGCGTTTCAGCGATGCCTCCACCACCTCGCGGATGTGCTCGGGGCGGCTGTCGACCCCGTTGATGGTGCCGTCGCCGAACGTGAAGCCGAACTTCGTCGCGATGACGACGCGGTCGCGCGCGCCGCTGCCTAACGACTTGAGCGCGCGCGCGAGCAGCTGCTCGTTCTCGTACGGACCGTACGCCTCGGCCGTATCGAGGAAGGTCACGCCGAGCTCGATCGCTCGGTGAATGGTGGCGATGGATTCGCGCTCGTCGCGGTCGGCGGTGGTGCCGTACGCGTAGCTCATCCCCATGAGCCCGAGGCCCATGGCGGAGACGGTGAGGCCGTTGGTGCCTAACGTGCGAGTATCGAGCATCGGTTGATCTGGGTTAGAGGACCATAAGGAAACGAGACCACGCGTCAGAAACGCTCTCCCTGCGATTCCCGCGCCTGACTGCCCACACCGCGAATTCTCGACCACATCGTGTAGAAGAAAACCGCGATGCCCGCGATCTGCGCGATTCCGCACAGCACGACCGCCCAGCGCAACCAGGCCGCATCGATGCTGTTGCGCAGCAGCTCACCCACCACGCGGCCGGCGGTGCCGATGGTCAGGAGCCAATAGGCGAGCTCGGCGAGGGCCGGGCTGTATCGCGTGTCGGTTTTCCCGGGGCGCGGAAACAGCCAGAGCGCGACGCCGAGAATCATCATCATGATGAAGCCGACGAAGATCGCGTGCGTGTGGGCGCTCACCTCGTATTCGGTGGGTGGGTGCCTGAGCAGGTCGCGGCGGACGATGAGCCAGCCGCCGAGGCCCAAGCCGGCGGCGAGGAAGCCGATGGCGGTCTTGATGTAGCGCCTAACGAGTGAGTGCACGCTTATTCGTCCACGATGATGGTGCCGATGGCGCCCTTCTGCCCGTGGCCAAAGGCGTGATTCACGAATACGTATTCGCCCGGCAGGTCGGCGCGCATCTCGAAGATCATGCCGCCGCCCGGCGCCACGTTGTACGTCTGAACGCCATGAACCGCGTTGCCGGGGGGCGCGCCGAGGTAAACCGTGTCGAACTGCTCGCCGACCACGTGGAATGCGCACGGGTTCGTCGGTCCCGCGTTCACGACGTGCATGCGTACGAGCTCGCCGCGCGTCACGTGGATCGGCTCCGCCTGATACTGGGCCGGGCGTCCGTTGAACGCGACCAGATCGGGCAGGGTCCCGAGCATCTTGTTGTAATCAAAGGGCGCGATCCCCCCGTTAGGCGGGCCGAGGTAGAACTCGCTCTGCACGAACACGAGGTTTGTGGCGCGGGGGAGCGGCGTGGGCGGGTCCACGATGATCGCGCCGAACATGCCGGAACCGAGGTGCATGAGGACCGGCGCGGTGCCGCAGTGATAGAGAAAGGCGCCGGCGTACTTGGGCTTGAACGAGTAGCTCACGGATTGGCCGGGCATCACGGAGCGAAACGCGGTCTTGGGATCGATCTGCGCCGCGTGAAAGTCCATCGAGTGCGGGATCTGCCCTTCGTTGGTGAGCGTGAATTCGACGGTGTCGCCCTGGCGCACGTGCACGATCGGGCCCGGCACGTCGCCGTCGAACGTCCACGCGGCGACGACCGTGTCGTTGCTGACGCGAATCGGCGTTTCCTTGGCGGTAAAGTGCAGTCGCGTTAGGCGTTCGCGCGAGAGCGGCGGCAGCGTCGGGTCGAACCGATGGTAGGCGATGGCCGACGCCGCGGCTGCCGCACCCGGCTGTGCCGACGACGCCGGCATCGCGTGGTGCAAGCTCGTGTCGCTGCGACTGTCGGCATTCTGCGACGGATGCGGCTGCGCCGTCTGCGCCGCCCGAGTCGACTCGGCGCCCGCGCCGCGCTTGGCGACCTCCGATGGGCCGCACGCGGCGACGGCCGCGGCGAGCACCGGCGCCTCGAGCAGAAACCGTCTTCGTGCGGCATCGATGGATATGGAAGATCGACCACGGCTCGAAGGCATTGCGACCTCGCAGGTGGATGACGTGGGACGCCGAGGGGAGAGGGCAGCGGCTCTTTCGCGGAGCATCCGATAGTAGGCGTTTACAAAGTAGGCAAGTACTCTCCGATGCTCACGAATTGGACATGCCGCGCGCAAGGAGTCCGTGCTTGCGGCCCGCAACCCGTGAAACTATCGTTGCCCCAACCTCGTTAGTGGACCTACGATGCCCCGCGACGCCAGTGACCTGCTCCACGGCACGCTCGACGTGCTCGTTCTCAAGACCCTCTCCTGGGGCGCCATGCATGGCTACGCCATCGCCGAATGGATCGAGCGCCGCGGGGAAGGCGAGCTCGTGATCGTCGACGCCGCACTCTATAAAGCGCTCCACCGCCTCGAGGAGGGCGGCGCGATCACATCGGAGTGGGGACTCTCCGACAACAACCGCCGCGCCAAGTACTACTCGCTCACCACTCGCGGCCGCGCGCGCCTGCGCTCCGAATCCGAAACGTGGAAGCGGTACGCGCTCGCCGTTGGCCGTATCATCGAATCGAGTTGACGCATGCAGGTCCCCTCCGGCGTTCGTCGCGCATTCCGCTTGCCCGTCTCGCACGGGCAGATCGCGCGCGACCTGGAGGACGAAGTCCAATTCCACGTCGCCATGCGCGTGCAGGCGTTGGAGCGAGCCGGCCTCACGCACGATGACGCGGTCGCCGAAGCCCAACGCAAATTCGGCGACGTCCAGGACCTGCGCGACTACTGCGTCGCCATCGAGGTGCCACACATGCAACGGGCCCAGTTTCGCGAGCGGATGTACAGCGTTGGGCAGGACCTGCGGTTCGCGCTCCGCCAGTTCCGGCGGTCGCCCGGCTTCGCGTTCATCGCCAGCCTAACGCTGGCGTTGGGCGTCGGCGCCACGACGGCCATCTTCAGCGTCGTCGACGGCGTCATCCTCAAGCCGCTGCCCTTCAACCGGCCGGAGCAGTTGGTCCAGCTCTGGGGCATCGATGCGAACGGCCGGCATCTGCATGTTGCCGACCCGACGTTCGACCACCTGATCGCCGAGAACCACACGCTGAGCGCGGCGGCCGAATACAACAGCGGCGACATGTCGTTCTCGGCGAACGGTACCGCGAGCCGCGTGACCGTCTCTGGCGTGTCGAAGCAGTTCTTCCGAGTGCTCGACGTCAGGCCCGAGCTCGGGCGGATGTTCGCGCCCGAGGATCAGCAGAAGGGCGCGCCGATGGTGATCGTGATCAGCCATGGTCTCTGGATGCGCATGTTCGGCGGATCGCCAAGTGTGATCGGAACGACGGTCAGGAGCGGGCAGACGCCGGTGACCATCATTGGTGTGTTGCCCGCGGGTAAAGAATTTCCCGCCGGCACCGATGCCTGGTATCCGCGCGAGCCGTTCGGCGAGGACGCCAGCTTCACGGCGCACAACTGGAACGTGATCGCGCGCGTGAAGGACGGCCTCACCACCGAGGCTGCGACGCGCGACGTCTCGATGGTGCTGCGCCGGCTGCACTCGGCTGTTGGCGATGCAACGTGGACGTTCGACGGCACGGCCATTCCGCTGCGCGACCAGATCATCGGCAAGGTGAAAGTCCTGTTGCTGCTCATCCTCGGTGCCTCGGCGGTGCTGCTGCTCATCGCGTGCGCGAACGTCGCCAATCTGCTCATCGCGCGCATGGCGGTCCGCGAGAGCGAGATCGCGGTGCGCGTGGCGATCGGCGCGGGTCGCGGGCGCATCGCGCAGCAGCTCCTCATCGAGACGTCGCTGCTCGCCGCGGTCGGCTGCCTGGGCGGCATCTGCATCGCCGCGGCCGGGATACGGATGCTACTCCTGCTGCGTCCCGCGCTCATTCCGCGCGTGGGCGAGCTGTCGCTGGATTGGCGTGTGCTCATCTTCGCGGTCGTGCTCTCGGCGGCCACCGCCGTTGCGTTAGCACTCGTCGCCGCGTGGCGCGGCACCGCCCGCGATCTGCGCGCCGCGCTGTCGCAGTCGCAGCGCACGCAGGGTGGAGGCGGCGCGAGCTACCGCGTGCGCGGCTCGCTGGTGGTCGTGCAGTTGGCGATGACGGTGGTGTTGCTCATCGGCGCGGGATTGCTGGCGCGCAGCTTCGTGGGACTCATGAGCATCGACCCCGGCTTCCGCACGCACGGCATGGTCGTGGCTGGAACCGTCTTCGATGACCCGCGCGACAGCGCGTATCTCGGGCGCCGCTCGGTGTACTATCAGCAACTCGCTGAGCGCGCGCTCGCGATTCCGGGCGTGACGAGTGTCGGCATCTCGGATGCGCCGCCGTTCTCGAACGGCAGCAGCAACGGCACGTTCCTCGTGCTCGACAACGCCGGCATCAAAATCGTTCCGGGCGATTTCGAGGCGCTGTTCAAGGACAAGTCGCGGACGGGCTATGCGACGTACCGCACGGCGACCGGCGGCTACTTCAAGGCGATGGGCATTCCCGTGGTCTCGGGCCGCGTGTTCGATGCGACCGACCGCGCGGGCGGGCCCGAGGTCGCGGTGATCAACGCGGCGCTGGCCCACAAGCAGTGGCCTAACGGTGACGCGATCGGCAAGGTGATCGAGTTCGGCAACATCGACGGGGACCTGACGCCGATGACGATCGTCGGCATCGTCGGCGACACGCGTGAGGAGGACCTCGCGGCCGAACCCGCATCCGCCGTCTACGTCGATTTCGACCAGCGTCCCGGTAACAGCAACGAGATGTTCGTGATCATGGCCGCGAACAACGAAGGGTCCACGATTGCGGCCGCGCGCCGCTCGTTCCCGCAGGTACGCGCAGATGTTCCCCTGCGGTTTCTGACGGTCGAAGACATCATCGGCCGCTCGGTGGACAGCCAGCGATTCATGCTGCTCCTCGTCGGCGTCTTCGGCGCGGTCGCGCTGCTCCTGGCGACCCTCGGCGTCTACAGCGTGATCTCGTATCTCGTGGCGCAGCGCGGGCGCGAGATCAGCATCCGCGTTGCGTTAGGCGCGTCGGCATCGGAGATCGTGGGCCTGGTGCTCAAGCAAGGCATCGTGTTGTCGCTGCTGGGTGCGGTCATCGGCGGCGTCGCGGCGCTGGCGGCCACGCGCGTGCTCAAGAAACTGCTCTATCAGGTGAGCACCACCGATCCGATTGCGTTTGCATCGGTGCTTGTGATCCTGTGCGGTGTGGCGCTCGTGGCCAGCTACATCCCGGCGCGGCGCGCCGCCGCCTACGAACCCATGGACGTATTGCGTAGTGGCTGAGCCGCGCGCCCTGACGGGCATCTACGCTCATCAGGAGACGGGCAAAGCACGGACAAGCCGGGCAAAGCACGGACAAGAAAAGGGTCTTCGGGAACCTTCGTGCGAGATGAAGTGCCATCGACTGACCTGACGACGAGGCTCCATCTCGTTGCATTGACCGGTTGAACCGGCCTTGAAAAACAAAAGGTTCTTCGAGAGGAGCCAGAGCCGTCACGCCATCTTTCACGAAATTCCTGGAAGATCCTTTGTTTGAACAACAGCAATTGATGCGGGCCCGGTGTATCGCTCTCATCGCCGCAGCCGAGCGATCCGTGCTTTGCCGTGCAGCTATCCGAGCTTTCTCCGTTTCAATATGAGCGTAGATGCCAGTCAGATCGGGTGGGGCGCGGCGGCGTGCTTTCGTTGAGCAATGATGAAGATGGGAATCGACGCGAGCTGCACGGCCATGGCGAACACGATTACCGCGGGGATCGAGCCGCGATAGAGCAAGCCGGTGACGGTGCTGCCGATCAACCAACCGGCGCCGTATCCGGTGTAGAACAGCCCGAACGCGAGATTGCGTTTGCCTTCCGGGAGCATGCCCGCGAGTACGGCCTTGAGCAGCGTGTCCTGGGTGGCATAGCCGACGCCCCACAGGATCAGCCCGGCCAACACGGCGCCGAAGCCGCCGAGGAAGACGAGCGGCGAGAAGAGCGAGCTCACGAAAACGGCCACGAGCACCACGCGCAGGCCGGCGCGATCGTACAACTTGCCTAACGCAAGGTTGACGAACACGCCCACACCCGTGGAGATCGCCAGCAAGAGCGGAATCCAGCCCAACGACACGACGTGGCGGCTCGCGAGGTGGAACGAGATGAACTCGAAGCTCATGAGCCCGGCGCCGAAGCATCCGGCGGCGAGCATGAACAACCAGAACGCCGGTGTGAATCCGGTCGGTGCCGCGCGACGGTCGCTTTCCTTCTCGAGCCGCGACGGCACTGGGAAGATCACGCGCGCGACCGCGAGTGCGACGATCGCGAGCGCGGCCGACACGAAGAGCAGGGAGTAGCCGGTACGGTAGCCTAACCCGCGCGACAACGCGATCGCGAGGATGATCGGACCGATGGTCGCGCCGGTCTCATCGAGCGCCGAGTTGAGGCCGTACACCCATCCGCGGCCCAGCGCGCCCGTCGAATACGAGAGCATCGCGCCCACCGTCGGCTTCCGAATCGCCCGGCCGATCCGCTCGACGAGAATCAGCGCGCCCGCCACCTGCCAGTTGCCGGCGAAGGCCATGGCCGGGACGGCGAACAGATTGATGAGGTAGCCGACGAACGTCAGCGCCCAGTACTTGCCCGTTTTGTCGGCGGCCCAGCCCGACACGGCGCGCAGGCTGTAGCCCAGGAACTCGCCGAATCCCGCGATGATGCTGATGGCCGCCGCGCCCGCGCCTAACGACCCCATGAACGGGCCGTTGATGCTGCCGCCCCCCTCGTACGTGATGTCGGCGAAGAGGTTGACGATCCCCATCACCACCACGAACGCGAACGCGGACGCCGCGAGGGCGCCGTATCGCGAGCGCGGCGTGTCGGGGGCGGCGTCGGTCACGGCGAGTGCCTAACGGCCGATCATGAGGATGGTGAACGAGCCGGGTACCGGCTCGCCGAACGATTCCCGGCTCCCGGGCACCGCGCCGGCCGGTGGCGGTTGGCGCTCGAGGCTGATCGTGAAGATGCGATTCGTTTTGGTGTCGAGCGTGATGGTGCGCGCGCCGTTCATCGTCTGGAGATCTTCCTCGACCGCGTAGCTCGTCGGGCTCTGTTCCTTGACGACCGTGAGTGTGCCGTTTGCCCCGGTGCTGAATGCTTCGTCGGTCGCGGGGTTGAACACGGCGCCGTCGGAGCGGCCCGCGAGCGGCAGGCTGTCGAGGATGTTCCCGTTGGTCGCGCTCAGGATCACCATCATCGGCTTCGGCTGACCGGCCGGCGGGTTCCCCGATTGCGCGCACGCGGCGAAGAGCACGTGGCGTTTGGCGTCGAGCGCGAGGCCGTTGCAGCGGCCGCGATCGCCTAACGAATAGTGCGCGGTGGCGCGCATCGCTTTGGTGTCCACCACCGTCACGCTGCCGGCCGAGTCCTGCATCACGACGTACATCGTGCCGCGCCCGTCGGACACCGCTTCTTCGGGAATGCCGCCCAGGTCGATCGTGCCGAGGACGGTGCCGTCCTTGGCGTCGATGACCGTGGCGTTCCGTGTGGGGTGGCTGAACACGTACACGCGGCGGTTGAACGGGTCGAAGAGAATGCCGTCGGGCCGCGCCGGCGCGACTTGAATCTGCTTGATGACCGTGAGCGACTTGGTGTCGAACATGGTGACGGCCGGGCTGCTCGAGAACCCGTGTTTCGATGCCGGGTCGACGACCACGCCCTGCCCGCCGGTGTTCGGGATCTCGCCTAACGGAGCGAGCGTCGCGAGGTCGAACACGGTGATGCGCCCCGGCGTCCCGGGTTTCGCGGGCGTGCTGTCGGTGGCCGCCACGGGGCGCGACCCGCCGCGCGGAATGTAGAGCCGGCGCCCGGCCACGTCGGCATAGACATAGTCGTACCCGCCATCGCCGCCCACCCGGGCGCGCTTGAGCACGTGATACGGCTCGGTGGTGGAGGGTTGCTGCGCCGGCAGCACGGCGCCGAGAGCAAACAGCAGAAGAGCGGGGCAGAGCGTGCCGATACGCATGGCGGAGGTCCGTCGAAAGGGGATTCGCAGCGAGCCTGACACAAATTGCGGCACCGCAAGCCCGGCGTCAAAGTGCCGCTCTGCCTAACAGGAGCGCCGCAACCCACATCGAGTTGGAGCGACGCTGGTGGCGGGCGCGGCAGTCAGCCGGACAACGAGTGCTTCAGATCTCGCTCGCGCGCCGATTGCGCGCGCCGATCTCGAGGCGTGCCGGTATGTGGCATCGAAAAAAACGGCAACTGCTTGAAAGGATAACAAAAGTGAAACAGGGCCGGTTCAACCGGTCAATGCAACGGGTGCGGCCTCCCCGTGGTCGGTCATTCGTAGTTCGTTTCGTGTTTTCCTACCCGTCGTCCGTCCGTCGTTGTTCGTGATCAGTGCGTCGCACACCATGATGCGACTGAGAAGCCGGCCACGGCCGTCGTCGGGTGACGCACACCGAACGACGGACCACGGGTAGGAAAGCACGAAACGAACAACGAATGACGGACCACGCGAAGTTGCCTGCGGGCGATGGAGCCTCGTCGCCAGATCAGTCGATGGCCCGTCGCAGGCTCCGTTAGGCCGCCGCGCTCCGTACCACGCCGCCGGCCCGCAGCCGGAACGCCAGCACCAGCAGCATGATCCCGAACAGGAGCGCGTAGGCGCCGATCCACAGCACCACCGTGAGCGCGCCCGCACCCGGAAACACGAACAGGAACAGACCGAACAGGACCGAGAGCGCGCCGGCCAGCGCGAGCATCCACTCGCCGGTCATCACTTTGCGCAGCCGCACAGCAGCCACGATCTCGGCGATGCCGGTGATGACCGCCCACGCCGCGATGAAGTAGAGCAACGCGAGCGCCGTGATGCCGGGGACGAAAAACGTGATCAAGCCTGCAACGACGCCGGCGATACCGGTGATGAGCAGCGACACCCAGTGCGGCTCGTCGCGACGATCTCGCACCGCTGATACGATCGCGAAGATGCCGTCGACGAAGGCGTACGCGCCCCAAACCAGCACGAGCGCGGCCAGGCTGATGGACGGATCGAACAACGTGAGCAGACCGAAGACGACCGCGGCGAGTCCGCGCAGTGCGATCCAGCTCCAGTTGCGGGTCAACAGGAAATCCATACGGCACCTCCCTTGTCGCTGTGGCGAGCTCGACGCCTCGCGCGCGTGGTGCCTCTGATCGCTCCGGCCTGGGGCTAACGGGCGTGCGCCGCGTGTTCCACGTTGTCGACCGCACCCCTGGCGCCGTGCTCGCGCGCGCAGTGCGCACAACAGTAGAACGCTCCGCCGGCCTGAATGCCGTGTCCGATCACGTGGCAGCCGCAATGTTCGCACCGCGGCGCCAGCTTGTGGATCGCGCACTCGAAACTGTCGAACGTGTGGCGGTGTCCCGCGGTCACGACCTGAAACGCCATGTCATAGTCGTTGCCGCACACTTCGCATCGCGCCATGGAAACCTCCAGCGGTCGTGACGAACGAGCCGAGACATACCGAACACATCAAGTCTCGTTCCTGCCGTCGCGCAAACCCACAAAACACCGCGTTTCACGAACGCGCTGTAAGGCAGAGCCCGGTCGGACCGCGTACGGCGCGCACCAACGAACGGGCCGGCTTCGGCATATACCTTCAGAACCACGAGACTCGGGCCGAAACTTTGCCACGGAATTCACTACACGATGCGTTGGCCCTCCCGCCAGGACCACGATGTCCGTCGTGCCGCGCCGGACGCTTGGGGCGCCGTTCGTACTGCGTTAGGCAGGACGCCGCCTCGCCGCGGTGATGCGCTGATCCTTAGCGCGGCTGCCGCGGCGTGCCTCGCCGCGCTCCTGGCCGCCGGCTGCTCCAAGACCAAGGCTGCTCCGCACCGCGCCGCCGTCCCCGTGACGGTCAAGCCGGTCGTGCGCGCCGCCGTGCCGTACAACATCGGCGCCAACGGCCTCGTGATGCCGACGCAGCTCGCCAACGTCGCCCCGCAAGTGGATGGCGTCATCACCCGCGTCGACTTCCGCGAAGGCGCCGACGTCGTTCGCGGACAACCGCTGTTCCAGATCGAACCGAGGCCCTTCCAGGCGGCATACGATCAAGCGCTCGCGGCGCTCGCCCGCGACAGCGCCACCGCCGAGAACGCCGTGCGCGAAGTCGCGCGGTACGATTCGTTAGTCAAACGCGATTTCGTCACGCACGAGCAGGCCGATCAGATTCGCGCGACCGCCGCCGCGGCGGTCGCGACGGTGAAGGCGGACCGCGCGACCCTCGCCAACGCGGAGTTCAACCTGCGCAACACGACGGTCCGCGCGCCGATCGATGGACGCACCGGCGCGCTGCTCGTGCGAGAAGGCAACCTCGTGCACGCGGCGCAGAGCACGCCGCTCGTGGTGATCAACCAGATCAAGCCGATCCTGGTGCGCTTTGCCGTGCCCGGCACGGATCTGCCGCTCATCCAACGCTACGCGTCGCAATCGCAGCTGCCGGTGACCGCGGTGCCGAGCACGCAATCGGCGAGCGAATCCACGGCGTCGACGACGGGACCGCCGGGCGATCCGAACGGCGCGTCGCCGTACGCGTCGGATACGATCGCGTCGCGACAATTGCCATCGATTCCGCCGGCGACGGGCCGCCTCTTTTTCATCGACAACGCGGTCGACACCACCACCGGTACGATTACGCTCAAGGCGACATTCGCGAACAACGCGGGCACCTTGTGGGCGGGTGAGTTCGTGTCGACGTCGCTGCTGCTGTTCACCGAGCAGAACGCGCTCACGGTACCGGCGACCGCGGTACAAACGGGGCAGCAGGGGACGTACGTCTACGTCGTCGACAGCGCCGGCGTGGCCCGGCAGCGCGCGGTGTCGGTGGAGCGCGTCGCCGGCACCGTGACGGTCATCGCGTCCGGCCTAACGGCCGGCGAGCGCGTGGTGACCGACGGCCAGTCGCGCCTGACGCCGGGCGCGAAGGTGTCCATTCTGAGCTCCGCGACCGCGGTTGCGTCGCCTGCCTCGACAGCCTCGAGATCCGGCGGCACATCGCGCAGACGGAAACCGCAATGACGTGGAGGAGCGCGGCCACAGGTCGCGCGACGCCATGAGACTCACGGGGCTGTTCATCCGCCGGCCGGTCATGACGACGCTGCTCATGGTCATGATCCTCGTCTTCGGCGTCGTCGCCTACACTCGGCTCCCCGTGAGCGATCTGCCGGCGGTGGACTACCCGACGATCTCGGTGAACGCGAGCCTGTCGGGCGCGAGCCCGGAGACGATGGCCGCGACGGTCGCCACCCCGCTCGAGAAGTCCTTCTCGGCCATCGCCGGCATCGACAACATCACCTCCACGAGCACGTTAGGCTCGACGCGCGTCACGCTGCAGTTCTCGCTCGACCGCAATGTGGACGCGGCGGCGCAAGACGTGAACGCCGCGATCTCCCAGGCGCTGCCTAACTTGCCGTCGAACATCATCCCGCCGTCGTATCGCAAGCAGAACCCGGCGGCGGCGCCCATTCTGTTCATCGCGCTCACCTCGAAGGTGGTGCCGCTGCCGGTGCTCGACGAGTACGGCGAGACGACGATCGCCCAACGCTTGTCGATGGTGGATGGGGTGGCGGAGGTGTCGGTGTTCGGGTCGCAGAAGTACGCGGTCCGCGTCGAGGTCGACCCGCAGCAGCTGGCGGCGCGCAACCTGAGCATGCAGCAGGTGTCGCAGGCCATTCGCGCCAACAACGTCGTGCTGCCGACCGGCGTGCTGTACGGCCCCTCGCGGACGTATACGGTGATGGCGACCGGCCAGCTCAACGACGCGGCACAGTTCCGCCGCCTCGTGGTCGCCTACCACAACGGCGCGCCGGTGCACCTGGGCGAGTTAGGCAACGTGCTGGACGACGTCCAGAACGACAAGGCGGCGAGCTGGTACAACGACGAGCGCGCGATCGTGCTCGCGGTGGAACGCCAGCCGGGAACCAACACTGTCGCCGTCGCGACCGCGGTGAAAGCCGTCCTCGCGGAGATCCAGCACGAGATTCCGTCGGACGTCTCGATGAACGTGCGATACGACCGCTCGGTGTCGATCGAGAACTCGGTGCACGACGTGAAGTTCTCACTGGTGCTGGCGCTCGCCCTCGTGATCCTGGTGATCTTCCTCTTCATCCGGAACGGCATCGCGACGCTGATCCCGAGCCTCACGCTGCCGATGGCAATCGTCGGCACGTTCGCCGTGATGGCGGTGCTCGATTTCAGCATCGACAACCTCTCGCTCATGGCGCTCACGCTGGCCGTGGGCTTCGTGATCGACGATGCCATCGTGATGCTCGAGAACATCGTGAGGCATCAGGAGATGGGCAAACCGCCGCTCACGGCGGCGTTCGAGGGCGCGTCCGAGGTCGGCTTCACGATTCTCTCGATGACGCTGTCGCTCGCGGCGGTGTTCATCCCGCTGATTTTCATGGGCGGGCTCATCGGCCGGTTGTTCCGGGAATTCGCGATCACCATCGCGGCGGCAGTGATCGTATCCGGATTCGTGTCGGTGACGCTCACGCCGATGCTCTGCAGCCGCTTTCTCAAAGCGCCGCACGACCTGCATCACGGCCGGCTGTACGAGTGGAGCGAGCGCATGTTCAACGGATGGCTGCGCACGTACGAGCGCAGCCTGGCGTGGACGATGCGCCACCGTCCGCTCACGCTCGTGTTCTCGGTGTTGATCCTGGTCCTAACGGTGGTGTTGTTCGCCATCGTGCCCAAGGGCTTGTTCCCGCCGGACGACTCGGGGCTGCTGTCGGGGACGACCGAAGCGGCCGAGGGCACGTCGTACGATGAGATGGTGCGGCTCAGCACCATCGCGCGCTCGATCGTCGCCAAAGACACGAACGTCGCCGGCTACATGACGTCGGTCGGCGCGGGCGGCCCGTCGAGCGCCACGAACCAGGGCTCGCTGTTCCTCGCGCTCAAGCCAGCCGGTCAACGGCCGTCGGGCGACATCGTATCCGCCGAGCTGACGCGAAAGCTCGGGCGGATTCCGGGACTGGCCGTGTTCATCCAGAACCCGCCGAGCATTCGGATTGGTGGGCGGTCATCCAAGGGGCAGTATCAGTTCACGCTGCAGAGCAGCGACGTGAACGAGCTGTATCACTGGACGGACGTCCTGGTCGGCAAGCTGCGAACGCTGCCGATCCTCACCGGCGTCACGACCGATCTGCTCAACCAGAATCCGCAGGTCACGGTGCGCATCGACCGCGACCGCGCCGCCCAGTTAGGCGTGACGCCACAGGCGATCGAGCAGTCGCTCGCCACCGCGTACAACGAGCAGCAGGTCTCGACCATCTACACGGCGAGCAACGAGTACTGGGTGGTGATGCAGACGCTGCCCAAGGACCAGCTCGACGCCAACGCGCTCGCGCAGCTCTACGTGCCCGGCAGCGGCAGCAAGGCCGTCCGATTGGCCGACATCGCCGACTTCGAGCGCGGCGTCGGGCCGGCCGCGGTGAACCATTCGGGCCAGCTGCCGTCGGTGACCATCTCGTTCAACACGCCGCCTAACGAGTCGTTGGGCGCGGCAGTGACCGCGGTCGAGGACGTCGCGCGCACGACGCTGCCGGCCGATATCACGACCGGGTTCGCGGGCACGGCGCAGGCGTTCCAATCGTCGCAGCAGGGCTTGGGCGTGCTGCTCCTGATCACGGTGTTCGTGATCTACGTGATTTTAGGCATCCTGTACGAGAGCTTCATCCACCCGATCACGATCCTCACGGGACTGCCGTTCGCGGCGTTCGGCGCGCTCCTGGCGCTCGTGCTCACCCACGTCGAGCTCGACGTCTACGGCTACGTCGGCGTGATCATGCTCATCGGCATCGTGAAGAAGAACGCGATCATGATGATCGACTTCGCGGTCGAGACCGAGCGCACCGAGCATTCGTCGCCGGCCGAGGCGATCGTGAAGGCCGCGAGCGTGCGCTTCCGGCCGATCATCATGACCACGTGCGCGGCAATCATGGGGACGCTGCCGATCGCGATCGGGGTCGGAGCGAGCGCGGCGTCGCGCCGCCCGTTAGGCGTAGCCGTGGTCGGCGGGCTCGCGTTCTCGCAGGTGGTGACGCTGTACGTGACGCCGGTGTTCTATACCTACCTCGATGACGCGCAGAGCTGGCTCGCCGGACTGCCGGGACGCATCGGCCGCCTGATGGGCGGACAAGGCACGGACACAGCCGGACAACACCGAACGGGCAACCGCCGCCCAACCTTCGAGCCAGAGCCGTCGCCGGGCGCGGATGACTGAGCCATGAACTTCACGACGCTGTTCATCAAGCGGCCGATCATGACCACGTTGGTCATGGTGGCGATCCTGTTCTTCGGGATCATCGCCTACCGCGGCCTGCCGGTGAGCGACCTGCCTAACGTAGACTATCCCACGATCACGGTGAGCGCCGTGCTGCCCGGCGCGAGCCCGGCGACGATGGCGGCCACGGTCGCGACACCGCTCGAGAAGCAGTTCTCGACGATCGCCGGCATCGACAACATGACGTCGACCTCCAGCCTCGGCCAAACGCAGATCGTCGTGCAGTTCACGTTGGACCGGGACATCGATGCCGCCGCACAGGACGTCCAGGCCGCGATCACGCAAACGCTGCGCACGCTGCCCCAGGGCATCTTGCCGCCGTCGTATCAGAAAACCAACCCGGCGAGCGCGCCGATCATCACGCTCGCGCTCACGTCGGACGTCGTGCCGCTCTACACGCTCGACGAAGTGGGCGAGACGACGATCGCCCAACACCTGTCGATGGTGGGCGGTGTTGCGCAGGTGTTGGTGTTCGGCTCCGAGAAGTACGCCGTGCGCATCCAGCTCGATCCGTCGCAGCTCGCCACGCGCAACCTGGCGCTCGAGGACGTCGCGGCCGCGGTCGCCGCGCAGAACGTGAACCTGCCCACGGGCGTGCTGTGGGGGCCGAAGGCCGCGCTCACCGTGCAGGCCACGGGCCAGTTGTCGGATGCGCAGCAGTTCCGGAACATGGTCGTCGCGTATCACAACGGCGCGCCGGTGCACCTGAACGAGTTAGGCCAGGTGACCGACAACGTGCAGAATACCAAAACCGCCAGTTGGTACAACGGATCGCGCGCTGTCGTGCTCGCCATCCAACGGCAGCCGGGCACGAACACGGTTGCGGTTGCGCAGCGCGTGAAAGCGGCGCTGGCGCGGCTGCAAGGCAATATTCCGGCTGGCGTTCAGGTGCATTTACTGTACGACCGGTCGACGTCGATCCAGGCCTCGGTGCACGACGTCACGTTCACGCTCGAGCTGACGCTCGCGCTCGTCGTGCTCGTGATCTTTCTCTTCCTCCGGAACGCCTCGGCCACGGTCATCCCGAGCCTTGCATTGCCGATGTCGATCATCGGCACCTTCTCGGCGATGTACCTGCTCCACTACAGTCTCGACAACCTGTCGCTCATGGCGCTGACACTCGCCGTGGGCTTCGTGGTCGACGACGCGATCGTGATGCTCGAGAACATCGTGCGGCATCTCGAGATGGGCAAACCGCCCATGCAGGCGGCGCTCGAAGGCGCGAGCGAAGTGGGCTTTACGATCCTGTCGATGACGTTGTCGCTCGCCGCCGTGTTCATCCCGATCCTGTTCATGGGCGGCATCATCGGCAAGCTGTTCCACGAGTTCGCGGTGACGATCGCGGTCTCGATTCTCGTGTCGGGCTTCGTATCGCTCACGCTCACGCCGATGTTGTCGAGCCGGTTCCTGCGGGCCGATCATGGGCGCACGCACGGCACGTTGTACAATGCCACGGAGCGCATGTACGATCGCTGGCTCAAAGGATACGAGCGGAGTCTCGACTGGGTGATGCGGCACCGCGTGCGCACGCTGGTGTTCTCGTTCATCGTGCTCGTCGCCACTGCGTGGCTCTTCTGGGTGACGCCTAAAGGACTGTTCCCGAGCGACGACACGGGGCAGCTCACCGCGACGACGGAGGCCGCGCAGGGTGTGTCGTACGACCAACTGATCCGGCGGCAGGGCGATGCCGCCGCGATCATCGCGAAGGATCCGGACGTGCTGTCGGTGACGTCGTCGGTAGGGACGAGCGCGGCGGCGAACCAGGGTCAGATGACGATCGACCTCAGGCCGGTCGACGAGCGGCACCGGAGCGCCGACGACGTCGCGCGGGATCTCGCGCGCGTCACGAGCGGCGTGCCCGGCATCACGGTGTACGTCCAGAATCCGCCGGTGATCCAGATCGGCGGCCTAACGACGAAGAGTCTGTATCAATACACGCTGCAGAGCGGCGACATCAACACGCTCGACCAGGCGTCGCGCGCGCTCGAGACGAGACTCAGGGCGCTGCCGCAGCTCGCGAACGTGACCAGCGACCTGCTCATCGCGAGTCCGCAAGTGACGGTGGACATCGATCGCGACCGGGCCGGCCAGTTGGGCGTATCGGCGACCGAGATCGAGAACACGCTGTACGATGCGTTCGGGCAGCGGCAAGTGTCGACAATCTACACGTCGACCAACGAATACTGGGTGGTGATGGAGCTCTTGCCGCAGTTCCAGCAGGACGTGCCGTCGCTGGGCACGCTGTGGGTGCGGTCATCGTCGGGGACGATTCTCCCGTTGAGTGCGGTGGCGACGTTCACGACCGGCATCGGCCCGGTGACGGTGAACCACGCCGGACAGCTCCCGGCCGTGACGATCTCGTTCGACCTCGCGCCGGGCACGTCGTTAGGCAACGCGGTCTCGGCCGTCGAAGCGCAGGCGCGCCAGGTGCTGCCCTCGACGATCGCCGCGAGCTTCTCCGGATTGGCGCAGGCGTTCATGGTCACGCAGCAGGGGCTCGCACTCCTGGTGGTGCTGGCGATCTTCGTGATCTACGTGATCCTCGGCGTGCTGTACGAGAGTTTCGTCCATCCGATCACGATCTTGTCGGGTCTGCCGTTCGCCGCGTTCGGCGCGCTCGTCGCGCTCGTGGTGTGCGGCCTGAGCCTGGACGTCTACGGCTTCGTCGGCATCATCATGCTCATCGGCATCGTGAAGAAAAACGCGATCATGATGATCGACTTCGCGCTGGAGGCCGAGCGAGGCGGGCACAAGTCGCCGCAGGAGGCGATCGTGCAGGCCGCGAGCGTGCGCTTCCGTCCGATCATGATGACGACGATGGCCGCGCTCATGGCCGCGCTGCCGATCGCCGTGGGCTGGGGCGCCGGGGCCGCGACCCGCCGTCCGTTAGGCGTCGCCGTCGTGGGCGGCCTGGCGTTCTCGCAGCTCGTCACGCTGTACGTGACGCCGGTCTTCTACACGTACTTCGACGAGCTGCAAACGAAGTTCGCGCACTGGCGGAGCGGCGCGCGCGTCGCTGGGGCGCCGGAGCCCGCGCCTAACCCAAGCGGCGACTAGTCAACCCGGTTGGCCGGGGTTCTACGCTCATGTTGAAACGGACAACGCACAGACAAAACGGTCACAGCACGGACCGCTCGCCTACGGTTCCGGCTCCTCTCGAGTTCGCGCTAGCGGCTGACCGCTTGCGCGCATGGAAGGCTTCTTCGCTCTGTTGTGAAGGATAACTACAAGGATAACAACAGGGATAACTACAGGCATTGCTCCGCTGCGAGGGGCAGCACTGCTGCTACTGGATAGATGTGTTTTGGTTTTCAAAAGCAAAAAACTGCTCTCGCCATTGTGATCGTTCTTCCCTCGCGCGGCGGAGCAATGCCTGTAGTTATCCCTGTTTGTTATCCTTGTAGTTATCCTTCACAACAGAGCGAAGAAGCCTTCCATGCGTGCCTCCCGTTAGCACTCACGTCGCGCTCCCACCGGACCTAGCCGCCGAGGCGTACCGACCTGTCGCCTCACTGTTCCCGAAATTCCCCGAAGACCCAAAAAGAAGAAACCCGCCTCCCCTCCGCGGGAACGTCTAAGCCTCGCTGCCGAGCGGTCCGTGGCGTGCCCGTTTTGCCAGTGCATTGTCCGTTGCAACCTGAGCGTATGAGCCCGGCCTGCCGAGTTGCCCTGGCGGATGGACCCATGGTGCAAGAAGCCGTCGGGTGCGAAGTTTGGTCAATGCGCCGGTTCTTCTATACGATGCTCCTGGCCGCGCCCTTGCTCTCGGGCGCGCCATGGACCGAGAAGACGTATCAGGTGGGCCGCATCGAGACGCGGCTGGGCGAGATTCTATTCGTGCTCGATGACCAAACGCCGCACCACAAGGCGAGCTTCATCAAGCTCGCGGGCGAGCACTACTGGGACTCGCTCACCTTCAATCGCGTCATCAAGAACTTCGTCGCGCAGGGCGGGTGTCCGGATACACCCGAAGGATTTTCGCACTCGCCGTATCTGCTCGCGCCGGAGTTCCGCGACAGTTTGCGCCACGTGTACGGCGCGGTGGGCGCGGGGCGCGACGACAATCCGCAACAACTGTCGGCGGGATGCCAGTTCTACGTCGTCGCCAACAAGAACGGCTTACCACGGCTCGACAACCACTACACCGTGTACGGGCAGGTCTTCAAGGGCATGGACGTGGTCGAAGGCATCGTGTCCCAGCCGACCGATTCGACGAACAAACCGCTCACGCCCATCCCGCTCAAGATCGACGTGATCACCATGACAGCCGATTCCATCGGCCGCTACGGGTTTGTTCCGAAATAGCTGGTTAGGCATCTCCCGCGACCCCTCAACCAGGACAGGGATCATGATCGCACGCGTGTCCGCCGCCGTGTTGGCCTCGTTGCTCGCCGTGAGCGCCGCCGCGCCGTTAGGCGCTCAGGGCGCGCCCACCGCCACCGAACCCGGCGCGTCGCAGCTCGCCCTCGCCAATCTGCCGGCGAAGGACGGCGCCAAGCTGACGGTGAGCACGCCGGCCTTCGCGGCCGGCGGCGACATTCCGTTCGAGAACACGCAGTACAAGGGCAACGTTTTCCCCGGGCTCTCGTGGAGCGCGGGGCCGCAGGGCACCAAGTCGTACGTGATCATCATGCAGGACGGCGATGCGATGCGGAACGGCGCGCCTATCTTCCATTGGAGCATGGTCAACATCCCGGCGTCGATCACCATGCTCGATCCGAAGATGAGCGAGCCGCCCGCCGGCGCGCAGTACGGGCCGAACATTCGCGGGCCCAGCCAACCGTACATGGGTCCGCGCACACCCGCCGGCCCCAAGCACCGCTACCATCTCCAGGTCTTTGCGTTAGACACCAGCATCCCGGCAAACGCGACGGCCAATTACGAGTCGCTCACCGGTGCCATGAAAGGCCACGTGTTGGCGAGCGGTGAAGTGATCGGACTCGGCCAGATCATGCCGGGAGCGTCGCATTGATGGAGCTCGCCGCGTCGGCAGAGGCGATCGAGGCGGCGCGCGCGCGTCTCCGTGGGATCGCGGTGCGCACGCCGCTCGTGCCGCTCGAGATCCCCGGTCGCGCGCGGCCGATCCACCTCAAGCTCGAGACGCTGCAGCCGGTCGGCTCGTTCAAGATTCGCGGTGCGGGCGCGGCGATCACGGCGGCGTCGCGCGAGCGATTGGCGCACGGCGTGTACACCGCAAGCGCGGGCAACATGGCGCAGGGGGTCGCGTGGTGCGCACGTGCCGTCGGCGTGCCGTGCACCGTCATCGTGCCGGAGCACGCGCCCGCGGCCAAGATCTCGGCCGTGGAGCGGTTAGGCGCCAAGGTGGTGCGCGTGCCGCTCGCGCGCTGGTGGCAGGTGATGGTCGAGCGCAGCTATCCAGGGATGGACGGCGTGTTCGTGCATCCCGTATCCGACCCGGACGTAATCGCCGGCAACGCCACCATCGCGGCGGAAATCCTGGACGACGCACCGGATACCGACACGGTGCTCGTCCCGTTCGGCGGCGGCGGCCTCTCGTGCGGCATTGCGTTAGGCCTCCGCGCCCGCGGCTCCAAGGCGCGCGTGTTCGCGTGCGAGGTCGCGACCGCCGCGCCGCTCGCCGCATCGCTGCGTGCCGGAAAACCGTCCACGGTCGAACGGACGCCGAGCTTCGTGGATGGTATCGGGATCGGAAGCCTGCTCGAAGAGATGTGGCCGCTCGCCAGCACGTTGTTAGGCGGCAGCTGTGTCAGCTCCATCGATGACATCGCCCGCGCCGTGCGGTTTCTCGCCGAGCGGGCGCACGTGATCGCGGAGGGCGCGGGGGCCGCGTCGGTGGCGGCGGCGATGTCGGACGGGGTTGCCGGCGAGAACGTCGTGTGTGTGGTGTCGGGCGGGAGCATTGACCTGTCGAAGCTCGTGACGATTCTGGAGGGCGGTGTTCCCGCGTGATGGCTGGTGCGCAGACGAATTCTGCTCGATTACCTGGTCACGCCTCACGAGGTTGCCTATGCCGAATAGCGTTGTTCGCTCATCTCGCGCACGCCGATTCGCGCTGCTTTCCGTGACGATCGCGGCGGGCGCGTTGCTCGCGGCGTGCTCGAGCGACTCCACCGCGCCACGGACGAACCAGACGATCGCGCTCATGGCGCACTTCGATTCGCTGCGCGCCGCGTCGAGCCCGGACAGCGAGTCGGAGCGCCGCACGCAACTCGCCGGCGCGATCACACTGCTCGCGCTCGGTGCGCCGGTGCACGACGTGCAGATCACCACCAACAGCAGCACGGTGACGTACTCGGCCGTCGCGGCGTTCGAGGTGACCGATGACATCGAGGGACATCCGGCCGATTCCGCGTTCGCCGTCATCGCGTGGACCGGCGACAACGCCGACACGCTGGTGACGCTCGAGATCTTCCATCAGGCGAGCGGCCTCGTGTTCTCGGCCGGTGCGGTGGTCATGGGATCGAGCGGCGCCACGGGCTCGGCGACGGCACAAGCGCCTAACGGAATGTGTACGTCGCTCCTGGATCACCTGCCGTCCGATATCACCGTACCGCCCGGCATCACGTGCCAGATGGAAACGACCACGGCAACCGCCACCGGGAACTTCAACGGCGGCACCTTCACATTGCCGTCGCAAACCTTCAAAGGTATCCGCATCGAAGGGCAGGTGGGCGGCGGTTAGGCCGCGCTCTTCGCTGGACGCTTGTACAACCGCCGTAACTCTGACTTCGCGCGCTCGAGCACACGGCGCTGGCGCGAGCCGAGGTTCTTCCCCGCGCGATTGATGTAGAAGGTCAGCATCGACATCGCCGATCGGTACGGATCGCTCTTCCGGCGACGGCTGTGGTCGGCAGAGCGCTTGAGCGAGCGCGCGATGCGGTGCGGGTCCTTCCATGTGAACACGCTGCGATCGAGATCCAGCGCGTTGCTGTGCGCGGTAACATAGCCCGACCAGCGCTTTCTGGCGGGCCGACGTCGCGAACGCGAGGGTGAGCGTTTCCGCCGCGTAGTTGCCATGCGCGCGATGCGGTTCAAGGTCCGTTCCACGCATGGACGCAGGCGTCGGTGCGGTCGCAATTGGGCGCGGTGCTTGCCGGTGCGAAGCAGCATGAGCCACCCATCGCCGCACGAACCTCGTCGTCGCCGCGTCCCGGGCACACGGCGCGCATGGATGATCGTTGCCGCGGCGTGCATCGGTCTGTGCAGCGCACTCGTTGCGCGTGCGCCCGATGCGGCCCGCGCCGCACCGCCGGCGCGCCCGGACACCGTGCCTAACGAAACGCCGCCCGCGGTCGCCGCGCGCAGGTCCGCCGCCGGCACGCAAGCACAGTTCCGCAACGTCGACTTCGATATCGGCCGCGGCATCACGCTCGACATCTCGCGGCTCCGGGGCGAGCTGCGCAGCAAGCAGCAGGGATCGCCCATCGCGTTCGACGACAAGACTTCGTTCGTCATCCACATCGCGTCGGCCGAAGTCGGGCTCACCATGCAGAGTCTCGACAGCCTGATGAACGGCTACGTGTTCGCGTACGGCGGTGCGCCGCTCCGCAACCTCAAGTTCTCCACCGACAGCGGCAAGCTCGTGCAGGAGGGTACCCTGCACAAAATCGTGAACATTCCGTTTCGTATCACCGCCGTCATGTCGATGACGCCGGAGGGACGGATCCGCGTACACCCCGTGCAGATCAAGATTTTCTCGGTGAACGGGCGCGGGCTGATGAAGGCGTTAGGCATCACGCTCCAGTCGCTGCTCGACCTTCAGCACGCGCACGGCGTGACCGTCCAGGGCAACGACCTCCTGCTGGACCCGGAGCAGCTGTTGCCGCCGCCGGCGATCGAAGGACGCGTCACCGCGGTGCGTGTCGACTCGAACGAGGTGGTGCAGGTGTTCGGCGACTCGAGCGACGCCGGCCCGCCGCCGTTGCATCCACCCGAGTCCGCGCGCAACTACATGTACTTCCGGGGCGGCACGCTGCACTTCGGCAAGCTGTTCATGGTCGATGCCGACATGGAGATCATCGATCTCGATCCCGGCAACATGTTCCAGTTCAGCATCGACCAGTACAACACCCAGCTCGTTGCCGGCTACTCCAGGAACACCGCGAGTAACGGCCTCGTCGTGTTCATGCCTGACCTCGCCACGGCCCAACGCCAGCAGACAAAGAAAGAGATGTCGCGTCGCAAGTGACTCGTGGCGGTGTGGTTGCCCAACCATCATTTTGGGCGTCGAAAGGTGTACCATCTTCCGCACGAGTCCCTTCACGAGCCGAGGCTCGAATCCATGTCGACGAAGTCGTTGCAGCGCTCGCTATCGGTCGCGTGCGCCCTTGCCATCACCGTTGGGTGCGGCGTCCCGGCGCAGGTCGCCCAACCGCCAGTCAGACCCCAAGCGGCCGGCGATCCGCCCGGCCGCGTTGGGCGCCTCGCCTATCTCGGCGGCACCGTCTCGTTCCGCGCCTCAGGCGATACGGCATGGGCCGTTGCCGTGCCCAACAGTCCGGTGACCACCGGCGACGCGTTGTGGGCCGACAACGCCGGACGAGTCGAGGTCGAGATCGGCTCGGCTGAGGTTCGGATGGACCAGCAGACCGAGCTGGACGTGGAGCGGCTCGACGATGCGGCGCTGCAGTTCAGCGTCCCGCAGGGCTCCGCGATCCTGCGCCTGCGCTCGCTCGCGACCGGCGAAACGGACGAGATCGACGCGCCTAACGCAGCGGTGCAGATGGCGACCATCGGCGAGTATCGGGTCGATGTCACGCCCGACGGCGCGACGACGTCGATCACGGTGTTGTCCGGAGCGGCGACCGTGTCCGCGGGCGGGTCCTCATTCTCCGTGGACGCGGGCCAGGTCGCGACGGTGCAGGGCGACAGCACCGCAACGTACAACCTCGCCGATATCGGCTCGCCCGACGACTTCGCGCAGTGGTCGCGGTCACGCGATGCGCGCATCGATGCGGCGGTGGCGTCCGCGTCGCGGTACGTGTCGCCGTACATGCCGGGCACCGCGGATCTCGCGGCCGAGGGCACGTGGGACCAAGATGCCTCGTATGGTCCCGTCTGGTATCCGCGCACGGTCGTCGCCGGTTGGGCGCCGTATCGCTACGGACACTGGGTGTGGGTCGGGCGCTGGGGATGGACGTGGGTGGACGATGCACCGTGGGGCTGGGCGCCGTTCCACTATGGCCGTTGGGCATACATCGACAATCGATGGGGATGGTGCCCGGGCCGCGTGGTCGCACCACCCGTGTACGCGCCGGCGTTAGTCGCGTTCGTCGGCGGCAACGGCTGGTCCGTCGGGACATCGTTTGGCCCGGGCGGCGGCGTCGGATGGTTCCCGCTCGCGCCGCAAGAGGTGTATCGTCCGCCGTATATGGTGAGCCCGGTGTATCTGCGCCGCGTGAACGTGACGAACGTGAACATCACCAACATCAACGTCACGAACGTCAACGTGACGAACGTGACGTACCGCAACCGCACGGTCGTGAATGCCGTGACGGTCGTGTCGCAGAAGACGTTCGCGAACGGCACGCCGGTTGGCCGCTCGGTGGTGCGCGTCGCGCCGGGCGATGTCACGCGTGTGAACGTCATCGAGCGCGCGCCCGTGGTGCCGACGCGCGTGAGCTTGATCGGTGAAGAGGCCGCGAACCGCCGCGCGTCGTTCCCGCCGGCGGTGTTGTCGCGCCGTCCGGTGCTCGCGGTGCATGCCCCGCCGCCGGCGCCGATTTCGTTCGCCGCCCAACAGCAACAGCTGGCGAAGACGGCCGGACGTCCACTCACGCACACGGAGTTGGTCTCCCTGCGCAGAGAAACGCCGGTGTCTGCGACGATCCCGATTCGCTCGCGGCCGGCGACCACGGTGTTGCCGGGCGGCGCCGGACTCCGGCCCGCGCGCGGCGGATTGCCGGCCGAGCACAAAACCATGGAACCGGAGCCGGCGCGTCTCCCGGTGCGTCCGCCGACGACAGCCGGGGACGGGCCTAACCAGCCGCCGTCCAGGGTGGCGGCCGAGCCCGCCGCGCCGCCCGTGCGCCTGCCGCCGGGTGCGCCGCCGATGCCTAACGGAAAGAGCGCGACCGCCTCGCGCGCCCAGCTCGATCGGGCGTACGCGAAGGCCCAACAGCAGATGGAACAGCGGCACGAGCAGGAATACGCCAAACCGCCCAAGGGCGAGACGATGCCCGAGCTCACGGCGCGGCAGGATTCGGAGCACCGCGATCTGTCGGCGCGCTACCAGCAAGCGGCAGCCTCGGGCAACAGCAAGCTGCCGGCATCTCCGAGACCGGCGCGCAGCGCGGCAAAGCCGTCCAAAAATTCTGGCAAGGAGAAGAAGCCGCAGTGATCGACTGACTGACATCCGACTCGTCGCGTCCCGCTCGCCGAACGGTGTGGTCCGTGTTATGCGGCGCCGCTCGACGTACGTCTCATTGGTGCTCGCCGACACACGGCGGGCGGAACGCTGACCCAGTCGGATGGAGGTCAGGATGCCGGAACACGACACGGTCGAACGCGCGCGCGAAGATGCGCGAGAAGGGAAGTCGCCGTCGACGCAAGCGGGCGAGTTCGTGCGCGAGGAGATGGAGCACGTGCGCGAAGGGAAGCACGGTGCCCGGTCGACCAAGCAGGCCATCGCCATCGGACTCTCGAAGGCGCGTCGCGCTGGTGTGAAGCTGCCGGCAGGCAAGCGCACCTCCAAGCGCACACGGAGAAAGGCGAAGCAGGATCTGGCGAAAGGTCGGAAGCGCGGGCGGAAAACGTCTCGCAGACGGTCGCGCGCGGTGACCGGCGCCTTGCGTCGCGAAGGCCACAAAGCCGCGTCGCGTCGCTCGCTATCCAAGCAGGCACGGTCGAGCGCACGGCGCCGTTCTGCTTCGGAGCGCTCCGCGTCGGCCCGGCAAGCCGCGCGCACCAAGGGCGCCGCGGGACGTTCGGCGGCGGCACGGAAGGCCGCGCGCACGCGGGCTCGTCACCGCCGCTGAGGGAGCGCCCGACACCGGCCGGCCGGGCGCGGGTGTTCGCCGTTAGGCGAAAATCCCCACCTGGCCGCCGGTGTGCCAGAACAACACGGTCGCATCCGCGGGGATCCGCCGCGCACGCACCGCGGCAATGAGCGCCGCCAGGGCCTTGGCCGTGTACGTGTTGTCCACGAAGATCGCCTCGCTCCGCGCGGCGAGCCGCTGCGCGTCGCGCGAGGCATCGCTCGGCACGCCGTACCCGTCGCCGATGAAGCCGTCGTCGATCTCGATGGGGCGTGCGCCCGCGAGCGCTGCTCCATCCACGCCTAACAATGGACCCATCCCCTCCATGACGTCGCGGATGCGGCCGGCGATCGACGCCACCGGGTCGTCCGGACTCACGCCCACCACGCGCGTCGCAAGGCCGTGCAGCGCGCAGCCGGCCAGCAATCCTGCCTGCGTCCCGCCGGACGAGCTCGAGTGGTAAATGATGTCCGGCGCCGGCCCCTGATCCAGCATCTCGCCCACGGCGCGCGCGAATCCGAGCGCGCCTAACGGAGTGGAGGCGCCGAGCGGAATCTTGAACGGTGTGCGGCCGTCGCGCGCGAGCTGCGCCATGGCGTCGTCGATGGCCGCGTTGCGTTCCTCGCGCGACGACACGTAGCGCACCTCGGCGCCCAGCAGCGCATCGAGCAGGGCATTGGCTGTCGGCCGCTCTTGCCGCGACCCGTTCGCGATCAGCACGCAACGCATGCCGAGCGTGGCGGCCACGGCGGCCGTGACGCGCGCATGGTTCGACTGGATGCCTCCCGTCGTGACCAGCGCATCGGCGCCCTCGGCCACGGCTTGCGCGGCGACGAAGGCGAGCTTGCGCACCTTGTTGCCGCCGAAGCCGAACGGGATGGAGTCGTCGCGCTTGACGAGCAGGCGTGGTCCGCCGCCGAGCGCAGCGCGCAGGCCCGCCATCTCGTGAATGGGCGTCGGCGTCGCGACGAGTGGGAGCGCAGGGTGCGTGCGCAGCCGTTCGACGGCCGCGCGCGCGCCGGGAATCGATTCCGGCATTTGCCTAACGGAAGAGGTGATCGGATCTTCGCGGCGGCGTCAAAGGTGGAGTGTCGCCGGGTCCGGTGCAGGGCACTGCGATGCGCACAGAATGCGCGCGCCCGCAGCCTTCGTCAACGACGCGTGGGTGGGGCACTCGGGAATGGGGAAGCGCTCGCTGACGCTCGCTTGGGGAAGCGCTGCGCTTGGGGAAGCGGCGGCGACGCCGCCTTGGGGATCGGAACAACATCCATGGTCTGCGCGACTGGAGTGCCGGGCGCGGGGCCGTGCGATCCCGCACTCTCCACCCAGGGGCAACTGATGTCCTTCCAATCCCCAAGGCGGCGTCGCCGCCGCTTCCCCAAGCGCAGCGCTTCCCCAAGCGAGCGTCAGCGAGCGCTTCCCTCTTCCCCCACGTCTCTGTCACCTGCGGTCAGAATCTCAGACGCCTCGATGCCCGCGCCGCTGGCGGTGGCGCCTCGACACGCCGAGATTTCATGAGAGCGGCTGGATCATGCGGCTGCGTGCCTAACGGAGAGGACAGGCCTTCGTGTCGCGGACGTACGCGGTCAAAGAGCTCTACTACACGCTGCAGGGCGAAGGCGCGCAGACGGGCCGCGCCGCCGTGTTCTGCCGCTTCGCGGGTTGCAACCTGTGGACCGGTCTCGAGCGCGATCGCGCCGCCGCGGTCTGCACGTTCTGCGACACGGATTTCGTCGGTACCGACGGTCCGGGCGGCGGCCGCTTCGCTAGCCCGGAAGCGCTGGCGCAAGCGGCGCTCCGCACGTGGCGCGATGGCCGGCATGCGGCGGGTACTCCGCTGGTCGTCTGTACCGGCGGCGAGCCGCTGTTGCAGCTCGACGTGTCCCTCATCGACGCCTTCCACGATGTCGGCTTCCAGGTAGCCGTCGAGACCAACGGGACCCAGCCCGCGCCGCCCGACCTCGACTGGATCTGCGTGAGTCCCAAGGCCGGAGCGCCGCTGCGCCTCAAGTCGGGTGACGAGCTCAAGCTCGTGTATCCACAGAAGGAACCGGAAGCGCAGCCCGAGCGATTCGAATCACTCGCGTTCCGATTTTTCTCCTTGCAGCCCATGGACGGGCCGCACCGCGAGGAGAATACGCAGCGCGCGCTCGCCTACTGCCTCGCCCACCCGCGTTGGCGTCTCTCGCTGCAGATGCACAAGCTCATCGGCCTCCCGTGAGAGCGGACAAGGCGCGGCTGTGTCCGCGCCTTGACCGCTCTACGGCCGCTGGAGGTCCCCGTCCCACTTGCCTAACTCTGCTGCGGCGTCGTACGCCGACTGGGCAAAATCGAGGATCGCATCGTCCGGCGACGCGGCGCGCCTAACGACGTCGTACGGCATGATGAATTCGCGCATCGTCTGGTCGTATCCCGCGCCCGCCGGACGCAACGCGCGCGCCGCGTAGCCCGCGGGCTCCGGATACGTGTACGCGTAGAACGTCGGCCCCGTGCCCGGACCGCCGGGCCACAACCCGACGCTCGCGCACTCGTGCGAGTACGCTTCCACCATCACCCGGTCGGGACAGTTAGGCGCACCGCCGCCGTGGCGCGGCGCGCGGCGGCCGGAGAATCGCGTCTGCGCCAGGTCGAAGCTGCCCCAGAAGAAATGCGTCGGGCTGCACTTGCCGAGGAACCGCCCGCGGAATCGCTCCAACACGCGGTGCGATTCACACATGATGACCCACCACGCGTGCGCGGCCTCGGCGTCGTACGACGCGTGTTCGCGATCCTGCGCGAAGGGCGTGGCCACCGGGACCTCGTTCGGCACCGGATGAATGCCCGCCTCGAGGTCGAGCGCCCCGAGCTCCGCTACGTATGTCATATAAAAGTCCGCCACCGATTGCGGAACCAGCGGCAACGACGCGGAGCGTCCGTCGCTCGAGCGGATGTCGAGGCGGTGGTCGATGAAATCGAAATCGACAGAGAACGTCCGCACGCCATCGCGCGCCGGCATCGCCGAGGTCGTGAGACCGCGCGGCGTGACGTACAGCGCGACCTGCCACCAGTGATTCACCATTGGCGCGTGCGCGAGGCGCGTCTTCCCAACGATCTGCGTCCACATGTGCAGCGTCGCTTGCGTATCCGCCCACGAGTCGAACGGCAGATCGGGCCAGCGCTCCGCGGCGGTCGCAGAAGGTCTGATTGCGCTCATACTTGCAACATATTCGCGATGCCCCCGCCTCTCAAGAAACAGCAGCTCTCTCCATTGCTGCTGTGACCGCGTAGCTTGTACGGCATGACTGACACGCCTCGACCGCGCGCCGTGGTGCTGTTGAGCGGCGGGCTCGACTCGACGACCGTGCTCGCCGTCGCGCTGCGCGATGGCTTCGACGTGTCCGCGCTCTCGGTTCGCTACGGTCAGCGGCACGCCGCCGAGCTCGACGCGGCCGCACGCATCGCCCAACGGATGGGTGTCGCGCGACACGAGATCATCGATCTCGATCTCCGCGCGTTCGGCGGATCCGCGCTCACGGCGGACATTCCGGTGCCCAAGGATCGCGACGAGCGCGACATCGGCGCCGGCATCCCGGTCACATACGTGCCGGCGCGCAACACGGTGTTCCTCGCACTCGCTCTCGCGTTCGCCGAGACGCTGGGCGCGGCAGACATTTTCATTGGTGTAAACGCGCTCGACTACTCCGGGTATCCGGACTGTCGCCCCGCTTTCATCGACGCGTTCGAGCGACTCGCCAATCTGGCGACCAAGGCCGGCGTCGATGGCACGAGCCGCTTTCGGATTCACGCCCCGCTCCTCCACCTCTCGAAGGCCGAGATCATTTCCCTCGGCGTTTCGTTAGGCGTGGATTACTCCGAAACGTGCAGCTGTTACGACCCGTTGCCCACGGGCGAGGCGTGCGGGCACTGCGACGCATGTCTGCTTCGCCTGCGGGGTTTCGAGGCCGCGGGCGTCCGCGATCCCATCGCATACGCGCAGCGCTGAAATCTACGCGTGTCGCTTGACACGCGCTGTACCGCGGCCTATTTGACTGCGCGACGCGTGCGACTCACGCGTTGCACTGCGAAAGCATGCATGCCCCGCACACAAACGAGACCTGACCGTGGAGACACGAGACAACCTCCCGCGCCCGGAACCGGAACGTCCCGACAACGACGTGACGCGGCGCGACTTCCTCGTGCGTGCCGGCCTGTTCGGTGGCGCGCTCACCTTCTTTCCCCACACGCCGTCGGTCGTACGGGACCTGGTCCGTCAATCGGCGCACACGATGGCGGACGCGCCGACTGCGCTCGGCGCACCGGCGGGCGACCTCTCGCCCCTCTTCTCCGGGTTGCGGTGGCGACTCCTCGGCCCGTTCCGCGGGGGACGTACCGATGCCGTGACCGGGGTACCCGGTCGGCCTAACGAATTCTATTCGGGCTCGGTGAACGGCGGTCTCTGGAAAACGATCGACGCCGGTCGCGTGTGGGAGCCGGTATTCGACGCCAATCCCGTCGCCTCGATCGGTGCCGTGGCTGTCGCGCCATCGGCGGCCGACACGGTGTACGTGGGCAGCGGCGAGTGCACGCTGCGCGATTCGACGGGCTTCGGCAACGGGATGTACAAGTCCACCGACGCCGGCAAGACGTGGACGCACATCGGTCTCGATGGCACGCAGCACATCGGCAAGGTCGCGGTGCACCCCACAGACCCGAACACTGTGTTCGTCGCGGCGATCGGCAACTTCTATGGCCCGAGCACGGACCGCGGCGTCTACCGCTCCACGGACGGCGGCCGCACGTGGAAGAAGGTGTTGTTCAAGAACGAGAATGTCGGCGCGGTGGAGGTCGTGATCGACCCGACCAACCCGCGCGTGATCTACGCGGGACTCTGGAACACGCGCCGTCCACCCTGGTTCGTGTACGCGCCGACCAACGGACCCGGAGGCGGCCTCTACAAGTCGACCGATGGCGGCGACTCGTGGACCGAGCTAACGAATGGGCTTCCGAAGGAAGGCATCGGCAAATCCGGCATCGCCGTGTGTCCCGCAAATCCGCAGCGTGTGTACGCGGTGATCGATGATCTCGTCCCCGATCCGAGCATCCCCGTGGACACGTCGCAGGCCGCGGTGGCCGCGCGCCGCTTCGGCGTGGGCGTCCCAGGGTTAGGCGGGTTCTTCCGCTCCGACGACGGCGGCGGGACGTGGACGCGCTTGTCCAACGACTCCGCACTCTGGGGACGCGGATGGTACTTCGAGCACATCGCGGTCGATCCGAAGAACGCCGACGTGGTGTACGTGAGCAACGTGTCGGTGTCGCGCTCCATTGATGGCGGACACACGTGGGTGCCGTTGCGCGGCTCGCCCGGCGGCGATGACTACCATCAGCCGTGGGTGTCGCCCGATGATCCGAACACGATGATCGTGGCGAGCGATCAAGGCACGGTGATCACGCGCAACGCGAAAACCGAAGATCCGCGCGATGTCACATGGAGCTCGTGGCTCAATCAGCCGACGGCGCAGATCTATCACGTCTCTGTCGACTATCGCTTCCCGTATTGGGTGACCGGCGCGCAGCAGGACAGCGGCGCCGTGGCCGTGCGTTCGCGCGGCAAGTTCGGCGAGATCTCGATGCGCGATTGGGAGCCGATCGGCGCCGGTGGCGAGAGCGGATACACGGCTGGCGATCCGCTGCACCCGGGCATCGTGTTCGGCGGCACGGGCCAACGCTACGATCTCGCGCTCAATGCCCCGGTGGCCGGCACCACGGCACCGGAAGTTCCAAAGGGCGACACGGCACGCGCCGATTGGACGCAGCCGCTCGTGGTATCGCGTGCGGACCCGCGGTCGCTCTACTACGGCAACCAGTATCTCTTCCGTTCGACGGACTGCGCGCAAACGTGGACGCGCTTGAGTCCGGACCTCACGCGCCCGAAGCCTGGCGTCCCGCAAGGGATGGACGCGGCTGCCGCCGCGGACACCGGGTCTAACGGACAGCGCGGTGTGATCTACACCATCTCGCCGTCGCCCATCCTCGTGCCCATGGTGTGGATCGGCACCGACGACGGCAACATTCAGGTGACGATGGACAACGGCGCGCACTGGCAGAACGTGACGCCGCCCGTGCTCACCGCGTGGAGCCGCGTGACGATGATCGAGGCGTCGCACTTCGACTTCAACACGGCGTACGCGAGCGTCGACCGGCATCAACTCCAAGATTACGAACCGTACATCTATCGCACGCGCGACCTTGGCAAGACCTGGCAGCGCATCACGAAGGGCCTGCCACCCGGTCTCTACGTGCACACGGTGAAGGAAGATCCCGCACGTCGCGGCCTGTTGTTCGCGGGTACCGAGCGCGGCGCATTCGTTTCGTTCGACGATGGCGACTCGTGGCTGCCGCTGCAGCTCAATCTGCCGACCACGTCGGTGCGCGATTTCGAGGTGTACCAGAACGATCTCATCGTGGGCACGCACGGCCGCGGCTTCTGGGTGATCGACGACATCACACCGCTGCGCCAGGCGGAGGCATCGCAGCTGGCCAGCGATGTGGTGTTGTTCAAGCCAACGGACGCGATCTACTACAATCAGGGCGGCGACAACGGCACGCCGCTGCAGAAGGACGAGCCGCAGGCGGAGAACCCGCCTAACGGAGCGGCGATCGACTACTTCCTCAAGGCCGAGCCGTCGGGCCCGGTGACGCTCGAGATCCTGGATGCTTCCGGCCAGGTGGTGCACACGTTCTCGAGCGGCGCACCTGCCGAGGCCGAGGCAGGCGGCGGCCCCGCGAGGCGCCGGCCGGGATTGCCGAACACCACGGCGCTGTGGCGACCCGCGCCGGTGCCGTTCGCGATGTCCGCGGGCATGCACCGGATCGTATGGCTACCGGTGAAGGACATGCCGCGCGGCGGCCCGGGCGGGGGCGGCGGCGGATTTGGTCGGCGGCGCATTCCGCTGCTCGGCACCTTCACGGCGCGCCTAACGGTAAACGGCAAGGCCTACACGCAGCCGTTCACGGTCAAGCCCGATCCGCGCGGCATGCCCGGCGTCGAGGAGGAGGACGACGGCAACGACGCCTACTGAGGGCCGTTAGGCAACTAGCGTCGAGTGGAATACCCCCCGAGCGGGGAAGAGGGAAGCGCTCGCTGGCGCTCGCTTGGGGAAGCGCTGCGCTTGGGGAACGGGGAACGGAAGGACATCAGTTGTCCGTGGGTCGAGAGTGCCGGATCGCGAGGTCTCGCGCATGGCACTCCAGTCGCGCAGATCATTGATGTTGTTCCGTTCCCCAAGGCAGCGTCGCTGCCGCTTCCCCAAGCGCAGCGCTTCCCCAAGCGAGCGCCAGCGAGGGCTTCCCCATTCCCCTTGGACGGGTGCTCCGTCCGGTCACGGTCCCTTGTGCGGATACGTGGGCGGCTTCGGCACACTCGGCGGCTGCTTGGCTAACTGATCCATCAACGTCCGCACCGCCATCTCGAGCTGCGCATCGTGGCCGAGGAAGGTCTGGTGCGGCGTGTCGTCCACGACGACGTCGGGATCCACGCCGTGTCCTTCGATGAGCCACTCGCTGTTGGGCCCGTACACGCCCATCTCCGCGGCCGTCGCGATGCCCCGGTCGGCGAGAATGTTCGAGGAGGACAGCCAGATCTCACCGCCCCAGGTCCGCGTGCCGATGAGCTTGCCTAACCCGAGCGCGCGGAACCCGTACGCGAACGCTTCGCCGTCCGACGCCGTGTGCTCGTTCACCAGCACGGTCATCGGTCCGCGAAAGGCTTCCTGCATGTTCCAGTACGGCGCGCCGGTGCGCGGCTGCCAGAACATCCACGCATGACGCATCAGCTTCTCGAGAATCCACGAGTCGATGTTGCCGCCGCCGTTGTTGCGCACGTCCACGATCAGCGCGTCGCGGTTGAACACCGGATAGAAATCGCGTTCCCACTGCGCAATGTCGGTGCTGGTCATCGCGCGCAGATGCACGTAGCCGATGCGGCCGTGGCTCAGGCTGTCGACCAGGAGCCGCCGGGTGTACTCCCACTCGTTGTACCGCAAGTTGGACGCGGCCCGCGCGGTCACGGGCTCGACGATCACGTCGCGCGTCGCCGTGCCCGCGCCCTGCACGCGCAATCGCACCTGCGTGCCGGCCGTATTGCGGAGGAGCGCGCCCAACGATGGGCCGGACAACGCGGGCGTCCCGTTCACGTCGACGATCACATCGCCGGCGCGCACGTCGACGCCGGCGCGCGCCAGCGGCGACAAGCCGTCCGGGTCATCCGGGTCGCTGCGGTACACGTGCGCCACGCGATACCCGCCGGCCTTCGCGTCCCGCGATAGCTCGGCGCCTAACGAGCCGGTCTCGATCTGTTCCGTGGACGCCTGCATGTCGCCGCCGTACACGAACATGTGCAGCGCCGACAGCTCGCCGATCATCTGCCCGAACACGTCCGACAGCTCGTTGCGGTCGGTCACCCGGGCCGCCAGCGGCTCGTATTTCTTTCGCATCGCCGCCCAGTCGATGCCGTTCATGTTGCGGTCGTAGAAGTAGTCGCGCTCGAGCCGCCAGGCCTCGCGATACATCTGCTGCCATTCCTCCCGCGGCTGGATGCGCAGCTTCCATCCCGACAGGTCGACCTTCGTTTCGTCCAGCTTCTCCGGGGTGCGCGTGCCCGCATCGAATACGAACAGGTCGTCGCCGCGCCTAACGAGCAGCTTCTTGCGGTCGGCCGAGAGCTCGTAGCTGCGGATGTCCGCGAGCAGCGCGGTGATCTTCGGGTCGACACGCGTGATCGGGAGGACGTGGAGCGTGGTCTTGCGCGGCGGCGCCGGGTCGACCGACACGAAGAAGAGGTGCGCGCCGTCGGTGGACAGCGCGCCGTAGTTCCCCGGATCGACCGGCACGCGATACAGACGCTCGGAGATGCCCGCCGTGTCGATCGTGACCGACGTGGAATCGACCGCCGGCACGTTGGCGGCTTTGGTTGCCGTTCCTGCGCGCGGTGCGGGCTTCCTGGGCACTGCCGACGTATCGGGGTGCAGCTCATCCGCGTGCGCAAACGGGAACCGTCCCGTCTTGTGCAGACCGAGCGCGAAGATTTCGGTCTGCCGATCGAAGTATGGCTC
>DASVAC010000013.1:0-4503 GCA_036376535.1 Gemmatimonadaceae bacterium | reverse complement strand
AGCTCGATGACCCCGTCTGGACCGAGGGTGACGTCCTACCCGCTACCCCGGTACACGCCACGGGGCGGCTCTCTCGGGCCGGAACCGGGCGCTACTACTGGAGCGGTCGAATCGAAGCCAAAGCGGCCGTCGCGTGCCGGCGCTGCCTCAAGGACGTCTCCACCTCGGTGTCCGAAGAAGTGCACGTCCTGTTTGTCGAGCCCGGCGACGAAGTGGCCGATGATCCGGACGCGTATCGCATTCCAACACATGCACAGAACATCGACCTCCGTCCCGCCGTTCGAGAGCAGTGGATGCTCGCTGCGCCCGACTACGTGCTGTGCCGCGACGACTGTAGCGGCCTCTGCGCGCGGTGCGGTGCCGATCTGAACGCCGGACCGTGCTCCTGTCCGCCCGAAACCGACTCGCGCTGGGCCGGCTTGACCGCCGCCCGCCGAGTTTCGCACTGAGCCCCACCTTTCACACTTTCGGTTGATCTCCCATGGCCGTCCCCAAGCGACGCACGTCGAAGCGGAAGAAGCGCGCGCGGAACACGCACAAAGCCGCGGCGCCGATCGCGATCCAGGCGTGCCCGCGGTGCCAGAGCATGAAGCGGCCGCACCACGTCTGTCCTGAGTGCGGCTATTACGCCGGCGAGCAGCGGGTCGAAGCCAAGGAAGCATAGCGTTGGCACGCATCGCGTTGGATGCGATGGGCGGCGATCGCGCGCCCGAAGTGCCGATCGCCGGCGCCCTCCTCGCACTGGCCGAGCTCGACCCCGCCCACACGATGACACTCGTTGGGCGCACCGATGAAGTGAGCGCGGAGCTCGACACCCAGCTCGGCGCGGCCACTGGGCTGCCGGCCGGCATCCGCGAGCGCATCAGTGTCGTCGATGCACCCGACGTCATCGAGATGTCGGAGAAGCCCACAGCGGCCATCCGATCCAAGCCGAATAGCTCGATGGCCATCGGACTCAAGCTCCACGCCACGGGCAAGGCGGACGCCTTCGTCTCGGCGGGGAACACCGGGGCGCAGATGGCGGCGTCGGTGTTCCTCCTCAAGCTGCACGCCGGCCTAACGCGGCCCGCCATCGCGACCACGTTCCCCACGCAGCGGAACCCCGTGGTCGTGCTCGACGCCGGCGCCAACGTCGACTGCTCCGCCGAAGAGCTCGTCCAGTTCGCCCGGTTAGGCGCCGTCTACGCCGAAGACATTCTGGACCGCGCCAATCCCGCCGTGGGCCTGCTGAGCATCGGCGAGGAGCCGGAGAAGGGCAACGCGGCGGTCAAGGATGCGCACAAGCTGCTCGAGGCGACGGACCTCAACTTCGCCGGCAACGTCGAAGGCCGCGACATTCTCACCGGCGGCAGCGAACGCGGCGTCATCGACGTCGTCGTGTGCGATGGCTTCGTCGGGAACGTGGTCCTCAAGTTTTACGAGTCGGTGCCCGGCATGATCATGTCGATGATGACGAAAGGGGGCGTGCCGAAGGATGTCCTCGCCAAGATCTTCAAGGGCTTCGACTACTCGGACTACGGCGGCGCGCCGTTGTTAGGCGTGAAGGGCGTGAGCATCATCTCCCACGGCAGCTCGTCGCCCCGCGCCATCAAGAACGCCATCGGCGTCGCGCTGCGCGCTGTCGAGCGGCGCATGGTCGAGCACATCGGCCGCCGGCTGAGCGCCAACACGGTCCCCCAGTCATGACGCGGCCCTTGGTCGAGCTGGCCGGCATCGGGCACTATGCGCCCGAGCGCATCCTGCGCAACCAGGAGTTCGCGGCGATGGGCCTCGAGACGAGCCACGAGTGGATCGTCGAGCGCACCGGCATCTGCGAGCGCCACATCGCCGGGCCTAACGATAGCACGGCGAGCATGGCCGCCAACGCATCGCGCATCGCGATGGAGCGCGCCGGCATCACCGCCGCCGACCTCGACACGATCGTCCTCAGCACCGCGACGCCCGACCGCCTGCTCCCGGCTACCGCGGTCGACCTCCAGGCGGCCATCGACGCCGACCGCGCCGTCGCGTTCGACATCGGCGCGGCGTGCTCCGGATTCCTCTACGGCCTAACGGTCGCCGAAGGCCTCATCGCCTCCAAGAGCGCCGAGACCGTCCTCGTCGCCGCGTCGGAAAAGATGAGCGCCATCCTCGACTGGACCGACCGCTCCACGTGCGTGCTGTTCGGCGACGCGGCCGGCGCGGCCGTCGTGCGCCCCGCGCGCAACGGGAAGGGCATCCTCTCGACGTTCATGCGCAGCGACGGCAGGCTCGCCGACCTGCTGTACCGCCCGCACGGCGGCGCCACCGTTCCCATGTCCGCCGACGTGCTCGCCCAACGGACGCACCTCGTGAAGATGTCGGGACGCGAAACGTTCAAGCACGCGGTCCGCATGATGTGCGAAGCCGCCGACCGCGCACTCGAGCGCGCGAACCTCGATGCGTCGAACATCGACCTCCTGGTCCCGCACCAGGCCAACGTGCGCATCATCGAAGCGACCGCCAAGCACGCCGGCATCCCGATGGAGAAAGTGTTCGTGAACGTCGGGCGCTACGGCAACACCTCGTCGGCGTCGATTCCGATCTCGCTCGACGAAGCGATCGCCGCCGGACGCATCACGGAAGGCATGACGGTCCTGCTGGTGGCGTTCGGCGCAGGGTTCACGTGGGGCTCGATGGTCATCCGGTTCTGACCGGCCGCGGCACGCACATGGACCTGATTCTACTCTTTCCCGGCCAGGGGTCTCAGAAGCTGGGCATGGGGAAGGACCTCGCCGCAGCGTTTCCGGCGGCGCGCGCCGTGTTCGACGAAGCGGACCGCACGTTGGGCATCGCGCTCTCGTCGCTGTGCTTCGACGGACCCGACGACCAGCTCACCTCCACGCAGAATGCCCAACCGGCGCTGCTCGCGCACGGCGCGGCGGCGTGGGCGCTCATCCGCGAACGCGCGCGGCCGCACGTGCGCGCCGCGGCCGGACACTCGTTGGGCGAATTCACGGCATATCACTCGGCAGGCGCGCTCTCGCTCGCCGATGCGATTCGCCTCGTGCGCACGCGCGGCGAGCTGATGTTCGCCAGCGGCGTCGAGCGGCCGGGTGCGATGGCCGCGATCCTCGGACTCGGTGAAGATGCCGTGGAGCGCGCGTGCGCCACCGCGAGCGCCGAAGGCGGAGTCGTGGTCCCAGCCAACTACAACACGCCCGAACAGCTCGTCATCTCGGGTGAAGTCGCGGCCGTCGAGCGCGCAATGGCGCTCGCCAAGGACGCGGGGGCCAAACGCGTCATCCGATTGAATGTGAGCGGCGCGTTCCATTCGCCGCTCATGAAAGTGGCCGCCGCCGGGCTCGAGCGTGCGCTCGATGCAGCCGCGATGCGCGCGCCGTCGTTCCCCGTGTCGTCCAACGTGAGCGCCGAGCCCGTGCGCGATGCGAAAACGGCCAAGACATTGCTCGTGCGACAACTCACGTCGCCCGTGCGTTGGACCGCGCTCGTGCAGCGACTCGCAGCGGATCATCCGGGCGCCGTCTTCGTGGAGCTCGGACCAGGAACCGTGCTGTCGAATCTCGTGAAGCGTATCGTGCCCGGCGCGCAAACAATGCCGTGCGGCACGGTGGCCGACGTCGAAGCTCTTCATCAACGACTCGCATGATTCCCATCGACCTCACCGGACGCACGGCGCTCGTCACCGGCGGCACACGCGGCATCGGTCTCGAGATCGCGACGGCGCTGTCTCGCGCGGGCGCGAAGGTCGCAATCGCGGGACGCGACGCAGATCGCGCGACACACGCAGCGGCGTCCATTGGCAGCGCCACGCAAGGATTCGCCGCCGATCTCGGTCAGGCCGGTGATGCCCAACGATTGGTCGACGAGGTCGAACGAGCGTTGGGCTCGTTGGACATTCTCGTCAACAACGCGGGCCTCACGCGCGACAACGTTCTCGTGCGCATCAAAGACGAAGATTGGGATGCGGTGATCGACACCAATCTTCGCGGCGCATTTGCCGCGACGCGCGCCGCTGCGCGCGGGATGATGAAGCGGCGGTGGGGACGCGTGATCAATATCACGAGCGTGGTCGGCATCACCGGAAACAAGGGGCAAGCCAACTACGCCGCGAGCAAGGCAGGGCTCATCGGCCTGACCAAATCGGTCGCGAAAGAGCTCGCCTCACGGAACGTGCTGGCCAACGCCATCGCACCGGGATTCATCGATACCGACATGACGAAAGCGCTCACGCCCGATGCGCGCGAGCAGTTGTCGGCGCAAATTCCCCTGGGACGACTCGGCACACCGGCCGACATCGCAGGGCTCGTCGCGTTCCTTGCATCGGAGCATGCGTCGTACATCACGGGACACGTATTCGTGGTGGACGGCGGCATGGTCATGTAGCTTTCCGTACCGTTTGGCGACGCGTAAATTGCACCTCAACCACACCCAATTGAGGACCACGTCCATGGCGGATCTCGAGGAGAAGGTCAAGGAAATCATCGCCAAGGAGCTCGGCGTCGAGCGCGAAAAGCTCACCAA
>DASVAC010000012.1:0-11248 GCA_036376535.1 Gemmatimonadaceae bacterium | reverse complement strand
GTATCGCCGCTTTTCGCTCTTCGGCCAGGTGAGCTACATGCCGTCGGCAGCGAACTTCCTGATGAACGGCCGGTCGACGTACATGCTGGAAGGCGGGATCCGGTACAACGTCGGTTCGTCGATCGACAGGCCCCAGTAACGACGCAATCGCAATCTGTTAGGACCTGACCTGAGGAGCCGCGTTAGACGCGGCTCCTTTTTTGTTGCGCGTAAAGCTCTGGGGCTGGACGGGTGGTGGGGATCGTCAAGGAAAAACGGCAACTGATTTGAAAAGGATAACAAAAGGGAAGCAAAGGATAACGAAAGTGATCGTGCTGCGCGGAGGGGAGTACGGTCGCTCATTGGCTGGTGACGCTCTTTTGGTTTTTAAGGTTCTTCAGGAATTTCCGGGAAGAGGCAGCGCGTGTCCGACAGCGGAGGCGGACACGCGAGCACGACTGAGCGCTCGTGAATCCGCCTCCGCCGAGGAGGAGAGTCTCACGACCGTGAACGCGGACAAGGCCGGACACGACCGGAAAAGACAAGAACTACTCGTCTGGTTTCGAGCGCTGATACCTCGAGCAGCTACCAATTCAGTCCGCCTTGTCCGTGCGTGTCCGGTGCGTCCGCTATCAACTCGTAAATGCTTGTCACACAGTGAAGGCGGACCCGCAGCCGGTGCATCGCCTTGCCGTCGGTTCGCGCCTACGACATTTCCCGAAATTCTCGGAAGACCCGTTTTTAACAACAAAACGCTTCTCACCCGTTAGGCACCGTACTCCCATCCGCGCAGCACGATCACTTTCGTTATCCTTTGTTTCCCTTTTGTTATCCTTTCAAGGCAGTTGCCGTTTTCTTGACGAGACATGTGAGCGTAGATGCCGGCGCAGACTAACCGAGCACGTCGTCCATGAGTCGTAGGACGTTCGCGCCCAAAACCTTGCGAACGTCGTCGTCGGAATAGCCGCGATCGAGGAGGGCCTGGGCGATGCGCGGGAACGCCGTGACGTCGTCGGCGCCGGCGGGCGTGAGGCGGATGCCGTCGAAGTCGCTGCCCAGGCCCACGTGGTCGATCCCCGCGACGCGCGCCACGTGGTCGACGTGGTCGATGAGGATCGACAGCGGCGTGGGCGGGATGCGCGCGAGCAGCTCGTCCAGGCGCGCGGCGCGTTGGGCGGCCGTGCCGGCGGGCTCGCGCTCGACGCGCGCTTCGGCGGCGTCCATGGCGTCGCGCATCCGCACCTCGATGAATCGTGAATAGAAGTTGACGCACACCACGCCGCCGCGCCCGGCGATCGCGCGCAGCTCGTCGTCGGTGAGATTGCGCGGATGGTCGGCGACGGCGCGGGCGCTCGAGTGCGACGCGATCACCGGTGCGGCGGAGGCGGCGAGGACATCGGCCAGCGTCTCGCTCGACGTATGCGACACGTCGACCATCATGCCTAACCGGTTGAGCTCGGCGATCACGGCGCGGCCGAAGGTCGTGAGGCCGCCGGTACGCGTGTCGCCCGAGCCGATGGACGAGCCGGCCCACGCGTTGCCGTTGTTCCACGTGAGCGTGAGGTAGCACGCGCCGCGGCGCTTGAGCTCGCGCAGGTTGTCCAGCGAATCCTCGATCGCGTGACCGCCCTCGACGCCGATGAGAATCGCGACGACGCTGTCGGCCTTGGCGCGGCGCACGTCGGCCGCCGTGGTCGCCAACCGGAGCGCGCCGGCGTGCGCGCCGACGAGCGCGTGGATCTCATCCATGTAGCGGAGCGCACGCGCGAACGAGGCGCCGGGCCCGCGTTGGGCATACGGCGCATCGATCCACGCGGCGAGCACCTGCGCGGTGATGCCCGACTCGATGAGGCGCGGCACATCGGTGTGTCCCTGCGCGGGCGTGTGGCGGACGCCGGGGTCGTATCCCTCGTCGAGCACTTTGGTGACGAGATCGTTGTGCGTGTCGATGACGATCGCGTCGCGATAGATGCGCCGCGCCCGATCGGAAACCGCCGGCGCGTCAGCGGCCATGTGCGCGCGGGCGACGCGGCGCGACGCGCGGCGCGCGCGAGACGAACGGATTGTCCTTGATGTACCAGCGGAGCGGCCAATCGGCGGCGCGCGTGATGCCGATGCGCGCCGAGTTGCCGACCTGGGCGTCGGGGACGCCGTGGCCGCGCAGGATCGAGAGCGGCGGCCGGTCGAGCCGCGCGCCGTTGGCCGCGCCCGTGATGGCGAGCGCGGCGCAGAGCTTGCCGGGTCCGTTAGTCAAGTTGCGATCGTGCTCCGGGTCGCCGCGGCGGCGGCGCATGAGCGGCACCCCATCGACCGGCTCGAGCGCGCGCACGAGCACGGCGCTCGGTAGTCCTTCACCGCGCGTGACCGCGTTGAAGCACCAGTGGACGCCGTAGATGAAATAGACGTACGCGATGCCCGGCGGCCCGTAGAGCCAGCGCGTGCGTTGCGTTAGGCCGGCGGCGGCGTGGCAGGCGCCGTCGTGTTCGCCCACGTACGCTTCGGTCTCGACGATACGGCCGGCGGCCACGCCCTCGGGCGACGCGCACCACAGGATCGCGCCTAACAACTCGCGGGCCACCAGCTCCGTGACGCGGTCGTAGAACGACCGCGGCAGCGGACGCTGGTGCGCCGCGATGCGAGAACGCCGCGCGGTCCGCGCGGCGTTCTCGGTCATCCTTCGCCTCCCACGGGCGGGGTCGTGGGCTCGGCCGCCTTCTTCTTGGCGCGCCCCCCGCCGCGGGAACGCCGCGGCTTGGCGGCCGGTGCGTCCGACCCGGCGGCGACGGCGGCGGTCGCCTTGCTGGTCCGGCCGCGTGCGCCGGACTTTCCGCCGCGACGGCTGCGCGAACGCGGCGGGGCGGCCGGTGCTTCAGCCGCCGACGCCTCGGCTTCGGGCGCGGGAGCGGATGCGACGACTGGCTCCGGTTCCGCCACCACGGCAGCGGCGGGCGCGAGGCCGACGACTCCGACGGAGAGCAGGTCAGGCGGGAGCTCGCCGCCGCGGCTGGTGCGCATGCCGCGGTGGCGCATGCCGCGGCGGAGGGACGCCGCGTTCGCGGCGCTCCGTTGGGCCTGGCTGGCGTCGGCCGCGACGTCGGCCGACGCGGCGGTGGCGGCCGGCGACGCCGGCGCGGCGGCAGCCGCGCGGGCGGCGGCGGGCGCCACCTCGTAGTCCTCGCCATGCCGGCGGAGGTCGATGCGCTCCGCATCGTGCGCGTCGCGCAGGATGCGGTGGAAGAACCGTTCGTTGAGCGACTCGCTGTCGCGGCCCAACAGCTCGCGCGCCGCGCGCCTAACGGAGGCAGCGGGCACGGGCTCGGCGGCCGTGGCGTTCACGTGCTGCACCGCGCGCTGCACGAGGTCGAGTGCTTCCTCGCGCGTGAGGCGCTCGCCGGTCATCTCGCCGCTCGGCGCCTGGACGGGCTGCTCGGCCGGCGCCGGCGCGGCGTGCGCCTCGCGGGTGCCTCCGCCCGCCGGGGCGCCGCGGTTGCGGTCGCGTCCGCGACCGCGGCTGCGGCGGCCGCGGCGCGCGCCGTCCTCGGTGCCGTTCGCGCGCTCTTCCGTTAGGCCTGAGGGCGAGGACGCGGCCGCGCGCGGCGCCGGAGGCGCCGCGGCGACGGGAGGGGCGCCCTCGGCGGTGGCATCCACTTCCATCTGCCCGTTCTCGAGCTTCGTCAGCTTCAGCAGCCCCCGTTGGGCCGCCTCCGTGACGAACCGCGAGAACTTCGCCATGCCGAGGTTCTTCTCGTCGAACGAATTGTCGATGTCCTGCATGACCTGCTTCAAGCGGTCGGCGCGCATCACGTCGCCGTTTCGCTTCATGCGCGACACCGCTTCGACCACCAGCTCCCATGGATCGCGTGAGACCTGTTCGTCTTCACCCGACTTCACGAGACCGGCGAGCGCGTTGTAGCTGTAGTACTCGTCGCAATTCATGACGAGCAGATCGCTCGACGACTCGCGAATGCCGACACCGATCACGTACTTGCCGTATTCCTTGAGCTTGATGACGAGGCTCGAGAAATCCGAGTCGCCCGAGAGCAGAATGATCGTGCCGATCTCCGGCCGAGTGAACACGAGCTCGAGCGCATCGATCGCGAGCCGGATGTCCGTCGCGTTCTTCTTGGACGAGCCGTACGCGGGGGCCCAGATCAGATCGATCGAGGCTTCGGTGAGCGGAACGACGTACTGCGGATAGCGCCGCCAGTCGGCGTACGCGCGCTGCACAGCAACCTTGCCCTTGATGATGTCCGACGAGAGCAGGTTGCGCAGCTCGTGTCCCAGGTCGGAGCGAATCCCCATCGTGACGTTGTCGAAGTCGATGAGGAGGGCGGCATTCGGGGCGTGAACGAAGGGCGCGGCGCCGTAGGTCTGCGCCGTCACCGCTTGCGGCCCCCGATGCACGGGAGTGACCGGTCCCCGGGATGGTCCCGATCGTATGTTGCGTGAGTTCATGAGCTTCCTATCGTGGCAGTGTATTCGAGCGACACAGTGCGCTCGAGCTCTCGCCGCTTCACCTTCCCGCTCCCGGTCATGGGGAAAGTATCGAAGAAGCGGACGAGATCAGGGAGTTTGTAGTCGGCCATCGTATCACGGGCGAAATCTTTCAATTCGTCGCCGGTGATGACCGCGCCTTCCACTGGCACGACGCACGCGCAGACCAGCTCGCCCATGACATCATGGGGGACACCGATCACGCAGACGTCGTCAACCGCTGGGTGCGCGCGCAAGAGATCTTCGACTTCGCGCGGGTAGATCTGATATCCACCGCGCACGATGGTCTCCTTGGTGCGCCCAACAATCCGCAAGTAGCCGTCTTCGTCGATGATGCCGAGATCACCGGTGAGGAAGAAGCCTTCCGGGGAGAACGACCGGGCAGTCTCCGCGGGCATGCGGGCATAGCCTTGCATCACGTTCGGACCCCGCACGGCGATTTCGCCGACTGCTTCGGGGCCGTGCAGTGCACCGGTGACGAAGTCGACCGCTTTGATTTCGACACCCGGCAACGGACGCCCGACCGTGGTTAGGCGCTTGTCGTCGGGATCGTTGAAGCGGGTGATCGTCACCGTCGGCCCCGTCTCGGTGAGGCCATAGGCCACCTGCACATCGCACCACCGGCGAATGCGGCGCACGAGATCTTCGTGGACCGGACCGCCGGCAACGACACCGGTGCGGAGATGCGGGAACGCACCAGGGTCGAACCCGGGCGCCCGCATGATGAGGTGGTAGATCGTGGGCACGCCGTGCATCACGGTGATGCCTTCGCGCTTGAGCAGCTCGATCGCGCGGTCGGCATCGAAGGTGTCTTGCAAGACCACCGTCGCGCCCGCGGCGAGCGTACCAACTACGATGCTAAAGCCGAAGATCGTGAACAACGGAACCGAGACGAACACGCGATCGGCGGGATCCATCTCGAGTGCCTCACCGGTACGCAGTGCGGTTTCGACAAGGTTCCGGTGAGACAGTCGCACGCCTTTCGGTTTTCCCATCGTGCCCGACGTGTACAGCAGCGCGAGATCGGAATCGTCATCGACCTCGCCGCGCGGTGGGAGCGCGCGTCCTTCGCCACTCGACAAGAGATCCTCGAAGCGGAAGATCCTATCGTCGTACCACAACTCCTCGTCACCGACGGTAACGAGATACAGCAGGTCCGGCAGCTCGGCGATGATGTCCTCGAAGATCTGGAGGTAGTCGATGCCGCCGTGCCGCTCCGCTGCAAACACCGCGGACACCTCGGCGTGCCGCAGCTGATACTTGAGCTCGTGATAGCTGAGTCGAGCGTTGAGCGGAACGACTGTCGCGCCGAGTTTTGCGGCAGCGAGCAGCGTGATCACCCACTCGGGCCAGTTGGGCATGACGATCGCGATGCGGTCGTCCGCTTCGATGCCCAGCTCGCCCAACGCCGCAGCGAGCGCCGCGGCTTTCGCATCCACCTGTCCGTAGGACCACGTGCGACCGGCCGCGATCAACATGGCGCGATCGGGGTGCTCCTCAGCGCGCGTTGCAAACGTGCGTGCGAGGGTCCACGAGGTCGACATCAGTCTGCGACTAAGGGGCGGATCACGATTGCGTTAATCTATAGCTGGATACCGGAGGCGGGTAGACGCTGGCCGGCCGCCGCCCCGAGGGGAATCGTGCTGTTCGGCATCGAGCGACGAGCCTCCTGCGGTTAATTTCCTCTCGATCGGACACGATGTGCCCCGAGTCTCAAGGCTCGAGCGAGGAGATCGTGAGTCGCTTCACGTTTCGCACGCGCGTACTTCTGTATTTGGTGCTGTTCGCGGTGGTCCCGTCCACGGTGTTGATGGTTGGCGGGGCGATCGCGGTGAGTCGCACGCTGCCGGTGCTGAGCGCGAGCAAAGCGTGGGACAACGTGGCGAACACGGGGCGACGCGCCATCGAGGCGGCGCGTGCGGCGCCGCTCACGAGCTCGCAGCGCGCGGCGGTCGATGCGCACGAGCGGGAACTGGCCGCCTCACTGGTGCAGGCGAAACGCGTCGGGTATTTGACGTCGCGCGTGGTGGTGCTCGTGATCGTCACCGCGTTGATCGGTTCGTTGCTGGTCGCGCTCCTGGCATCGCGAGTGGCTGGACACTTGAGCCGGCAGTTGAGTCGACCGCTCGGTGAAATTGTAGCGTGGGCGGATCACATTGCACGAGGCGAGCCGCTGCCGGCAGGTCCGCCGCGACGTGGTGCGCCGGAGTTCGAACTGTTACGGCAACGCATGCGTGCGATGGCGTCGGATCTCGAGGCGGCGCGGGAGCGCGACCGCGAGGCAAGCCGGCTCGAGGCGTTCCGTGAGACAGCGCGACGTGTGGCACACGAGCTCAAGAATCCGCTCACGCCGATTCGGCTGGCCGTCGCGCGCCTCAAGCGTGACGCCGATCCGAGGCTTGCCGACGTAGTGGATGTGTTGGAAACGGAGTCGCGGCGGCTGGAGGAGATGGCGCGCAACTTCGCGCAGTTCGGCCGGCTGCCGGATGGGCGGCCGGCATCGGTCGATGTGGGCGAGCTGGCGCGGTATGCGGCGCGCGCGATCGCGACAGACCGCGTGCCGGTGCACGTGTACGTCGACGAGCACGTCCCGTTCGTGACGGGGCACTACGACGCGCTGGCGCGGGCGTTGTCGAACGTGCTGATGAACGCGGTCGATGCATGTCGCGACGGCGGCGACGTGCACGTGCATGTGGTTCGTGGCCATTCGAATGGGGGCGGCGCGCTGCGGGGGGGGGACGCGGTCGAGCTGAGCGTGCGCGACACCGGGTGCGGGATCGCGCCGGAGCAACTCGCACGGATCTGGGATCCGTACGTCACCGAGAAGCCGGGCGGCACGGGGTTGGGGTTGGCGATCGCGCGACAGACGGTGTTGGCGCATGGCGGGACGGTGGATGCGACGAGCCGTCCCGGCGAAGGCACGGAGATCCGCTTCGTGCTGCCCATCAACGAGACGCCGGCCGAGCCGGCGCTGGAGGAAACGATTCGTGGGTCCTGATGTCGTCGTTCCGTTAGCATTCTTTGCGATGGTCGCAGTGATCTGTGTCGGGCTGCCGTTGGCCCGGGCGCATGCCAAGCGCGTGGAGCGCGGCCTCGATCCGAAGGTGTTGCCTAACGATCTGACCGACCGGCTGACGCGGATGGAGCAGGCCATCGATTCGATGGCGGTGGAAATCGAGCGCATTTCGGAGGGCCAGCGGTTCACGACCAAGCTGTTGTCCGAGCGGGCGCCGGACGCGCTTCCCGCGAACAGGCCGGGCGGCGTGCCGCTGAACGCGCCGTCGCGCGTGCCGGGCAGCAGCGACGCGCGGTAGCGCGCCGAGATGACGCCACTGGGGGAGATCCTCATCATCGACGATGAGCCTAACCTGCGCCGGATGGTGGCGGCGCTGCTCGTCGGCGAAGGATACACCACCCGCGACGCGAGCTCCGGCGTGCACGGCGCGGCGCTGGCGGCGGAGCGCGAGCCCGACGCGATTCTGCTCGATCTCATGATGCCCGGCGAGCTCGACGGGATGGCGACGCTCACGCGGTTGCGCGAGCAGCTGCCCGACGTGCCGGTGGTGATGATGAGCGGGCGCGCCGGCCTCGCGGACGCCGTGAAGGCGACGAAGCTGGGCGCGTTCCACTTTCTCGAGAAGCCGCTGACGCCCGAGAGCGTGCTGCTCACGCTGCGCTCGGCGCTCGAGCTGCGTCACGCGCGCCGCGAGGCGCGGTCGCTGCGCGAGGACTTAGGCCTAACGAGCGAGATGGTGGGCACGAGTCCGGCGATGGCGCGCGTGCGCGCGCTCATCGAGCGCGTCGCGCCGTCGGACTCGCGCGTGCTGATCACCGGCGAGTCGGGCACGGGCAAGGAGCTGGTGGCGGCGGCGATTCACCGCTTGAGCGCGCGCCACGCGCGGCCGTTCGTGCGCGTGAACAGCGCGGCGATTCCGCGCGACCTCATCGAGAGCGAGATGTTCGGCCACGAGCGCGGCGCGTTCACGGGCGCGCTCGAGCGGCGCATCGGACGCTTCGAGCTCGCGGACACGGGGACGCTGCTGCTCGACGAAGTGGGCGATCTGGGCGCGGAGGCGCAGGCCAAGCTGTTGCGCGCGATCGAGGCGCGCGAGATCGAGCGCGTCGGCGGCGTGAAGCCCATTCCGGTGGACGTGCGCATCATCGCGGCGACGCACCGCGACCTGGACCGCGCGTCGCGCGACGGCTCGTTCCGCGAAGACCTCTACTTCCGGCTCAACGTGATCCCGTTAGCACTGCCGCCGTTGCGCGAGCGTCCCTCCGACATCGCGCCGCTGGTGCTGCACTTTTCGGCCGTGTATCGTGCGCGAAGCGGGCGGCCGGCGCCCACGTGGACCGAGGAGGCGCTGGCGCTGCTCACGCGCCACCGGTGGCCGGGCAACGTGCGCGAGCTGGCGAACATCGTGGAGCGGCTGGCGATCTTCCATGCCGGCGCGGACGTGCGCGCGGCGGACGTGGCGCAGGTGCTGCGCGTGGAGCCCGACACCGCGCCGTCGCCTAACGCACCGCCGGACGCGGCGCAGCTGGATCGTCCGCTCAACGATGCGCTCGACGAATACGAGCGTCTGCTCATCCGGCGCGCGCTCTCGATGACCGACGGCAATGTGACCGACGCCGCGCGCCGGCTGCAGACCGACCGGCCGAATCTCTACCGCCGGATGCGTCGGTTAGGCGTGGACTGGGGCGGCGGGTCGTGAGGCCGCGGTGGCGGGTGGCCGGCGTCTGCGCGCTCGTCTGCGCGCTCGCGGGCGCGCGCGTGAGCGCGCAGGCGGCCGACACGGCGCAGCTCATCGACTCGCTGTCGTACGACGACGCGTCGGCCGTGGCATTCCTGTACAACCAGCCGGCGGCGCTGCGCGCGACAAAGGCGACGACCATCGCGCAGGACCAAACCGTCTCCGGCAACGTTGCCGTTCTCGATGCGCCGCTCGTGATCGGCGGGCACGTGACGGGCCGCGTCGTGGTGATCAACGGCGATGTGACGCTCCTCCACGGCGCGCGGGTCGACAGCGAGCTCGTCGTGACGGGCGGAACCGTGGATGGCGCCGACAGCACGACGGTGGGCGGTGCGATCACGGTGTACAAACCGCGTCTTCCGTATCGCATGGAAGGCGACCAGGTAGTGGCGCTCCACGACGAGTCGCAGGGACTCGCGAACTGGTTCCGCGACTGGAAGCGGCGCCACCTGCGGACGCACAACCGCGTGGTGCTGCGCAGCGGCACGTACAACCGCGTCGAAGGGCTGCCGGTGATTCTCGGACCGACGATCCGGCAGAATTCGTCGCTCGGCCCGTTCAGCGTTCAAGCGTTAGGCATCTACCGGTCGGCCGACCACTTCGCGTGGAAGGCGGACAACCTCGGCTACGACGTGCAGGCGGAGATGCAGCTCGGCTACACGCGCGGCGTGGCGTTCGGCGTCGAGGCGCTGGACGAGGTGGCGCCGGTGGAAGACTGGCAGCTGCGGGACAACGAAATCGGGTTGGCATCGTTCCTCCTCCGGCGCGACTACCGCGATTACTACAATCGAAAAGGTGCGCGCGGCTACATCGCGCTCCGCGACGGACCGACGCTGTCGCTCACGTTAGGCTTGGGGCGCGAGCGGTGGCAGCCCAGAGCGACGCGCGATCCGTGGACCTTGTTCCGCGGCGACGGCGTCTGGCGCCCGAACCCGGTGCTCGACGCGGGCACGTTCACGTTAGCGACGGCCGATGTGCGCTACGACACGCGCAACGATCGCGACAATCCGTGGACGGGTTGGCTCGTGACCGCCCAGCTCGAGCACGGCTTCAGCAACCATGTGGTGCTCGGGCCGACGTCGACGATCGCGCGCCTGCCGTCGCCCGACGGACAGGCGGTGCCCGTAGCGTACACGCGCGGCGTGCTCGATCTCCGGCGCTACAACCGGCTGTCACCCGAATCGCAGCTCAACCTCCGGCTGTTCGCCGGCGGTTGGTTAGGCGGAGGCCCGCTGCCGTTGGAGCGGCGTTTCTCGTTAGGCGGTTCGGGCTCCCTGCCCGGCTACGACTTCCGCCAGCCGTTGGCCGGCGAGCAGGACGTCATGTCGTGCAGCGCGGGGCAGCACATCCCCGGCACGCCGGCCCAGTGCGACCGCGTGCTCCTCGCGCAGGTCGAGTATCGCGGCGATCTGCACCTCCATCTGTTCGGCGGCGGCAGCGGCGGCTGGAGCTGGACCTTCTATCACCCGCTCCAGTGGGTGGTGTTCACGGATGCGGGGCGCGGATGGCTGCTGCACGAGGCGGCACCCGGTGGCGGCATCCAGGACGCGCGCGCGCTTCCACTCGGCAGCTACAAAGCGGACGTCGGCGTCGGGCTCGACGCCGAAGTCCTCGGCATTTTCGTCGCGAAGTCGGTGACCGACTGGGCGAATCCGCTCAACGTGGTCGTCCGTCTCCGACACCGCTTCTGACGTGCGGCTCGCGTGGCTGACCGCTCTCTTGCTCTCGATCGCGGTGCCGCTCGCGGCGCAGCGCGATGCGCGCCTGGTCGTCGCACTGCCCACGAACGCGACCGACGCCATGGTGCCGGAAGTGAGCGCCCAGAAAGTCCTGGACGACCGCAGCCTGGATGAGCTGTTGCACAGCGGGTTTCCGGCGCGGCTGCACTACCGCCTCGAGTTGTGGCAGGCCGGCGGCCTGTTCGACAACCTCCAGCGGCACGTCGAGTGGGACGTGATCGTCCGATACAATCCGCTGGAGCGCCGCTACAGCGCCACGCGCATCGAGGCCGATCGCGCGAC
>DASVAC010000011.1:0-23848 GCA_036376535.1 Gemmatimonadaceae bacterium | reverse complement strand
CTCGGCGACAGAGAACGCAGATCGGAGGTCAGCATCATCATGCCGTCGCGGACGCTGCCTCGCGTCTCGAGAACGCCGGCCGAGCCCGAATAGAACTGTTGCTGGCGGACGATGATGCCCATCATGCCGCCCGCGACAATGGAGAGCAGCACGATCGCGACCATGAGCTCGATGAGCGTGAAGCCGCGGCGGGGGCGTGCGCGTTCCGTTAGCACGCGTGCGCTCAGCACGTGACGAAGCTGGCAAAGACGAGCGGCGACGGACGCCGTCCGCCCGCGGCCTTGTACGTGACGGTGTCGGTCGCGTAATAGATCGAGGCCCCCGAGTCCGCCACCGTCCAATGCTCGGTCATGCCGCGTGTGGTCGCCGTTCCGGCCGCCATGCTCGCGCACGTCGTGGCGCGCAACTGCTCGAACCGGCTCATGGCAATGTTCGCGGCGATTGTCTGTTCGGCACCGCCGCCGATGAGGCGAGACACGCTGGTCGCCGTACCGGCGAGGCCTAACACGCCCAGCGCCATGATTACGATCGCGACGAGCACCTCAACAACGGTGAAGCCGCGGCTGTTCCGACGTGGTTCGATCATTGTGCGAGTTGGCATTGACTCACCGAAACCTTTCCCCAACCGACGACGCAAACTGAGTCTTGCACGCCGTTGCGGGAAACGCGGACTTTGGGAGAAGTTGAATACGCGCCTGTCAGGAGCACACCGCGCGGGTCGAAGGTTATGGTGTCGCTCGGTGCGGCACTGAGGGTGACGCCGTTTCCGTTACCCAGATTCTGCGACGAGAACCGGCTCTTGGTTCCACTCGTCGTGGTGATCACCAGTTGAATCGAGTTGCCGTTGCGAACGAAGTACGCGATGCGACCGCTCTGGATCGAGAGTGCGCGCGCCTGACTGATGTACGAGGCGACTTCCTGGCGTGCACTTCGAACCGCCAGCACATCGGTGCTGTTCGCGAGCTTCGGCAACGAGATCGCGGTAATGATGCCGATCAGGGCAAAGACGATCACCAGTTCGATCAGCGTCACACCTGCATCAGATCTTTTCATTCGTTCCTCGCATCAAGAGCAACGCTCGCTTCTGCGAGCGACACACGCGGTGTCGCGCGCTCGGCGACGCGGCGACCGAACCGACCCCATCGAGGGAGGACGAGAGGTATCGCCACTCCGCAACCAGATGGCGAACAAAGAATTCAGCGCGTGGTCAGTCCCCGAGGCCGTAGTCTCGGATTTTGTAGAGGAGAGCGCGGTGCGAGAGCTCCAGGAGTTGAGCGGCGCGAGTCCGGTTGCCACGCGTTTGCTCCAACGCGCGCTGAATCAGCGTGCGCTCGAGCTGTTCCGTCTGCCGCTTCACGGACAGGTCGGTGGACGCGGCAACGGGCCCGACGCTCGACGCGGTCGTCGTGGAGACCGTAGGCGTAGTCGTGCCGGTGAGGTCGACGAGATGTGCAGGCTCGACCGTCGACCCGCTCGCCATCACGAGCGCGCGCTCGATCACGTTCTCGAGCTCGCGCACGTTGCCGGGCCAGGCATACGAGGTGAGCATGCGCATCGCGTCCGGCGCAATGTGCCTAACGTCGAGCGAGAGATGCGCGTTGTGGCGCCGCAAGAAGTGGAGCGCGAGCTCGGCGACATCTTCGCGGCGCTCGCGCAGCGGCGGAAGGCGAATGGAGACGACGTTGACGCGATAGTACAAGTCGCCGCGGAAGCGATTGGCGGACACGTCGGCGGCGAGATCGCGATTGGTGGCGGCGATGACACGAACATCGACACGGCGCTCGGCGTTGGCGCCGACGCGTCGTACTTCGCCCTCTTGCAGCGCGCGCAGCAACTTGACCTGGAGCGACGCGGGGAGCTCGCCGATCTCGTCGAGAAAGAGCGTGCCACCATCTGCTTCCTCGAACAGGCCAGGTTTGTCCGTCGTGGCGCCGGTGAACGAGCCCTTCACGTGCCCAAATAGTTCGGACTCGAGCAACGTCTCCGGAATAGCACCACAGTTGACGGCAACGAATGCCTTCTCGGCGCGGGGGCCTTCCTCGTGAATGAGGCGCGCGACGAGTTCTTTCCCGGTTCCGCTTTCGCCGGTGATGAGGACCGTCGATGGGTGTCGCGCGACTTTGCGAGCCACCGCGATGGCAGCAACGAGCGCCGGGCTTCGCCCAACGATTGGCCCATCGCCTCGTATGCTCGACAGCTCTTCCTCGAGGCGCTCGATTTTCGCGCGGAGCTTTTCTCGTTCGGCCGCCTTACGCACGCACAGAATCACTTCTTCGGCGCGGAACGGTTTCTGGAGATAGTCGTAGGCGCCGCGCTGCATGGCGGCGATCGCCGTATCGGCATCACCGTAGGCGCTCATGGCGATGACGAGACCGCGACCGTGCTGCGCTTCGTATCGCTCGAGGAACTCGAGGCCGCCCATCGTCGGCATGCGAAGGTCGCAGAGCACGAGATCGGCATCGTTCCGCGCGAGCGTGTCGAGCGCCTCGGCAGCGTGACTCGCCGTGGCCGTTTCGTATCCTTCCGCACCGAGGATGCGGTCGAGCGTTTGGCGAAGGCCCGGCTCGTCGTCGACGATGAGGATCTTCACGACGCGGGCTCGAGCGGGAGAACATCGAAGGGCGCGTCCGCCTCCGGCTCCTGCAAGGGTACAGGGAAGTAAATCACAAAGGCGGCACCACCCTCGCGCGCCTCGCGTACCCACACTGTCCCGCCGAGTCCTTCGACGATGCGGGCGACGATGGCGAGACCGAGGCCGGTGCCCTCGCCCGGTTCCTTCGTGGTGAAGAATGGGTCGAAGATGCGCTCCGTTTCGCTCCACGGAACGCCGGGACCGCTGTCGGCCACGACCAGCGTAATCACTTCGCGCAATTCGCCGACAGAGCGGAGCCAGGCGCGTACGCGTGCGTTAGGCTGGCGGTCGATCGCGATGACGGCCGGGTCGTCGCGCCGGCGATCGCCGGTGTCGGTGATCTCGCTGAACGGGACGCACTGCGTGACGACGTCGATGGTGCCCCCGCCGTCCATGGCATCGACGGCGTTGAGCAGGAGGTTGACCATCACCTGCTCGAGCTCGTGCGCGTCGCCGGTGAGGTGTGGTACCTGGTCGTTGAGTGCGAGGGTCAGGCAGCTCTGGCGAAGCGCGCCCTGGTCGGTGAGCATCTCGGCGACGCGGCGCACCACCTCGTTGAGACTGGTGGGCTCGAGACTCCGCCGGCGCGGTCGTGCGTAGTCGAGCATGCCCCGCATGATCCGATCGATGCGCGCGCTCTCGCGTTCGATCCCGACGATGGCGTCGGCCGCGTCGGCGTTGCCGTTCATGCTGCGGCGCAGCAGGTGGGCATAGCCGTCGATGGCGCCTAACGGATTCCCGATCTCGTGGGCGACGCCGGCGGCCAGTCGCCCGACGGACGCCACCTTCTCGAGGTGGCCGCGTTGAGCCTGCTCCTCGAGCAGGCGGCTCGTCATGCGATTGATGCTGCGTGCGAGGCGCGCGAGCTCGATGGTCGGGCCCTGCGGGACGCGCCGCGTGAGGTCGCCGTTGGCAATCGCCTCGGTGGCGTCCACGACGCGGTCGATGGGGTCGAGCACGAGGCCCTGGACCTTGTACGCACCGAAGGCGACGAACACGATCACGTCGGCGACGATGAGCAGTGCGAGGTACAGCGCGCCGTGCGGGCTCATCACGAGGTCGCGCAACACGATCACGTTGAGCGCGGCGAGCGATAGCGCGGCGGTACTGAGCACCGCGAGGCTCAAGATCATCTCCGCCTTGAGCGACGTGAACGCGCTGAACCGCGTGAGGCGCCGCGCGGAGGTGCCTTCCGGTCGAGCGGTCACTCCGGCACCCCGTACCGCGAGAGCTTGCGGTAGAGCGTGGATGGATCGATGCCTAACACTTCGGCCGCGCGGCTCTTGTTCCCTCCCTCGCTCTGCAGCACCCACATGATGTACGCGCGCTCGATGACATCCAGCGTGGGATTGGCGGCGGTGGGCTGCGATGTGACCAGCGGCTCGGCGCGTCGCTCGGTGATGCGCTCGGGCAGCGCCGTCACGTCGATCGTCTCGCCTTCGCTGAGGATGACCGCGCGCTCGAGCGCGTTTTCCAGCTCCCGCACGTTGCCCGGCCAGCCATAGCTCTGCATCGCGTCGAGCGCGCCTTCCGTTAGGCGCTTGGGCTCGGTGCCGCGCTGCTGCGCGGCGCGATGCAGGAAGGCATCGATCAGCAACGGGATGTCGTCGCGGCGCGAACGCAGCGGCGGCAGGTGCAGCGCGAAGACGTTGAGGCGATAGAACAGGTCGCTGCGGAACGCGGCGCGCTTCATCTCCTCCTCGAGATCGCGGTTCGTGGCCGCGAGCAAGCGCGTGTCGATCGGCACCGGCTCCGTCCCGCCAACCGGAATGACTTCGCGCTGCTGGAGTACGCGCAGGAGCTTCACCTGCGTCGATGGCGTCGTCTCGCCGATCTCGTCGAGGAAGAACGTGCCGCCGCCGGCCGCCGTGAAGAGACCCGATTTGTCCTTCATGGCGCCGGTGAACGAGCCTTTGACGTGGCCGAACAACTCGCTCTCGAGCAGGCTTTCGGGCAGCGCACCGCAGTTGATCGACAGAAACGCGCCCGATGCGCGCGCCGACAAGTGATGGATGTACCGCGCGACGACTTCCTTGCCGGTACCCGACTCGCCTTGAATGAGCACGGTCGACTCGGTCGGCGCGACCGTCTCGGCGAGGCGCAGAACGGAGAGCCACGCTTTGCTTCGCCCAACGGGCTGATTGGCGCCGTTGCGATCGCGGCGGCTGATTTCCTGTTTGAGCGACCGGTTCTCGACGCGCAGCTGCCGGTGCTCGGCGGCGCGGCGGAGGATGGCAACGATGTCGCCGTTGACGAAGGGCTTCTGGATATAATAGTAGGCGCCTTCGTTGACCGCCTGGATCGCGGAGCGGAGATCCGCTTGCGCGGTCATCAGGATGACGGGGAGGTCCGGGTCTTTGGCGCGCGCGGCGGAGAGAATCTCGAGGCCGGTCACACTCGGCATGCGGACATCGGTGAGGACGATGTCCGGCGCGAGCGCGGCGATCTGGTCGAGACCCTGCTTGCCGCCTAACGCAACGTGCGGCGTGAAGCCTTCGTTCTTGAGCAGGATGCGGAGCGTCTCGAGGATGCCTGTCTCGTCGTCGACGACGAGGACGCTCGGTTTGACGACGGGTGTGGACGTCATGCGGCCTCGGCGCCGGCGGGTTGCGGCAAGGGGAGCAACACCGTGAAGCGCGTGCCGCGCTTGCCGGTGTCGAGGAGCACGCACCCGCGATGCGCTTCGATCGCGCGGTGCACGATGGGCAGGCCGAGGCCGGTGCCACCGGGTTTGGTGGTGAAGAAGGGATCGAACACGCGGTCCTTGATCGCAGCGGGGATGCCTGGGCCGACGTCGGTCACGCGGAGCGCGACCGCACCGTCGCGGAACACGACGCCCGGCGGGATCTGGTCACGGGTGAGGCAGCTCACCTCGACGACGACCCGTCCATTGTCGGGCGAGGCCTGGACGGCATTCAGCGTGATGTTGAAGATCGCGCGGTGCAGCAGATCCTCGTCGCCCTCGACGAGAATCGGCGTGCGCGATGGTTGATACGCGACCTCGATGCCGCGCGTGCAGTCGGGATGTGAGGCGGCCAGGCTCGTCGCGGCGCGCGCGATTTCGCCGATGTCGACCAGATCGCCCCGCGTCTTTCGCACGCGCGCAAAGTCGAGAAACTCGGTGAGGAGCCGCGCCAAGCGGTCCGACTCGCGGACGATGAGGCTGCCTAACGTGCGTTCATCGTCGGTGGCGCGGGGTGCGCGCGCCAACTGCTCGACGGCGCTGCGAATCGACGCCAGCGGGTTCTTGATTTCGTGCGCGAGCGATGCGCTCAGCTCGGCCACCCCCTCGAGGCGCTCGGCACGAAGGCGCAATTCCTCGAGGCGCTTGTTGTCCGTGATGTCCTGGAAGATCGCGGTGGCCGACAAGGACGCGTCATCGCCGTCGGCATCGAGGATCGTCGTCGTGAAGCCGATGGGGAATGAGCGCGTCACCTGCGTGATGACGGCTTCGCCGCGCGTGATGCGCTCACCATCCGCGAGCGCGTGGTCGAGCGCCGCAGCGAGCGCGGGGCACGCGCCGGCAATCGCCTCTGTCACCGGGCGCCCGCGCGCGGTTTCGTGGTCGAAGCCAAGAAGCGCGCCGGCGGCGGGATTGGCGAACAGGAGTCGGCGTTGGGCACCGATGGTGACGATGCCGCTGCGGATGTTGCGCAGGATGTCTTCGGCCTGGAGCCGGGCGAGCGCGAGTTGGGCCTCGAGCTCCTCGCGGTCGACGCCGGCTTCTTTTAGGCGGGCGCTCAGATACGCGACGCCCAGCGCCGCACCGGCGAACACCGCGAGCTGGAGCATCATGCCGATGTCCAACGCGCCGTTGCGCGACACGACGACGTCGGCGATGTAGCACGAGATGCCGAGTGCCGCGATGAGCAGTCCGCCGCCGGCGGGAAGCAGCAGCGACGCGCCGGCCGTCACGAGGATGTACAGAGCGGCAAACTGCGACAGGCCGCCGCCAGTCACGTGCACGACGGCCGTGACGAGTACGACGTCGAAGATTGCCTGCAGGTAGAAGAAGCCGCGGCCGGCGGGCTGTTTTACTTGCGAGCGATACCAGACGGAGACGGCCGTGACGGTGATCGCCGCGATGACGGCCAGTGATGCGATGAGCGTGACGCGCGCTTCGGCGGCCTGCCAGGCGAGGACCGCGGCGACGAAAATTGCAGAGGCCAGCGAGAGGCGGCCGATGTAGATCCACCGAAGGACGCGGCGCTGGTCGAGCATCGTGATGGTCGAGTGGGTCGGCGGTCGGGCGCCTGGTCCGTCGTACAGACGGGGATCGAAGCCGGGCGTCTCTCGCGAAATGAGAGGCGGACGTACCGCGACGCCTGGCGTTTTGCTATATCTTCGACGACTGCCTCTGCCAAGGAGTTACGTGGCCGCACCACCCGATGACCTCACCGCCGGTGCGATCCTGCTCCGGCTGCTCGCGGTTCTCCTGCTGGTGCTCGCCAACGCCTTTTTCGTCTCGGCGGAGTTCGGGTTGGTCGGGGCGCGGCGCAGCCGGATCGACGCGTTAGCCAGTCGGGGCGATCGACGCGCGAAGGTCGTTCAAGAGACGCTCAAGCATCTCGACCTGTACATCTCGGCGACGCAGCTCGGGATCACGCTCTCGTCGCTCGCGTTGGGCTGGATCGGCGAAGCGACGCTGGCGACGGTGCTCGACCGGTTGCTGGGGGCGTTCGGCTACGTGGCGTCGCCGACGCTCACCCACAGTGCGGCGGCCGTGACGAGCGCGTTCATCATCATCACGTTCCTGCACATTGTGTTAGGCGAGCTCGCGCCGAAATCGATGGCGCTGCTCAACCCCGAGGGCGTGAGCCGATGGGTGGCCTTGCCGCTCCGGTTCTTCTCGACCGTGATGCGGCCGTTCATCGCGGTGCTCAACGGTGCGGCGAACGCGTTTCTGCGCTTGCTCGGCTTGCACACGGTGGAGGAAACCGCGCGCGTGCACTCGCCCGAAGAGCTCCGCCTTCTCGTGATGCAGGCGCGCGCACACGGGATTCTCGATGAGAGCGACACGCAGATGCTCGCGGGCGTGTTCGACTTTCACAACAAGAAGGCGCGTGACGTGATGCGTCCGCGGACGGAAGTCGTCGCGTTGCAGGTTGACGCGACCGAAGCCGACGTCCTGGACGTGCTCCGACGCGAGCGCTACTCGCGCTACCCCGTGTACGGCGAAACGCTGGACGACATCGTGGGCGTGCTGCTGGCGAAAGACCTGTGGCTGCGCGATGGCCGAGAGCCGTTTTCGCTCAAGCGCTTCGTGCGCGAGGCGATGTACGTGCCGGACACGCGCGCCGCGGAGCGTGTCCTCGATGATCTGCGGCGCACGCGCGCACACATGGCGGTCGTGTTGGATGAATTCGGCGGCACCTCCGGCATCGTGACGATGGAGGATCTGATCGAGGAAGTGATCGGCGACATCGCTGACGAGTACGACGTGGCGGCGCGCGACGCACTGGTGCAGAACGGCGTGTTGGAGCTCGCCGGATCGATGTCGCTGATCGACGTGCGATCCGATCACAACATCCGGATTCCGGACGGCAGCTGGTCGACGTTAGGCGGGTACGTGTTCTCGCAACTCGGGCGATTGCCGAGGGTGGGCGACCGCGTCGCGTTCCCGGGCGGAGAGCTCGAGGTGGTGGCGATGGACGGGAAGCGCGTCGCCGCGGTGCGCGTGCACCGGGCAGCGGCCGAGGGGCCGATTCCCGCGTGAGCGAAGGGCTGCGGGTGAATGGGCGCGTGACCATCGCGCGCGATGAGTTGGAGGCGCGGGCGACGCGGGCGGGCGGACCGGGCGGGCAGCACGTGAACCGATCGGCGACGCGGGTGGAGCTCCTCTGGCGGCCGGCGACCTCCCGATCGTTAGGCGATGCCGATCGCGCGCGCGTGCTGGAGCGCCTCGCATCCCGCGTGGATGCGGCGGGGTACGTGCGTGTGGTGGCGAGCGAGTTTCGCAGCCAGCGTCAGAACCGAGACGCGGCGGAGCGACGCCTCGCGGACCTCGTGCGGGCGGCGCTGGTGGTGCCGAAGCGGCGCGTGCCGACGCGGACGCCGCGGATGGCAGTGGAGCGTCGGCTGGCGGACAAGAAGCGACGCTCGGAACAGAAGCGATCGCGACGACCGTCGAGTGACGAGTGAGGCGCCGCGAACGGTCCGTCGCTCAGTGCACGAGCTCGATCTTCGACGTGGCCGCGATGGTCTCCGACGCCGTTTTTCCGGTCTCCTTTTCCGTGATCTTCGCCTGCGTCGTCTGGGTGCCGACGGATCCGAGAAAGACGCCGCCACGGCTGATATAGTACACGGACTCACCTTTCCCGTGTCCATCCAGGGTGTGATGACTGCCTAACGCAGATCGCGCCCCGGTAATCGACAGGTCGTCTCGGCGGCGGACACGCCACGCGCGCTCGCCGTGGTACGTCGTGTCGGCGAGAATGGTCGACGTCGTGATCGTCCGCTGATCCAGGCGCTCGCCGCCGGCGTCGCTGTTCTTGTCGGCCGTGTCGACCCATGTGCTGCCGATGTGCGCGTCGGCCGGGAGTGAGACCAGAAACTTGCTCATGCCGGCTACGAGCAGTCGTCGGTCGACATCGTTGGTGTCGACGGCGGAGGCAAAGCTGTACACTTTGCCGAATGGCGACATCGCACCGTGTACCTCGGTGCCTTTCATGCCCGAGATGTCGGGGATGTCCTGCGGCGGGTCCATCACGATGCTGCTCGAGTCCATCGTGTAGGAGAAGTCGAGTGTGTCTTTGGTCCGTGCCGTGATCTTTACGGTCAGCAACTGTTCCGACGTGATTTTGAACTCGCTGTGCTGCCCGTCCTGATCCGTGGAGCGCGTGTTCACGGCGATCAGGTGATAGCGCCGCGCACCGGGGGAATACGGTGTGATTGCCTGCGCGGGCATCGATGTGGCGACCATCGCACAGAGTGCGGCTGACATCGAGAGGGTGCGGCCGAATGACATCTGCGTTCCTCATGCGGGTCGGTCCCGCTGCGGCAGTTTAGACGTCGCACACTGCGGCGTCTAAACTGCCGCAGAAGATAGAATGATGCATGGTGGTCGCTCCTCGAAACAATGTCCGGGGCGAGACCGGCATCCGGCGTTGAATACCCGGCGTGCACGGCTGACGTTTCAGCGGTGCACCCTGTGATGGGAGACTCTGTGCGCGTATACCGTAGAGCTCGCCGCTTGCGATGACGCACCGCGGCGTGACCAAACGAGGACGCCGTGGGCGAGGCGCGATGCGTCGTGAGGTGGCGCTCGCGCGCGCCGCCGTAATCCGACTGAAATTCGGCCGGTTGTTACGCGCGTGGTATCGGTCGCATCATCGCGATCTGCCGTGGCGGCGGACGCGCGATCCGTACCGGATTCTGGTGTCGGAGTTGATGCTGCAGCAAACGCAGGTCTCTCGCGTGGTGCTCAAGTACGGCTCGTTTCTCGAGCGATTTCCGACGTTGGATGCGTTGGCGCGCGCGCGTCCGGCGCGGGTGATGGAGGCGTGGTCGGGCCTCGGGTACTACGCTCGCGCGAGGAATCTGCATCGGTTGGCGCGCACGGTGGCGTCGACTGGGAGTCCCGCTCTCTTGCCGGACGATGCGGCGGCGCTGCGGTCGCTGCCGGGCATCGGGCCGTACACGGCCGGTGCCGTGGCGTCGTTCGCGTTCGAGCAGCGCGAGGCGTTGGTCGACACGAACGTCGCGCGTGTGGTGCGCCGCGTGATCGCTCCGGACCTCGATGTGAAACGCGGCGGCGATCGGCAGACCCTTTGGGACGTGGCGCGCGCGCTGCTGCCGCGAACCGGCCGGGCGACGTATGTGCACAACCAGGCGCTGATGGAGTTAGGCGCGCTCGTCTGCACGGCCCGCGTGCGACACTGCGCACGCTGTCCGGTGCGGCCGGCCTGCGCCACGTTCGAGGGCGACCGTCCGTGACCGCTTGGCAGGACACGACGGCGCTCCATCGGTTAGGCACGTACGTGCCGTACAACACCGTGCACTATCTGCTGCCGAGCATCGTGCTCGCCATTGCGTTCGGCGCGGTGTTCCTGCTGCGGCACAAGCGACCGCTGCAACGCGTGCTGCGCGTGACGGGCACGGTGGCGCCGGTGGTGGTGCCGCGGCTCCTGTCGGCCACGACGTTTCTGGCCGGATCGATTCTGATCTTCTCGGGCGCCACGCCGGCGGCGGCGGAGCGGTTAGGCTGGCTGGTGCAGGTGCTGCCGCTCCCGGTGATCGAGGTCTCGCACTTCTTCGGCAGTCTCGCGGGTGTGGGCCTGCTCATTCTGGCACGCGGGTTGTGGCGGCGGCTCGACGCGGCGTACCACCTGACCGTGATCCTGTTAGGCGCCGGCGCGCTCTTCTGCCTGCTCAAGGAGCTGGACGTGGAGGAGGCCGTGCTGCTCGCGGCCATGCTCGGGGCGTTGGTCGCGAGCCGGCGGTTCTTCTATCGGAAGGCGAGCCTGTTCGAAGAGCGGTTCACCGTGCCCTGGATCGCGGCCATCGTGCTCGTGGTCGTCGGGTCGGTCGTACTGGGCGTCATTTCGTATGGGTGGCCGGATATCAGCGCGGGAACGTTCTGGCGATTTTCCCCAGGCGCCGAGGCGCCGCGATTCCTGCGCGCGACGACCGGCGTGCTGGTCGTATTGGTGATCGTGGCGGGCACGCGACTGCTCAAGCCCGCACGTGCGCGGCCGGGTTTGCCGTCGGAGGCGGAGATGGGTGCGGCGGCGCCGATCGTGGCCGCCTATCCGGAAGCATCGGCGAACCTGGTCTTCTTGGGCGACAAGGCCCTGCTGTTCAACGACACGCGAACGGGGTTCGTGATGTACGCGGTGGCGCGCCGCAGCTGGGTTGCGTTAGGCGATCCCGTGGCGCCGCCCGACGAGGTTCCCGCTCTGGCGATGCGGTTCATCACGGCCTGCGACCGCCACGGCGCGTGGCCCGTGTTCTACAAGGTGGGCATGTCGCAGCTGCATCGGTACCTGGACATCGGCCTCAGCGTGGCAAAGTTGGGCGAGGAAGCGCGCGTTCCGTTGGGCGACTTCTCGCTCGAGGGACCCGACCGGCGCAGCCTGCGTCGCGCCTGGAAGACGGCGGTGAAGGAGGGGTGCTCGTTCGAGATGCTCCCCGTCGAATCGATGGGCGAGCACGTGGCGGCGTTGCGACTGGTATCCGACGCATGGCTCGCGGCCAAGCGCGCGCGCGAAAAGCGGTTCTCGCTCGGGTTCTTCGAGGACGCATACGTGCGGCGGTTTCCGACGGGAATCGTGCGGCGCGACGGACGGATCGTGGCGTTCGCGAATGCCTGGCCGTCCGGTTGTCACGAGGAGATCGAGGTGGATCTGATGCGGTTCGCCCCGGACGCGCCGCCGGGGGTCATGCGGTACGCGTTGTCGGAGATGATGCTGTGGGGCAAGGCGCAGGGGTATCGATGGTTCAACCTTGGCATGGCGCCGCTCTCCGGACTGCAGTCGAGCACCATTGCGCCGCTCTGGCATCGGTTGGGCACCGCCGCGTTCGGACACGGCGAGCGATTCTACAACTTTCAGGGCGTGCGTGAATTCAAGGAATGGTTTCACCCGGTTTGGGTGCCGAAGTACCTCGTATCGCCGGGCGGGGCTCTGCGTCCAGTGATCATGGCGAACATCGCGTCGCTCGTGGCGGGGGGACTCGAGGGCGTTGTCCGGCGGTAGACCGCCGGTGGCGCGATTCGCGGCCCCATCCTATTATCTCGCACCGCATGCTCGCCCTCCTCGCCCAACAGATCCCCGACCGTCGTATCGCCGCCGCCGTGGACACCGTGTTCCGCGATCCGGCGTATCAGCGCCTTACGCTGCGGCAGACGATATGGCATTGGTTCGAGTCGCTGCTGCTCCGTGCGCTCGGCGCCGTCGTTCGGTGGTACGACCAGCTGCGCGCGGCGCCCGTGCTGTTCTGGACGCTCCTGCTCATCGTGGCAGCGTTAGTCGCGGCGATCATCGTGCGCGCCGTGATCATGTGGCGATGGCAGCACCTGGATGTCGCGCGAGGCGCGGTGTGGCGCGGAATGCGCCGTGGTGGCGGCGACGACCCGTGGGCGGCAGCGGAGCAGCTTGCCGCAGCGGGCGACTACACGAGCGCCGCGCACGCGTTGTACGCCGCGATGCTGGAAAGCGCCGCGCGACAGCAGCAGATCCGACTGCACCCATCCAAAACGGTGGGCGACTACGTGCGCGAGCTGCGCACACATTCGTCTTCGCTGTTCGCTCGGTTTCGCGAGTTCGGCCGCTCGTACGAAGTCGTGATCTACGGCATCGGGTCGTGCGACGCGGCACGCTACCATCAGTTGTACGCGCTCGCCGTACCGGTGGTGCGTCCCGATGCCTGAGCGGCGTATCGACCGGTGGCTGCGACCGATCATCGTGCTGCCTGTTCTCGGCGTGCTCTTGCTCGCGGCGGTCATTTTCTCGCCGGGCGGTTTCACGAGCTCGCTCGACACGCGGCTCACGACGTACAGCGCGACGCCATACGGTGCGAGGGCGCTGTACGACGTGCTCGGGCGACTCGGCTGGCACGTAGTGCGCCGGCGCAGTGTATTCCGAGCGCCCGTGGACTCGACCAGCACGTATCTGATCATGTCGCCGCCTCTCGACCTGAGCGCGACCGAAGTATCGGCCGTGTTAGACGCCGTGCGCCGTGGCGCGACCATCGTCGTGTCGCCGGACGCAGGATCGGCGCTGGCGGATTCGCTGCGCATCCGACGGACGCGATTCGATGAGGATCTCGAGGTACTGCGCTCGGATACGACCGACGCGTCGGACAGCGCGAGCTCGTTCATCGCCGCCGCGATCAATGCGGGCGGAGTGTCTCGATACTTGCGCCCCGTGGCCACCTCGGAGCGCGACACGGAGCCCGTGTTTCCGCCGGACACGACGACACTGCTGCGCGTGCGCGCCGACAGCGGCCGGGTGCAGCCCGCCATCATGACCCGCAAGTTAGGCAAAGGGACTGCCGTGGTGGTGGCGGACCTGGGGTTCGCGCGGAACGACAATATCCGGGACACCACCGGGATGATTCTCGCGGTTCGCCTGCTGGAGCGTGTCGGGATCGAGCCGAGACAGCGCCTGGTGTTCGACGAGTATCATCAGGGCTTTGGCGATGCGACGAGCATGTCGGGTGTGATCGAGCACGCGCTGTTTGGCACGCCGGTGGGGCGCGCGGCGGTGCAGGCGTTGATCGCCGGACTGATTTTGCTTCTCGCGGTCGGAATCCGGCCGGTCGCGCCGCGCGAGCGCGCGAGCATCGAGCGGCGGTCGCCGCTGGAGCACGTGGGTGCGCTGCGCTTGGCGTACGAGCAGATCCAGGCCACGCGCCTGGCGACGAATCGGCTGGTGCGCGGGCTGCGCCGCCGGCATCCGTTAGGCGCCGGCGCGTTGAGCGATGATGCCTACCTGTCGCTGCTGGCGCAGCGCGCGCCGGTTTCCGCCGGCGACACCGCGCTCCTGCAGCGCGCGTTGATCACTCCGATGGCCGCCGCCGACTGGGTCGCGGTGGGCGGGGCCATCGACCACATCGAGAGGGCGATAACTCCGTGATGACCGCCGAGCAAGTGGCCGAACGCATGGCTGCCGTGCGCGCCGCCGTGGCGTCCCGTGTCGTTGGGCAGGAGACGGTGATCGACGAAGTGCTGGTCGCGTTTCTGGCGCGCGGACACGCGCTGCTGGAAGGCGTGCCGGGCACAGCGAAGACGCTGCTGGTGCGGCTGCTGGCGAGCGCGCTCAACGCGCGTTTCGGCCGTATTCAATTCACGCCGGATCTCATGCCGTCGGACATCACCGGCACGACGGTGCTGCAGGATGTCGGGCGAACGAGCGAATTCCGGCCGGGCCCCGTGTTCACCGACCTGCTCCTCGCGGACGAGATCAACCGCGCGCCGGCCAAGACGCAGGCGGCGCTGCTCGAGGCCATGCAGGAACGCCAGGTGACCGTCGACGGGACGGCTCGTTCGTTAGGCGGGCTCTTCACCGTGTTCGCGACGCAGAATCCCGTGGAATACGAGGGTACGTACCCGCTGCCCGAAGCGCAACTCGACCGGTTTCTCCTCAAGATCAAAGTGGCGTACCCGGCGAAAGAGGCCGAACTGCTCATGCTGGACAACTACGCGTCCGGCTTCGACGCCGAGCGCGCGGCGGATGTGCGGCTCGCTCCGATGCTGGATGCGGAGTCGTGCGCGGAGGTGCGCGGGGCCGTCGACGGCGTGACCGTCGCGCCGGAGGTGCGCGAGTACATCACGCAGATCGTGCGCGCGACGCGCGAGGAAACGGCGCTCACGTTAGGCGGATCGCCGCGCGCGACGGTGGCGCTGTTTCGGGTCTCGCGGGCGGCGGCATTGCTCGCGGGCCGCGCCTTCGTGACCCCCGACGACGTGAAGGACTATGCGTTCCCGGTGCTGCGCCATCGCGTGGTGGTGTCGCCCGAGGTGGAAGTGGAGGGTCGATCGAGCGATGACGTGCTGCAGGCCGTGTTGATGCGCGTGACCGCGCCGCAATGACCAGCGGCATGCCGGCGACGGCCTCGGACGAGCCTGCGTCGGTTAGTCGCGCGCTGGTGCGCGCCGCGGCGCGGCCGGTTCGCGCGCTGCTGGCCACGGTGCCGACCCGGCGCCTCGTCGTCGTGACGGCCGTTCTCGCTCCGGTGTGGATGGCATCGGGGACGCCCAGGGGCCGGGCGGTGGCGATCTTCGTGAGCGCGGTGCTGGCGGCCGCGGTGCTGTTGGACCTGCTCACGCTCCCCGCGCGCTGGCAGCTCGAACTGGAGCGCGCGATGCCCGAGCGCGTCGGGTTAGGCGACGCCGCTCAGGGGAGCTACGTGCTGCGGGCGACGGCGGGGCGCGCGCTGCGCGTGTCGCTGTTCGATGACCTGCCGCGCGGCGTGCAGGCGGACGCTTCGCGATTCGGCCCGCGCCTGGTGCGCGTCGGCGCCCCGTGCGTGTTGCCGGTGGAGTTGGTCGGCGCCGAGCGTGGCACGTGGCCCCTCGGCCGCGTCGTCGCGCGCGTGGATGGCTGGTTAGGCCTGGTGCGGCGTACGTTCCGCTGGGACATGACGGACCAGGTCATGGTCGTGCCGTCCATGGCGGGCGTCCGCCGCTATCGCCTCCTGTCCCTGCACCATCGCTTGCGCGACCTCGGCCTCCGCACCATTCGGCGGCGCGGCGATGGGGTGGCGTTTTCCGGCCTTCGCGAGTACGTGGTCGGCGACGAGCCGCGGCGCATCGATTGGAAGGCAACGGCGCGGCGCGGCGTGCTCATCTCACGAGAGTACACGGTCGAGCAGGGGCAGACCGTGATGCTCGCTATCGATTGCGGCCGCATGATGACGCAGCTCGAGGGCGCGGTACCGCGCTACGAGTTTGCGCTGTCGTCGGCCATGCTGTTGGCGGACGTGGCGACGCAGTCCAAGGACCAGGTGGGCGCGCTGGTGTTCGATGATGAGATCCGCGCGTGGGCGCCGGCGACGCGCGGCAAGGCCGCGTTGGAACGGGTGCACCAGGCGATCATGCCCACGGCGGCGAGCATGGCGGAGCCAGACTACGCCGCGGCGTTTCGTGCGTTAGGCGAGCGCCAGCGGAAACGGTCGCTCGTCGTCCTATTCACGGATGTGATCGACCCCAGATCGTCGCAGGCGTTGATCGCGCTCACATCGCGGAGCGCGTCGCGGCATCTGCTCGTCGTGGTCGCGTTGCGCAACGACCGGCTGCTGGCGGCCGCGCGGCCGGATGCAGGCGCGTCGACATCGGAGCTCTACGAGGCGGCGGCCGCGGAGGAGCTCGTGACGGCGCGGGAAATGGCCCTCGCCCGCATGCGGCACGCCGGAGTATCCGTGCTGGACGTCTCGCCGCGCGCGATGACGGCGGCGGTGATCAACCGCTACCTGGAGCTCAAGGCGCGGTCTTCGCTGTAAGCGAACTGCTCCTCGCCGGTCGCGTCCATGCCGCGGCCGCCGAGCAGGAAGTACACGAGCAGCACGAAGGCGGATACCGCGGCGATCACGATCTTGTCGGTGATCGGGATGTCGGTGCGCGGCGAGACCAGCCCCTCGATCGTTCCCGCTACAATGAGCAGCAGCGTCGAGGCCGTGATGAGACGGATGGCGCGCCGCCCGTACACGACTAACGCTTCGCGCCGGGTATACTGGCCAGGCAGCAAGAGAGCGCGCGCGATGAGCAATCCACCCGCGCCGGCGATGCAAATCGCGCTCAACTCGAACACGCTGTGCGAGAGCACGAACTCGCCGATCTGGGAGAGAATGCCTTTGGACTGATAGAGGCCGAGCGCGGCGCCAATCGACACGCCGTTCGTGATCAGCATCACGAGCGTGCCGATACCGGCGGTGATGCCGAACGCAAACACCGTGTACGTCACCTGGATGTTGTTGGCGATGATGTTCGACGCAGCGATGGGGCGCATGAACGACTTGATCTCGACGTACGTGCGATCGCCGTTTTTCGCGCGTGCGACGCCTTCGTTCGCGCGGTCGATCATGCCCGGTGGCAACAACGACTCCGCAAGCAACGGATCGTTCACGACCGCCTGATACGTCACTGCCATGGGCCCGAAGAGACACAGCGCCGCGATCGCGATGTACCCCCACGAGCGGCGCATTTCGCGCGGCACGTTGACGGCAACAAAGCGGACAGCCGCCCGACCGGTGACCGACCGCTGGCGATAGAGCAAGTTGTGCCCGCCAGCGACTAACCGACTGAGATAGAAGAGCGCGTCAGATGGCGTGTCCTTCGATGCAGTTTTGAGTCGGGCCAGGTCGGTGGCCGTTTCGCGGTACTGCGCGACGAAGTCGCTGACTTCGGTTTCGGACATGTGTCGCAGCCCGCGATGCTGCGCGTCGCGCAGCATCGTTGCGAAACTGCTCCAGCGCGCGGAGGATCGCGCCACCATCGCGTGGCGCTCGCGCGCGGCGCCCTTCGCGCCCCGCGCTGCAAGCCCGCGCGAGCGCGCCTCACGTTCACGCGCATAGAGCGCGCGCAACCGGTCGAGCATCGGCACGGCATCGTTAGGCATGTGCGGCGCGAGCTTGACCGACAGACGGTCCGAGAGCAAGGCCAACCGTTCGGGCGCGAGCGAAGGCGCACGAGAGAGGAATCGCTCGAGCAGCTCGTACTCGCTCGCGCTGAGCGATGCCATGACGGGCGTCGCGGTGTCCCCGCTCGGCGCAGCCGATGCGACGACCGGCGCGCGCTCGATGCGCTCCTGCACGACGAACGTCCCAGCCATCATGTCGCCCAGCCGCTTGCCCGACTTGTTCAGGGCCACGGCCACGACGCCAACGCCGTACACGAATCCAGGCTGGCCATCGATGATGCGCGCGATGTTCCGCACGGCCGATGCGCCAAAGGACACCGAATAGCCACCGTCCTGAACGACTCGGATGTGCAGCAATCGCTTGCCCGGCGTCTGTCCATCCCACAGCGCCTCGAACAAGACGTAGTACCCCCACTCGAGCGCAAAGATGACCAAGATGAAGATCGCGACGGCCCAGGTGCTGGATTCCTCCGGCGTCGGCTTCGGTCCCGGCCGGCCAAGTTTGGCCAGCAGCGACAACGAGAAGATGAATGCGACGATGATGAGGGTGACCACCAGGAAGTCGACGATCGCCGCGGCTGCACGCGCGCCAACACCGGCGAGCGTATAGGAAAGGACCACCTGCTCAGGCGTCTCGACGTCGACCTGCTGATCGAAGGAGGCGACCGGGCGTGCGGGCCCGCCCGCCGAGGCCAAATCCGTGGATGTCATGGAAGAGCCGGAAGAGACGGCGTCGGTGTGGATCGCCTCAGCGAGCGGTCGCGGCCGAATCGGTCGCGCAGGCCAGCGCACCCGGGATGGGTGCGCTATCGCGCATGAGAAGATCGATCTGCGAACTGCCGTCCGCAAGCGCGCTCTCGATGGATCCGCCTAACATACCGGTCGCGACTTCCGCGTGCGCGTTGCCATACGGCGCGAGCATTGCCCAACGCCAGGCATCTTCGGCGGCCAACACCGTACCGCGTTCGCGCATGATGCCGGATGCGCGCGCCCGCGCAGCGAGCTCGACCAATCGGCGTCGCGCGGCGGTGAGGCGCTGCTCGCGATCTCCGGCTGCATTGCCACACCGGCCACCGTCGACAATCGCCATGACGGAGTCGCGTACACCACGGACCGGCGCGACGAGCGCGGCGAGCGACTCCGTGCTGTCGGTGCCGATCGTGTCCAACGGCACCTCGAGTACGCGGCGCACGAGGTCGTACGGCGTGAGCACGCGGCCGGGTCCGTAGCGAGTGAGATACCAATCGCGCGTGGCTCGAGAGGGCGGCGCGACATCATCGAGCACACTCACGAGCGCGGATCCCGCTTCGCCGGTGACGTCGGGCGGTGTGACGGTGACGTATCCGGTAAAGAGGTCATCCTGCACCGACGAGAGGTAGCCGTTCATCCGGCCTTCCCGCGCGAGCGACACGGCGACGAACCAGTCGACGCTGCGCGCGAACACTTCCGTTGGGCGCATGCTCAACACGCCGCGGTCGTCGCGATCGACGGCGCTCAGCGACGCCGCCGTTAGGCCGCGCAGCGACGCGGCGAGCTGGCCGCCGTGCGCGTCGCGGACGGCGCGGTCCGTCGCGTAGTCGCCGCGAACCGCGTAGCGACGCTCGGCCGCCTGCCAATCGAGATCGTGCGCAACTTCGTGCGCGATGGTGCCGGCACTCGTGGCAGACGGGAGGTAGATGATGCGGTGCACCGGATCGTGCAACGCGAGGGCAACACCGCGCAGCGGATTCTCGCCGAAGTGAATGCGCAGCCCGGTGAGGTCGAGCGACGGCAGAACGCGATCGAGATCGGCGAGCGCAGAGCCGAGCATCGCGCGATAGTACGGACGCCACGCAGCCGGCACACTGCTGTCGAAGGTCACGGCCGTGAGGCCGTATCGATCCTGGAGCTGCGCGTCGGTTGGCGTGGGATCACCAGGGTACCAAGGCGTCTCCTGCGCGTAGGCTCGCAGCGCGACGGCGGCGGCAAGCGTGGTGCGCGCGACCGCGATACCCGGGGCCAACTGTGAGACGAGTGCGCGCTCCGCGGCAAAGCCCTCTTCGCCGCGCGACCGATACAGGAATCGCGTGCGTGCGGTGCGCTCGCTCTTCTCGCTGTCCGGCAAGTCGAGTAAGTCGTCGCGGTGCGTCCACATGGCCACGACCACGGGAGTTTCCGGCGGTCGCGCGCGACCGAGTGCCAGACGCTCCAATGGTCCAGCGGCTGCGCCCAACAACGACGCGTTGGTATCCGCTTCAGTCGGTTTGGATGATGCAGGCGACGCCTTCCGCAGCTCGTCTTGCAAGTCCGGAGTGAGCTGCATCGCCTCGAGCTCGACATCGGGGGGCAGTCGCTCCATTAGCGGCTGTTCGACGCGGAAACGGCGCTGACGCCGCCAGGCCTGAAGAAGCGTGAGCGGATCGGCATCGTCGCGCCACGCCGCGCGCAGCAGGTCGTTCACGTCGCGCTTCGCGAGCTCTCGATCGCGCACGAGCGCCGCGGCCTGCGCCGCGATGTGCGGTGCGTCAGACCGGAACCGGTGCTCGGCTGCCTCGAGCGTGTAGGCTAGGCGCACGGCCAATTCGCCGGCGCGAGGGTCGTGCGCGTCGCGCACCGTTCGCTCGATAAGGGCGAACTGCGTGTTGCCATCGGGCGCGGCCACGAACGACGCGCTGTCGTTGAGCGAGTCGAGCGCGATGGGATTCACCTCATCGGCATTGCCGTCGAGGGTTCTCGCCAGGAGCGCCCAGGCAACCGAGTCGCGCATGGCGATCGAGAGTCGAGGATCGCCCAACGCGTAATCGATCAGCCGGAACGGACCGCCAAGGCCCAAGCGCTGTCGCTCGAGGTATCCGAGAGCGACCACGTGCTCGGAGTCGGCATCGGTCTGCATGACACCAGGCGGATGCTCGATCAACCGCTCGGCGTACCCGCGGCCCGAGCGCAACTGGCCAGCGATCTGCGGACCGACGGCGATGCGCTCACACGCGCCGGCGATGAAGACCAACGCGGCGAGTGCGAAGAAATAGCGTGCGCGAGTGAAGTGGAGCGGCGGGATCATCGTACCTGCAAATACCCACGAAAAAACGTGGAGTTGCCGCGCGCCGTGGCCTTGAGGCCGAGGAGCTGCTCTCGAGGGGAGACGAACGACTCGGGCGGGAGTCATGCGACAGACAGGAGGGATGCGACCTGTCTTACATTACTACCGCGTGACGGATGAACAAGTGCGCTACCTCACGGTTGACCCTGAACGGCCAGACGCCGAAATCATTCGGCAAGCCGGGGACGTGCTGCGTCGCGGCGGGTTGGTGGCCTTCCCCACCGAGACGGTATACGGGCTCGGCGCGAACGCGTTGGATGCGAACGCAGTCGCACGCATTTTCGCCGCAAAGGGACGTCCAACCTACGATCCACTGATCGTCCACGTATTGAACGCTTCGGCGGCGCGCGCGGTTGCACGCGAGTGGTCCGAAGCCGCGGACCGCTTGGCCGAAGCATTCTGGCCTGGTCCGCTGACGCTGGTGGTTCCGAAGCGACCGCTGGTGCCGGACATCGCGACGGCCGGACTCGACACGGTGGCAGTGCGCGTGCCGTCGCACTCGGTGGCTCGAGCGATTCTCGAAGCAGCGACCGTGCCGATCGCGGCGCCGAGCGCCAACCGATTCACGGAGCTTTCGCCAACGCGAGCGGAGCACGTCGCGCGCGCGTTGGGCGACCGTGTGGATCTCATCGTGGACGGCGGCCCAACGACGGTTGGGATCGAGTCGACGGTGGTCGATCTGTCCGGCGACGGTCCTGTGGTGTTGCGACCCGGCACGATTCCGGCGCCCGCGCTCGCGGCCGCGATCGGTGCGTTAGACATCGCGCCGTTCGACGCGCGCGGCGGCGGCACCACGCCGCGGCGGGCGCCCGGCATGCTGGACCGGCACTACGCGCCGCGCGCCCGCATCGAGCTGTTCGACGATGCATCCCGCGCGGCGACCGCGCGCTCGGCCGAACGGTACGAGGCGCGCGGCGATACCGTTGGTGCGCTCGTACTCACACCGTTGGACGCGCGGGTGACGCACCCCATGCAGATGCCCAACGACCCCGCCGCCTACGCGCGAACATTGTATCACGCGCTGCACACGCTGGACGCGCTTGGCTGCCGCGTGGTGTTCGTGGAATCTCCGCCGGAGACGGCGGTGTGGGCGGGCGTCCGCGACCGGCTCATACGCGCGACGCAGCCGGCAGCGCCTAACGAGCTGCGTTAGGCGGTGCGCCGCGCGCCGAAGAGCCGGCGCACGGCACGGGCGAAGCCGAAGCGACTCTTGCCCTGCTCCAGCGCCGCGGCGAGCTGGCGGCCGTACTGCCAGCGCTTGTCGAGGTCCTTTTCCAGGCAGCGCTCGATGGCGCGCACGAGATCGCGCGGCGCACCGGGTGCGAGCGACGCGAGCGGCGGCACGGGCGAGAACAGGAGCTTGGCCGTGATTTCGGCAAACGATTCGCCGGTGAACGGGAGGCGTCCAGCGAGCATCAGATAGCCGAGCACACCCAGACCATACAGATCGCTCCGGCCATCGAGGTCTGCTTCGCCCACCGCTTGCTCGGGCGACATGAAGTGCGGCGTGCCAAACGCGCGGCGCAGCTCGTTCGGCTGCGGGTCCCACCACCGGCGCCGGGCGACACTGAAATCGGCGAGGAGCGCACGTCCCGTCTCGCGGTCGACCAACACGTTTTCCGGCTTGAGGTCGCGGTGCACGACACCCTGCCCGTGCGCGTAGTCGAGCGCGCGCGCGAGCTGGATCAGCACGAGACGGGTTTCCTCGGGCGAGATGCGCCCCTGCGCGCGGATGCGGTCGCCTAACGAATCGCCCGGCACGTAGCGCATCGCCATGAACATGATCCGCGACGTCTCGCCGAACGCGTAGAGCGGCACGATGCCCGGGTGCTCGAGCTGCGCAGACAGCCGCGCCTCGGCACGGAACCGCTCGCGTGCATCCTCGCGCGTCTTGAGATCGTTGCGGAGGACCTTGAGCGCGACGTGACGATGCAGCGCGACGTCGCGGGCGAGGTAGACGGCGCCCATGCCGCCGCGACCGAGCGGACGCACGACCTGGTACTGTCGCGTCAGCTCGCGCGCCACGAGATCGCGCTCGATGTCCGGAGTGCCGCGCTCGAGCGTCGGCGTTAGCCGGGGCGCGCGGACAACGGAGTCGAGGACTAGAGCTTCCATGCGATGCTCGTGGTCTGAGGAGACAGATGAGCCCAACTGTGCATCCCCTTAGGAAAGTACCGGGCCAATGTCATCTGTCGCGGAACTCGTTGATTGGCAATGTGTTGCGTCGCCGCCAAGTGATTACCAAACGGGGCGATTGTCCGATATTGGGACTGCCCGTTTCGAGAATGGAACGACGAGCCAAGAACTCATGTGGTTCTTGGAATTGGATGATCGGATCGTGCGTTTGGTTGCTTTCGTGCGGCGAAAATGCGTTGCGCGTGATGCGATCGTGACCCGATGGCGACGGGCCGATCAGCCGCGCAGGATCTCGCGCGCCTTCGTTAGCAGTTCCTGCGGCGTGAACGGCTTCTGCAGAAATGGGCGTCCCTTGTCGAGGATGCCTTGGCGAATCACGACGTCATCGGTGTAGCCGGACACAAAGAGAATCTTCGAGGATGGCCGCGCCGACGCGAGGCGCTCGGCGAGCTCGCGGCCGCCCATTTCCGGCATCACGACGTCGGTGATGACGAGGTCGACGGCGCCGCCGTGACCATCGGCGACGCGCATCGCGTCCTTGCCGTGGCGGGCCTCGAGCACGGCATAGCCATGGGTCTCGAGGACGCGGCGCATGAGCGGGCGCAGCGACTCGTCGTCCTCGACCAGCAGGACCGTCTCGTTTCCGTTAGGCGTGCGGGGCGCATCGTCGGCGCGCGGCGCGTCCAACTCGTCGCCCACCTCGAGCCGTGGGAGGCAGATGTCGACGGTCGTTCCGCGTCCGGGCGTGCTGCGTACGCACACGTCTCCGTCGCTCTGTTTGACGATGCCGTACACGGTAGCGAGGCCGAGTCCCGTGCCACGGCCCAATCCTTTGGTGGTGAAGAATGGCTCGAACACGTGCGCCAGCGTTTCGGCGCTCATGCCCACGCCGGTGTCGCGCACGGAGAGCGACACATAGTTGCC
>DASVAC010000010.1:0-34732 GCA_036376535.1 Gemmatimonadaceae bacterium | reverse complement strand
GCTGTCCGGCACTGAGGGACCTATGAACGGCTACAACTTCACTGAGCGTGTGCGAAAAGTTCTCGCGATGGCTCGCGAGGAAGCCGCGCGTCTCCACCACGAGTACGTGGGGACTGAGCACATCCTGCTCGGCCTCATCCGGGAGGGTGAGGGTGTTGCTGCGGCCGTTCTCCAGAATTTGAGCGTGGATCTCGACGAGATTCAGCAGAAGATCGAGGAGACGGTCAAGAAAGGCAAAGCAGCACAGACTACCGGGCCCGACCTTCCGTACACATCCCGAGCAAAGAAGGTACTCGAGCTCGCCATGAGCGAGGCGAGGGAGCTGAACCACAGTTATGTGGGTACGGAGCACCTCCTGCTCGGATTGTTACGGGAGGAGAAGGGCATCGCCGCGCAGGTACTAACTGATACAGGCGTCAATTTGGACGCGGCCCGGGCGGAGACGCTTCGCCTGCTTGGCACGGAGATGCCGGCTGGAGGTGCAACGGCTCAGGCCGGCAGTCCGCCGGCCCCGCAGCAGGCCAAGGGCGAGAAAAAGTCCAAGACGCCCGCTCTCGACCACTTCTGCCGCGATCTCACGCAGCTCGCCGGTGAAGGGCAGCTCGACCCGACCATCGGCCGCGCCAAAGAGATCCAGCGCGTCATGGAAGTTTTGACGCGCCGCAAGAAGAACAACCCGGTGCTCATCGGCGAACCCGGCGTCGGCAAGACGGCCATCGTCGAGGGGCTCGCCCAACTCATCGCCAACGGCGAGTGCCCGGAGTCGCTGCGCGACCACCGCGTGCTCGCGTTAGACATGGCGGCGGTGATCGCCGGCACCAAGTATCGCGGCCAGTTCGAGGAGCGGCTGAAGGCGGTCATGAACGAGATCGCCCAGAACAAGAACATCATCTTGTTCATCGACGAGCTCCATACGCTGGTCGGCGCGGGCGCCGCGGAAGGCGCGATCGATGCGAGCAACATGCTCAAGCCCGCGCTCGCGCGCGGCGAGCTGCAATGCGTCGGCGCGTCCACGCTCAACGAGTACCGCAAGTACATCGAGAAGGACGGCGCGCTCGAGCGTCGTTTCCAAACGGTGATCGTCGATCCACCTTCGGTGGAGGAAACCGTAGAAATCCTTCGTGGTCTGCGCAAGAAGTACGAGGATCATCACCACGTGACGATCCCCGATACGACGCTGGTGACCGCATCGAAGCTCTCGGAGCGTTACATCACCGACCGGTTCCTGCCCGACAAGGCGATCGACGTGATCGACGAAGCCGGGGCGCGGGCACGGCTCGCCGCGCAAGCGCCGCCGCCCGAAGTGGCGGAGCTCAAGGCGAAGCTCGAGGAAGTCAACGTCGAGAAGGAAGCGGCGGTCCGCGATCAGAACTTCGAGCGCGCGGCGGCTTTGCGCGACAAGGAGCGCGAGCTGCAGGGCGAGATCCGTCGCAAGAGCGACGAGTGGGAGAAGCACCGCCAGTCGTTCCGGCCTGTGTTAGGCGAAGAGGAAATCTCGTTCATCGTGAGCCGCTGGACGGGCATCCCGGTGACGCGCCTGCAGGAAGCCGAGAGCGCGCGGCTGCTGCGCATGGAAGACGAGCTTCACGCGTCGGTTGTTGGGCAGGACGAGGCGATCAAGGCGCTGTCCCGGTCGATCCGTCGCAGCCGCGCGGGTCTCAAGGATCCGGCGCGTCCGATCGGATCGTTCATCTTCTCGGGGCCCACGGGTGTCGGGAAAACCGAGTTGGCGCGCGCGTTGGCCAAGTTCCTGTTCGCCGATCAATCGGCGTTGATTCGCGTCGACATGAGCGAGTACATGGAGAAATTCTCCGTGAGCCGGCTCATTGGCGCACCTCCGGGCTACGTCGGGTACGAGGACTCGGGCACCCTCACCAAGGCCGTCCGTCGCAAGCCGTACAGCGTGGTGCTGCTCGACGAGATCGAGAAGGCGCATCCCGACGTGTTCAACATTCTGCTCCAGGTGTTGGACGAAGGACATCTCACGGACAACTATGGTCGCGTGATCGACTTCAAGAACACGGTCGTGATCATGACCTCGAACGTCGGTGCGCGCGACATTACGAAGAGCAAAGGGTTGGGCTTCGCGGCGCCGGACGATCGCGAGAACTTCGACCGCATTCAGGAGAAGGTGAAGGAGGAGATCCAGCGGGTCTTCAATCCGGAGTTCCTGAATCGGTTGGACGACACGATCGTGTTCCACCCGCTGAACAAGGAGCACATCTCGCAGATCGTGGGGATTCTGCTTCGCGAGGTGCAGCGACGTCTGTCGGACGAAGAGATCACGCTCAAGCTGTCGGCTCCCGCGAACGATTTCCTGAGCACGCACGGATACGACGAGCACTTCGGAGCGCGGCCGCTCAAGCGGGCGATTCAGAAGTACGTCGAGGACCCGCTGTCGGAGAAGATTCTGATCGGGGATTTCGCCAAGGGCGATGAAGTCGAGGTGGATGTATCGGCTGACGGGACGAAACTCGAGTTCAAGGTTTTGAGCAAGACGACGACGTAAGGTCGGGGAAGCGCGCGCTGGGGGAAGCGCTGACGCTGATGGAAGCGCGATGCTGGGGGAAGGGGGCGGTTGCCCTCTTCCCCCAGTTTGCGTTGATCACCACGCGGTGTTGGTTGACGTGCCGCCGCCGCGCCCGGTAGCCCCCACTTCCCCCAGCGCGAGCGCTTCCCCCAGCAACGCGCTTCCTTCAGCGCGCGCGAGCGCGCGCTTCCCGATCCGGCAGTGGGGCATTCCGCCGTTTCGTGTGTATCTTATAGGCCATGCTTCGCCGACTGGTTCTCCCGATCGCCTTTTTCACGGTGACGACCGGGGCGTACGCGCAGGCCTCCGGTCCGTGCGCCACTCCCGACTCCGTGATCATTCGAGGCAACAGCCGCGTCTCCACGTCGACCGTGCTCTCGGACATCGGGATCACCAAGGGCGACACGCTCAACTTCCGGGTCCTGCAACGCGCCATCCGCAACCTTTATGCGACGGGGCAGTTCAGCACCGTGCAAATGGGCTGCGAGATGCAAGCGAACGGACACGCGTCGGCTGTGTTCACGGTGGCCGAGCGGCCGCTGCTCGGGCACTTCTCCGTGGAAGGCGAGGACGTCATCGGTGAGGGCGCGCTTCGCGACAAAATCGAGTTGCTCTCCGGCAAGCCGATCGACGCGTCGTTAGTCGCTCGCGCCGTGGAGCGCATCGACTCGATGTACGAAGCCAAGGGATACTATCTGGCCAGCGTGCAGCCTGAGAGCACCGTGTCCAACGGATTCACCAACATCACGTTCAAGGTGAACGAGGGACGGCGGCTCGCGGTCTCCGGTGTCGAGATCCAGGGCGGCAACAAGCTCAAACAGAGTGAAGTGGTCTCCGCCATGAAAACGAAGCCCGAGGGCTTCTGGTTCTGGCACAAAGGCGAGTTCGACCAAGACAAATTTCAGTCGGACATCAACGACCGCATCCCCAAGCTCTATCAAGAAAACGGATTCATCGACTTCCAGGTCCAGAAGGACACGTTGGTCGTGGACAAACAGAACGGGAAGGCGCTGGTGCAGGTGCAGGTGAAAGAGGGGCCGCAGTACCAAGTGGGCACGTTCGAAGTGGTGGGGAACCGGCACTTCTCGACCGCAGACATCGACCGCTTCTATCCGTTCACGCCGCGGTCGCCATCGTTAGGCGAAAAGGTGAAGGGCTTGTTCGGCGGCGGGGCGAGCGACCAGAACGCGTTCGACGCGGCGGCCTGGGACGACGCGACCGAGAAGCTGCGCACCGCGTACGCGAACGAGGGCTACATCTACGTGCAGCTCCGCCCCGTGGTGGAGCGCACGATGAGCAAAGACTCGGTGCCCACGGTGAACCTCCGGTGGGAGATTAACGAAGGGACGCCGGCGACGATCAATCGCATCGACATCGCGGGCAACGACTACACATCCGACCAGTGCATCCGCGATGCGTTAGTCATCGTGCCGGGCGACGTGTTCAGCCAGGACCGCCTCATCCGCAGCTACCAGAACATCCAGAACCTCGGCTTCTTCGAATCGCCGCTGCCGCCGCCCGAGACTCCGCGTGCGAACGACAAGGGCGACGTGGACGTCGTGTTCCACGTGAAGGAGAAGCACACGGGCAGCGTGAATTTCGGCGCGTCGGTGGGCGAGGGCACGGGCCTCGGCGGATTCATCGGTCTCGATCAGCCAAACCTCTTTGGCCTGTGCAAGAAGGCTTCGGTCCAGTGGCAGTACGGCAAGTACGTCAACGACTTCCAGCTGAGCTATACGGACCCCGCAGTGCGTGAGACGCGCATCTCGGCTACGGCCACCGCGTACAGCACGTACTCGCGCTACTTGATCGCCGACCTCGGACAGAGCCAGGCGTCAGGCGGATCGCTGCAGTTGGGCTTCCCGGTGCACGGGTCGCCGTTCACCCGGCTCTTCGTGTCGTACGGCGGCGAGGCCGTGCGGTTCACCGGCGGGTTGGCGACGCGCGATACGCTGATCGATACGCGGCAGCACTTCCGATCGACGGTCGGGCTGCAGCTGACCCACGACAACCGCATTGACCTCCCGTTCCCCTCGGCGGGCTCCTTGCGTGAGATCGACGCCCAGTTCAACGGTGGGCCGCTCGGAGGGACGTCCAGCTTCCAGCGCTACACCACGGAGTTGCGTAATTACTCCACGCTGGCGTCGTGGGGCGGGCAGCAGATCGGCTCGCAGTCGATGAAGCTCGTGTTCGGGCTTACGGCACGGGCTGGCATGCTGTTTGGCAACGCAGGACCTTTCTTCTATTCTCAGAAGTTCGCCATGGGCGGTACGCAGTACGGCGAACAACTGCGCGGTTACGAGGAATTTTCGATCACCCCGTTGGGATTCGTACCGGGAACGAACAGCAACGCCACCGTCCAATCCTTCGGTAACGCTTTCTTCAGCACCACGGCCGAGATCGGTATCCGGTTCAACTCGATGCTGTACTCGGACCTCTTCTACGACGCCGGCAACGTGTACGATTCGCCGCGCGACTTCGACCCAACGCGCTTGTTCCGGGGCGCTGGGATCGGTGTAGCAATCGTGACGCCTCTCGGCCCGCTTGGCCTCGATTGGGCGTATGGGTTCGACCGCATCGACGTAAACGGGCGGCCTGACCCGAAGTGGATGCTGCACTTCAAGCTCGGACAAATTTTCTAACCGGAGTCACAATGCGTTCGTATGTTCGTGCCGCGCTATCAGCGCTGGCAATCTCCACCCTCATGGCTGGGACTGTGTTGGCGCAGGGCGGGGTCGTGCCGCCAACCACGAGCTCGCCATCGAGCAGTGCCACGCCGAAGATCGCCTACGTGAACTCGCAGAAGATTCTGGCCGAAGTGCCGGGCCGCAGCGATGCCGAGGCGCAGATGCAGAAGGAGATGGAAGGCTACCGCGCCGAGGTGCAGAAGATGAGCGACTCGCTCAACGCACTCGTGTCCGCGTACAACAAGGCCGAGCCGACGCTGAGCGCGACGGCGAAGGCGACTCGCCAGAAGGACATCCAGACGAAGGAGAGCGCGTACCAGCAGCGCGTGCAGCAGCTCGAGCAGCAGGCGCAGCAGCGGCAGGCCGAACTCATGCGTCCGATCATGCAGAACATCAACAAGGTGATCGAGCAGATTCGCAGCGAGGACGGCTACGCGATGGTGTTCGACGCCGGCAATCAATCCGGTGTGGTGGTCGCGGCGGATTCGTCGCTCGACATCACGGCCAAGGTGATTCAGCGGCTCAAGGCGGCTGGTCCGATTTCGACGACGCCGCAGAAGCCGCCCACGGGTCCAGCATCCAAGCCGCTCGGCGCAGCGCGGCCGGACTCCAGCCATCCGTAATGCCTAACGACGTGACGCGAGCTCGCCTCGGCGATGAGGGGACGGTCGGCCCTTCACTCACCGCCGAGGCGATCGCGCGTTTGGTAGGCGGCACGGTACGGGGAGACGGCGGGGCACGGGTCCGGGGCGTGGCGCCGCTCGATCGCGCGACGTCCGAGGATCTCAGTTTTCTCGCGCAGCCGCGCTACGCGGCGTTGTTCGAGCGGTCGGCGGCGGGCGTGGTGCTCGTTGCGCCGGACCTGGCGGACGCGCCGGGGATGGCGTCGTGCCGGATCGTGGTGCGCGAGCCGCACGAGGCGATGCTGCGCGTGCTGCCCGAGCTGTATCCGGCGGCGCCGCGCGAGCGGGGCGTGCACCGCACGGCGATCATCGGCCGCGGCGCCCAGGTAGGCGACGGCGCCGCGATCGGGCCGTACGCGGTGATCGGCGACGGCGTTCAGTTAGGCGACGACGTCGTGGTGGGGAGCCACGCGACGATCGGGGCGGGCGTGACGATCGGCGCGCGGTCGTGGCTGGCCGACGGTGTCACGCTGTATCCGGGCACTGTGTTAGGCGAACGCGTGCGCGTGCACGCCGGGTCGCGGCTCGGCTGCGATGGGTTCGGGTACGTGCCGGGCGAGTCGGGGCACCGCAAGATTCCGCACGTGGGCCGCTGCATCATCGGCGACGACGTGGAGATCGGCGCCAACTCGACCATCGACCGCGGCAGCGTGGACGATACCGTGATCGGCGCCGGCACCAAGATCGACAACCTGGTGCACGTCGCGCACAACGTGCGCATCGGGCGGCTGTGCCTCATCATGGCGCAGGTGGGAATCGCCGGGTCGGTGCACATGGGCGACGGCTGCATTCTCGCCGGCCAGGTGGGCGTGAGCGGACACCACGAGATTGGCGCTGGCGCACGGCTGGCTGCGCAGGCCGGCGTGTTCGGCGACATTCCCGCGGGCGAGACGTGGTCCGGGTACCCGGCGCGTCCGCATGGCGAGCAGCTGCGTGCGCACGCGGCACTGTTCAAGCTGTCGGGACTCCTGCGGCGGATCGAGAAATTGCTGGAGCGCGGCGACGCGTGAGCGATCAACGTCATTCGGTAGCGGAGGCGGTATCGCTCGAGGGCATCGGCCTGCACTTGGGCCAGCCGTGCCGGCTGACGTTCCGGCCGGCGGATGCGGGAGCGGGCGTGGTGTTCCGTCGGGTGGATCTGCCGGGCGAGCCGCTGGTGCCGGCGCGGGCGGAGCTCGCGGTGCTGAGCGATCGGCGGACGCAGCTCGGCACCGGGCCGGAGGCGCTGCACACGGTGGAGCACGTGCTGGCGGCGGTGGCGGCGCACGAGATCGACGATGTCCTGATCGACATGGATGGTCCCGAGCCGCCGATTCTGGACGGGAGCGCGGCACCGTACTTCGATGCGTTAGGCAGGGCGGGGATTGCCGACCGCGGCGGCGCGGTGCAATATCTCGCCGTCACGCGGCCGATGACGGTGAAGTGCGGCGAGTCGGTCTACGAGGTGCTGCCGGCGCCCTCGTTATCGCTCAAGGTGACGATCGATTTTCCGCATCCGCTCATCGGGCGCCAAACGCTGGATCTAGGTGTGACGCGGGAGTCGTTCGCGCGCGAGCTGGCGGCGGCGCGCACGTTCGGCTTCATGCGCGAGGTCGAGATGCTGTCGCGCATGGGGTTGATTCGCGGGGCGTCGACGGCGAACGCGCTCGTACTGGACGACACCGGGCTCGTGGATGCGGAGCTCCGTTGGGCAGACGAGTTCGTGCGGCACAAGACGATGGATTGCGTGGGCGATCTGGCGCTGGCCGGCGCGCGGGTGCGGGCGCGTGTGATCGCGGTGAAGCCGAGCCATCGCGGCACGGTCACGCTGGTGCAACAGATGGTCACGCTGGCCACCCGGGAGGGCGAATCGCGGATGCTTGGGATCGAAGAGATCATGAAGGTGCTGCCGCACCGATATCCGTTTCTGCTCGTGGACCGCGTCCTCGAGATGGAGCCGCGGAAGCGGATCGTCGGCATCAAGAACGTGACGATGAACGAGCCGTTCTTTCAGGGGCACTTTCCGGGGCATCCGGTGATGCCGGGCGTGTTGATCGTCGAGGCGATGGCGCAGGTGGGCGGGATGCTGCTCATGGGCGCGGTGGACGATCCGGAGAACAAGATCGTGTACTTCATGTCGTTGGACAACGTGAAGTGGCGGAAGCCCGTTAGGCCGGGCGACCAGCTGCGGTGCGAGCTGGAGATGGTCCAGATTCGCGGACGCGTGTGCAAGATGCGCGGCGTGGCGCGGGTGGAGGGCGACGTGGTGTGCGAGGCCGACATGGCCGCCATGGTCGTGGACCGATGAGCGCGCGCATCCACCCGACGGCGATCGTGTCGTCCGACGCCCGGTTAGGCGACGGCGTCGAGGTGGGCCCGTGGGCGGTGATCGGCGAGTCGTGCGTGTTGGGCGACGAATGCGTCCTGTCCCCGCGCGCGGTGCTCGAGCGGAACGTGCGGTTGGGCGACGGCGTGCGCATCGGCATCGGCTCGGTGATCGGCGGCGACCCGCAGGATCTCAAATTTCAGGGCGAGCACACGTGCGTCGAAATCGGCGACGGCAGCGTGGTGCGCGAATACGCGACCATCAACCGCGGGACGGCCGAGTCGCTCAAGACCACGGTGGGGCGCAATTGCTTCATCATGACGTACGTGCACCTGGCGCACGACTGTCATGTCGGCGACGGGGTGATCATCTCGAATGGGACCCAGCTCGCGGGGCACGTCACGATCGAAGATCGCGCCATCATTTCGGGATTATGCGCGATCCACCAGTTCGTGAAGGTCGGCGCGTACAGCTTCATCGGCGGCGCCTCGCGGGTGCCGCAAGACATTCCGCCGTACCTCAAGGCCGTGGGCAATCCGATCAAGTTGTACGGCCTCAATAGCGTGGGATTGCAGCGCGCGAACTTCGAGCCGGCAGTGCTCCGTGAATTGAAGCGGGCCTATCGGCTCTTCTTTCGCTCGGAGCTGAACGTGTCGCAGGCCATGGAGCGCGCGAACGCGGAGCTCGAGATGTTCCCGGAAGTGCGGCACTTCCTGTCCTTCGTGGACGGGAGCGGCCGCGGCGTGGCGACGTGAGCGCGCCGCGTGTTGGCGTCATCGGCGCCGGGAGCCTGGGCTATCACCACGTGCGGCTGCTGCGCGACATGCCGCACGTCGAGTTCGCGGGCTTCTACGACATCGATGCCGCGCGCGCCGCGACGGTGCAAACGGAGCTCGGCGCGAGCGCCGCGCCGTCGCTGACCGCGCTGCTCGACCGCGTGGACGCGGTGACCGTGGTGGTGCCGACGCCCGCGCACCACGCTGTGGCCAAGCAGGCGCTCGCGCGCGGCGTGCACGTGCTGATCGAGAAGCCGATCACCACGACGCTCGACGAAGCCGACGATCTCCTCACGACCGCGCGCGCGACGAAGGCGCTGGTGCAAACCGGACACGTCGAGCGGTTCAATCGCGCGATTCGCGCGGCGCTGCCGCACATCGCCGAGCCCCGGTTCGTCGAGAGCAACCGGCTCGCGCCGTTCAACCCGCGCGGCTCGGACGTCGCGGTGGTGCTCGACTTGATGATCCACGACATCGATCTCGTACGCACGCTCGTGGGCGGGCACGTCACCGAGCTGGCGGCGGCCGGCGTGCCGGTGCTCACGCCCTCCGTGGACATCGCGAATGCCCGGTTAGGCTTCGACTCCGGCGCGGTGGCGAACATTACGGCCAGCCGCGTCTCGCGCGACCGGTTCCGCAAGCTGCGGATCTTTCAGCGCAGCGGGTACCTCTCGTTAGATCTGGCGCACGGGACGGGCGAGTTCTACCGGCTGCGCGGCGATCTCGACATGACCGCGCTGGCCACCGCGCCGCGGCAGCTCGAGGACTTCATGGAGCGCGTGCCGCTCGAGGCGCCGGACGGGGAGCCGTTGCGGCTCGAGCTCGAGAGCTTCGTGGCCGCCGTGCAGGGCGCGCAGCCCGTGCTCGTGACGGGCGAAGATGGACGCCAGGCGCTCGAGGTCGCGCTCCGCATCATGCATGCGATCGAGCGGTCCATGCCCGTGTTGGCGGGATCGTCCGGTGCGTGAGGTGCTGTTCGTCGCCGGCGAAGCGTCCGGCGACCTGCACGCGTCCGGAGTCGCCGAGGAACTGCGCCGCCGCGCGCCTAACGTGCCGATGGCCGGCATCGGCGGGTCGCGCATGGAGCGCGCGGGCGTCGCGCTCATCGAGCACAGCGACCGCCTGGCGGTGATGGGCTTCGTCGAGGTCCTCAAGCACGTGCCGCGGCACTACGCGCTGTTGTCGGCGCTCAAGCGGCGTCTGCGATCGGGCACGGTGGGACTCGTGGTGCTCATCGACTATCCGGGCTTCAACATGAAAGTCGCGGCGGCCGCGCACGCCGCCGGCGTTCCGGTCCTCTATTACATCACGCCGCAGGTGTGGGCGTGGGGCGCCGGTCGCTTGAGCGCATTGGCGCGGACGGTGACGCGCGCGGCGGTGATTCTGCCGTTCGAGGAAGCGCTGCTGCGCTCGCACGGCGTGCAGGCGACGTTCGTTGGGCACCCGCTGCTCGACCGCGCCGCGGCGGCCATGCCGTCCCGCGACGACGCCCGCCGAGCCATCGGCCTAACGGACGCGGAGCGCGTGCTGGCGCTCTTTCCGGGGAGCCGCGCGCAGGAGATCGCGCGGCATCTCGGACCGTTTCTCGATACCGCGCGGATCCTCGAGCGGCGCGTGCGCGGGCTCAAGGTGGTGGTGAGCGTGGCGCCCGGCATCACGCTCGACGGCGCGCGGTCGCCGTATCGGTTGGTGCGCGACTCGTCGTTCACGGTGTGGCGCGCAGCCGATGCGGCACTCTCGAAGAGCGGCACGTCCACGCTCGAGGCGGCCGTCGCCGGGTGTCCGTTAGTCGTGGCCTATCGCACGGGCGCCGCGAGCTACGCGATCGCGCGGCGCGTGGTGACCATCCCCCGCATCGGGCTCGTGAACGTCGTGGCCGGCGAATCCGTGGCGCCCGAGTTCCTGCAGGGCGCCGTGCATCCGGAGGCGATGGCGGATGCGCTCGAGCCGCTGCTGGATCCGAGCAGCACCGCGCGCGCGGCGCAGGTGGCCGGCCTCGCCCGCGTGCGCGACAAACTCGGCGCACCGGGCGCCGCGGCGCGCGTCGCCGAGATGGCGCTCGCGCTCGCGTCATGACCGACGGCACGAAGCGCGAGACCCGGCGCGCACGGCGCCGCGTGATCATCAGTTGGTTAGGCGGCTGGCTGCTGCGCGCGCTCGCGCACACGTGGCGTATCCGATACGTGAACCGTGCGCCGCTCGACGCCCTCCGCGCGGCGCGCCAGCCGATCATCCTCTCGACCTGGCACGGCGAGCTGTTGCCGCACCTCTGGGTGCATCGCCGGCAGAACGTCACGGTGCTCATCAGCGAGCACGCCGACGGGGAGATCGTCGCACGCGTGGCGCGGTCGTTAGGCTACGACACGGTGCGCGGCTCGTCGTCGCGCGGCGCCAGCCGCGCGCTGTTGGGCATGTGCCGCGCGGTCGAGGCCGGAGCCGACGGGGCGTTCACGCCCGACGGGCCGCGCGGGCCCGCGCACACGTTCGCGCCGGGTGTGCTCATCGTCTCGCAGCGCACAGGGGCGCCCGTGATACCGTTAGGGGCCGCGGCCTCGCGCGCGTGGCGTCTCTCGAGCTGGGACAAGTTCCTGATCCCGAAACCGTTCGCCCGTGTCACGATTGCATACGGCACACCGACCACCGCGGACGCGCCGACCGCGCGCGAGGCGGCGATGCGAGTACCGCAGTTTGAGGCGCTGATGGAGCAAGCGCGCGCGGCGGCCAACAGTGATTGATCCGCGCACCACCGACCACGTGTGGTACGCCGACGACGCGAGCGCCCGCGCCGCGCGCGCGGTCCTGTGGCCGTTCGCGCTCGCGTATGCCGGCGTGGTGGCGGTGCGCGGTGCGCTCTACGATGCAGGCCTGCTCGAGCAAGTGCGCCTCGCGCTGCCGAGCGTGAGCGTGGGCAATCTCACCGTGGGAGGGACGGGGAAGACGCCCGCGGCGGCGTGGCTCGCCGCGCGGCTCGTCGAGCGCGGTGCGCGCCCGGCCATCGTCATGCGCGGATATGGAAGCGACGAGCCGCTCGTCCACCGGGAGGTGAACCCCGAGATCCCCGTCGTCATTGCGGGCGACCGCGTCGCCGGCGTCAAGCGCGCCCGCGTATTGGGCGCCGACGTCGCGGTACTCGACGATGCGTTTCAGCACCGCCGTGCCCGGCGTGATGCGGATGTCGTGCTGATCAGCGCCGATCGGTGGCGGTTGCCGGCGCGTCCGCTGCCCGCTGGTCCCTGGCGTGAGCCGCTCAGCGCCCTCGCCCGCGCCACGATGGCGGTGGTGACCCGCCGCGCAGTCCCTTCAGACGTCGTCGCCGCCGTGGTCGGCGAGCTCGGCCGCATACGGCCGAGCCTTCCGGTGGCTGTGGCGTCGCTGTCGCTCGGCGAGCTCCACCGCGTAGGGGCGCCGGATATGCGCCCGCTGGCGTCGCTCGAGGGCGAGCACGTGTATCTGGTGGCGGGCATCGGCGATCCGCTCACGCTGGTCTCGCAGCTCGAGGCTCAGGGCGCCGTCGTGACATTGCATGCGTTCGAGGACCACCACCGATTCACCGACGGCGATGTGTCCGCCGTGCAGCGCGGCGCAGCGGGTGCACGCATGGTCGTCTGCACGCTCAAGGACGCGGTGAAGCTTGCGCCGCTCTGGCCTCGCGCCGCGCTGTCGTTGTGGTATGTTTCCCAGCAGTTCGCGCTCGAGTCCGGACAAGGCACGGTGGACTCCCTCCTCGCCTTACTGCTCGCTGCGCGACACGACCAACCCGGAGTGCGGCCGCCCGCGTTGGGCCATCCGTCCCTACCTCACACATGACAACCGATCTCAGACTCTCTACCGACAAGATCGTCAGGCCCGACAAGGACCGCTTCCTCAACGAGGACAATCCCTTCGAGGACATGATGTCGCGGTTCGACCGGGCAGCCGAGCTGCTCGATCTGGAACCAGGCCTCTACAAGATCCTCCGACACCCCGAAAAAGAGATCACGCTCTCGATCCCCGTCCTCATGGACAACGGGGAAATCGAGGTATTCACCGGCTATCGCGTGCTGCACAATACGTCGCGCGGTCCGGCCAAGGGCGGCATTCGCTTCGATCCGAATGTGAATCGCGACGAAGTGAAAGCACTCGCCGCGTGGATGACGTGGAAGTGCGCCGTCGTGAATATTCCGTTCGGCGGTGCCAAAGGCGGTGTGATCTGCGATCCGCTCAAGTTGAGCGTCGCCGAGCTCGAGCGGATCACGCGGCGGTACACGGCCGGACTCATCGGCGTGCTCGGTCCGGATTCCGACGTGCCGGCGCCCGACGTCAACACCAACGAGCGCGTGATGGCGTGGGTGATGGACACCTACTCCATGCACATGCGGCACACGGTGACGTCGGTGGTGACGGGCAAGCCGGTCGAGATGGGTGGTTCGTTAGGCAGGCGCGAAGCGACCGGCCGCGGCTGCATGCTGGTCACGCTCGCGGCGCTCGAGCACCTGGGCATGCGCGTGGCCGGCGCGACCGTGGCGGTGCAGGGGTTCGGCAACGTGGGCTCGGTGGCCGCCCAACTGCTGCACTCGCAGGGCTGCAAGGTGATCGCGATCGGCGATCGCTCGGGCGGCATCGTGAACACGAATGGCATCGACGTCAACGACGCGATTGCGTATGCGAAGCAGAACAAGTCGCTCGAGGGCTACAGCAAGGGCGATCGCATCACCAACGACGATCTGCTGACGCTCGAGGTGGACGTGCTCGTGCCGGCGGCACTCGAGAACGTGATCACGCGCAAGAACGCGCCGAAGATTCGCGCGCGCGTGATCTGCGAGGGCGCGAACGGTCCCACCACGGCGCCGGCCGACGCGATCCTGGACGACAAGGGCGTGTTCGTGATCCCGGACATTCTCGCCAACGCCGGCGGTGTGACCGTGTCGTACTTCGAGTGGGTGCAGGACCGCGGCGGGTATTTCTGGACGGAAGCGAGCGTGAACGACCGCCTGCAGCAGATCATGCAGGACAGTTTCCGCGCGGTGCTCGAGTTGTCGCGGCGCCACAAGGTCAACATGCGCACGGCGGCGTACATGTTGTCGATCTCGCGCGTCGCCACGGTGCACCGGCTGCGCGGCATCTACGCCTAACGGAAGGCCGGCGGCGCGGCGCGCTGCTCGGGCGGGCTGCTGATGCGCGTGCTCGTGGCGGCCGTCGGCCGACCCCGGCATCGCGACCTGGCGGCCGCCATCGATGAGTACGAGCGGCGAGCGGCGCGGTACTGGCCGCTCGACGCGCGCGAGGTGCGCGAAGAGCCGGCGCGCGGACGCTCGCCCGACGAGGTGCGCGCGCGCGAGGGCGAGCGGTTGCGCGCGGCGGCGGCCTCGGTGAGCATGCTGGTGGCGTGCGACGCGGAGGGAACTCTGATGCGGTCCGAGGAGTTCGCCGCTTGGCTCCTTCAGCTTCGGGATGCGGGACGCGACGTGGCGTTCCTCATCGGCGGCGCGTACGGATTGTCGGACGACGTGCGGCGCCGGGCGACGCTCACGCTGGCGTTCGCGCGATGGACATTGCCGCACGAGCTCGCGCGGCTGGTGCTTGCGGAACAACTCTATCGCGCCGGGACGATCGGGCGCGGCGAACCGTACCACAAGTGATGCCACTCTCTCGTCTCGAAATCGCAGCGCGTTGCCGGCCGGTCCGATGTTGGGCGGCGTGTCGAGTGCGCGCAGCCTGTCCCGGTCGGCTCGGATGAGCGAGTTGCGCGTGTTGTCGCTGCCGCTCGCGATGCCGAAGGTTGCGCGCGCGGCGCGGGATGGGGGACCGGAGTCGGCGTGGTACGAGCGTGCGCCGCGCGACGCGTCCGAGTGGCGGGCGCGCGCGGCCGCGCTGCGCAGCGACGGCCGTTGGGCGCACACGCTCGCGCCGGCGCTCCAGGCGAGCGGCGCGGCGGCGGAGCGATTGGCGCGCGCGGCGGATGGCGGCGTGGTGGTGACGACGGGCCAGCAGCCGGGGCTGTTCGGCGGCCCGATCTACACGTGGAGCAAAGCGCTGAGCGCGATCGCGCTCGCCGATGCGATCGAAGATGTTTCCGGCATCCCGACGTGTCCGGTGTATTGGGCGGCGACCTACGACTCGGACTACGCGGAAGCGAGCGTGACGCACGTGGCCGTGGAGGATCGCGTGGAGACGCTCACCGCGCCGCCGGCCGCGGTCACCGGCCGCGGCATGCGCGACACTCCGTTAGGCGACGTGGACGACGGGTTGCGCACCCTGTCCAACGCCGCGGGCGCGGCGGCGGCGCCGCACGTGATGGACGACGTGCGGCGCGCCTACTCGGCGCATACCACGGTCGGCGACGCGTTCGTCGCCCTCCTGCGCTCGGTGCTCGAACCGTTGGGCATGCCGGTGCTCGACGCGGGCCACCCGGCGATGCAGGCGCTGGTGCGTCCGGTGTTGGCGCGTGCGCTGGCCGACGCGGCCGCGGTGGACGTCGCGCTCCGCGGGCGGAGTGCGGCACTCGTCGAAGCGGGCTACGAGCCGCAGGTGGCGCTCGTCGACCGGTTGTCATTGGTGTTCGCGACAGTGGATGGGGAGCGGCGCCGGCTGCCGATCGGCGCGCGGCTCGACGATGCGCACGGGAGCCTCGAGCCCAACGTGCTGCTGCGGCCGGTGGTGGGCCGCGCCATGCTGCCGACGGTCGCGTACGTGGCCGGGCCGGCCGAGCAGGCGTACTTCGCACAGTCGACGGCGGTGGCCGATGCGTTAGGCATGCCGCGGCCGCTGGCGGTGCCGCGGTGGTCGGGCGTGATCGTGGAGCCGCACGTGCAGCGCATTCTCGACCGATACGGGTTGGACGTGGACGCGCTGCGCGATCCGCACGCGGTGCTGGGCCGGCTGGTGCGCGAGCGCGTGCCGGGCGACGTCGGCGCGGCGATGGTGCGCTACCGCCAGGTCCTCGAGGCCGCCGCGGCGGATCTCGATGCGGCGGTCCGGCGCACCACGCCGCCGCTGGTCGATCGCGCGGTGGGGGAGGGGACGCGGCGCACCATCGCGCACCGGTTGGACCGGCTGGAGCGGCGCATCGCGGCGGCCACGACGCGGCGCGAGACGGATCTGGTGCGCCAGATCGGAATCGCGCGGGCGTCGCTCTTTCCCCTCGACCGTCTACAGGAACGCGTGCTCAACCTCATGCCGCTGCTCGCGCGCCACGGGCTGCCGCTGCTGGACGCGATGACCGCGCGGGCGCGCGAGCACGTGTCAGCGTTAGGCCTTTCGCCGGCGGGGCAGGCCGCCGCAGCGCCGCATGCCGGTGGCGGCCGCTGAGCCCGCGCGGCCGCGTGCGCCCGAGCGCACGGGCCGGGCGGCGCTGCTCGTCGCGTCGGGCATCTTCCTCAGCCGCATCTTCGGGCTCATCCGGCAGCGGTTTCTCGGCCACTATCTCGGGTTAGGCGACGCCGCCGACGCGTTCAACGCGGCGTTCAAGATCCCGAATTTCCTGCAGAACCTGTTCGGGGAAGGCGTGCTTTCGGCGTCGTTCATCCCGGTGTACGCGCGCCTGCTCGCCGAGGGCGACGAGCGCGAAGCGCGGCGCGTGGCGGGCGCCGTGGCCGGGCTGCTCGCCGTCACCACGTCGATCATCGTCGTGTGCGGCGTGCTGGCCACGCCGTGGCTCATTGCCGTCATCGCGCCGGGGTTCGCGGGAGCGAAGCGCGACCTGACGATCGAGCTCGTCCGCATCTTTTTCCCGGGCGCGGGCGTGCTCGTGCTGTCGGCGTGGTGCCTGGGGGTGCTCAACAGCCACCGGCGGTTTTTCATCTCGTACACGGCGCCGATCTTCTGGAACCTCGCGATCATCGTCACGCTGATCGCGTTAGGCCGGAGCCGCGCGCAGTCGCCGCTGGCCGTGGCGGCCGCGTGGGGTTCGCTGGCGGGCAGCGTGCTGCAGCTCTTGGTGCAACTGCCCACGGTGCTGCGGCTGGTCGGGCGCCTCAGGCCATCGCTTGCCGTCGCGAGCGCGAACGTCCGCACGGTGATCAACAACTTCATGCCCGTGTTCGTCGGGCGCGGCGTGGTGCAGATCAGCGGCTACGTGGACGTGGTCCTCGCGAGCCTGCTGCCGGCCGGGGCGGTGGCGGGACTCACCACCGCGCAGACGCTCTACGTGCTGCCGGTGAGCTTGTTCGGGATGTCGGTGTCGGCGGCCGAGCTGCCGGCGATGTCCAGTGCGTTAGGCGACGAGCGCGAGATCGGCTCGTATCTGCGGACGCGTCTCGACGCCGGCCTGCGGCGCATCGCCTTCCTGGTGGTGCCGTCGGCCGTCGCGTTCCTTGCGTTAGGCGACGTCCTCGCCGCGGCGCTCTTCCAGACGGGCCGGTTCACCCGTTCCGACTCCGTGTACGTGTGGGGCATTCTCGCCGGCTCGGCCGTCGGATTGCTCGCGTCGACGCTCGGGCGGCTCTACTCGTCGGCCTACTACGCGCTCCGCGACACGAAAACGCCGCTGCGTTTCGCGCTCGTGCGCGTCACGCTCACCACCGGGCTGGGCGCCGCGTTCGCGTTGCTCGTGCCGCCGCTCCTCGGCTTGGACCTCAAATGGGGCGCTGCCGGGCTCACCGCGTCGGCGGGTATCGCCGGTTGGGCCGAGTTTCTGTTGTTGCGCCGCACGCTCAATCGGCGCATCGGACGCACCGGGCTTCCCGCATCGTTCGTGGCCAAGCTCTGGTGTTCCGCCATCGTGGCCGCCGGCGCCGCGTGGGGCGTCAAGCTGCTCGTCGGCGTCGCGCACCCCATTCCGCTCGCCATCCTCGCGCTGATTCCGTACGGCCTCGTCTACTTCGGTCTCACCACATCGCTCTCGATTCCCGAATCGCGTACGGTGCTGGCGACGGTGTTCCGGCGGCGGTAGCGAGGCGGATGACGGCTTGGACAACTGCATGAAAGGCCGGTTCAATCGGTGATTGCAACGGGTGCGGCCTCCCCGTGGTCCGTCATTCGTAGTTCGTTTCGTGTTTTCCTACCCGTCGTCCGTCCGTTGTTGTTCGTGACCAGTGCGTCGCAAATATGGTGCGACTGAGAAGCCAGCCACGGCCGTCGCCGGATGACGCACCCCGAACGACGGACCACGGGTAGGAAAGCACGAAACGAACAACGAATGACGGACCACGGGAGGTTGCCCGCGCGAGATGGAGCCTCGTCGTCAGGTCAGTTGATGGCAACCGTTGCACGCACTGATTGAACCCGCCAGGGACAACGAAAGTGATCGTTCTGCGCGGGGGGACGTGCGTTGCCTAACGGATAGAAATTGGTGTTTTTGCTGTTGAAAAAAAGCGGCCGTTCTTGCCATTGCGCTACCGTACTACCCCCGGCGCAGAGCGATCACTTTCGTCATCCCTTGTTTCACTTTCGTTATCCTTTAAAGCAGTTGTCGACGACCCCACCATGCGCCCTGGCAGGCTGCCGTCCTCCGGGCCTCTCGGCTTCGGCTTATATTTCGAGATGCGCGTCGCGTGAGGCGACGCCGCCTTGCCGATGACCGAATCCGACCTCGACCCTCTCGCGCACAAGATCGCGAATCTCCCCGATTCGCCCGGTGTCTATCTGTGGAAGGACACCGAGGGACGGGTGTTGTATGTCGGGAAGGCCAAGCGGCTGCGCTCGCGCGTGCGGAGCTATCTGGCCGCGGACCGCATCGAGAGCATCAAGACGCTCGCGCTCATGCGCCAGGTCGTGGATGTCGATACGATCGTCGTGCCGTCCGAAGCGCACGCGCTGATCCTCGAGAACAATCTCATCAAAGAGTATCGGCCGCGATTCAACATCGCGCTGCGCGACGACAAGTCGTATCCGTACATCAAGGTCACGGTGCAGGAGCCGTTTCCGCGCGTGATCGTGACGCGGCGTCTCGTCGACGACGGCGGACGCTACTTCGGTCCGTACACCGACGTCGGCGCGATGCGTCGTGCGCTCAACGTCGTGAAACGGATCTTCACCGTGCGGTCGTGCAACTACGATATGCCGCGCGAGATGCCGGAGCGGCCGTGTCTCGACTATCACATCGGGCGGTGCAAGGCACCGTGCATCTTCGCGCAGTCGCAGGCGGAGTACCGCGCGATGATCGACGAGGTCGTGCTGTATCTGGACGGGCGCACGGAAGAGGTGACGCGACGCGTGCGCGAGCGCATGGAAGAGGCGTCGGCGCGCCTCGACTTCGAGCGCGCGGCCGAGCTTCGCAATGCCTTACGACACCTCGAGCAGCTCGAGGAGCCGACGGTGGTGGTGGAGGTCGAAGGCGGCGACCGCGACGTGATCGGCTACGCCCGCGATGGTGACGAAGCGTGCGTTGTCGTGCTGCGCATTCGCGCGGGCAAGCTGCTCGCGCGCGAGCAGCAAGTGCTCGAGAACCTCGAGGGCGAGAGCGACGCCGCGGTGTTGTCCGCCTATCTCGTGCGCGGCTATCTACCGTCGCTGGAGCACGCGAGCGAACTGTTGGCGCCGTTCGAGTTCGACGATCGCGAGCTGATCGAGCAGTCGTTGCCGGCCACGGCGATCCGTGTGCCGCAGCGCGGGCCGCGCCGGCAGCTCATCGATCTCGCCGAGCAGAACGCGCGACACTTGCTCGAGGAGCAGAAGCTCGCTTCGTTCGAGGCCGACGAGCGCGCGGTGGATCCGGTGTACGAATTGCAGCGCGAGCTTGGCCTAACGACGGTGCCGCGCGCGATCGTGTGCTTCGACATCTCGACCGCGCAGGGCACCGACACCGTGGCGTCGTGCATCTGGTTCGAGAACGGCCGGCCCAAGCGCGGCGAGTATCGCAAGTTCAAGATCAAGACCGTCGAAGGCACAGACGACTTCGCGTCGATGCGCGAAGTGGTGACGCGATACTTTCAGCGTCGCATCGAAGAGCAGAAGCCGCTGCCCGATCTCGTGATGATCGACGGCGGCAAGGGCCAGTTGGCCGCCGCGCGCTCGGCGCTGGAATCGCTCGGACTGGGGGCGCTCCAAACCGTGAGTCTCGCCAAGCGCGAGGAAGAAGTGTTCGTGCCGGGGCGCGGCGAGTCGCTGCGATTGTCCCGGCGGTCGCCGGGACTGAGGCTGCTGCAACGCGCGCGCGACGAGGCGCACCGGTTCGCGATCACGTACAACCGGAAGCGTCGCGCGATGCGCACGGTGACCTCGGAGCTGCTCAAGATCCCCGGCATCGGCCCGCAGCGCCGTCGCGCACTGCTGCACGCCTTCGGCAGCGTGCAAGGCGTGCGCGATGCACACGAGGCCGACATCGCGCGACTGCCGGGCTTCAGCGCCGCGAGCGCGCGGCGCGTACTCGAAGCGTTGGGCGCTCGAGCCGTCAATCCGACTCCTACCACATCCGATTCGTGAATTCCTGGACTCTGGAATGTTCTGCGTGCGGCCACACCGAGGCCGGCGACGCGCGTGCCACCGTCTGTCCGTCGTGCGGACAGCCGTATCTCGTCCGATTCGCCGACCTTCCGGCGTCGCGCGATGTGCTGCGCGACCGCTGGGACATGTGGCGGTACGCGGCGCTCCTGCCGCTCTGTCACGGCGAGACGCCGGTGTCGCTCGGCGAAGGTGCGACGCCGCTGCTCGAATCGCCCGAGCTCGCCCGTGCGTTAGGCGTCGCGCGTTTGTGGATCAAGGACGAAGGCCTCAATCCCACGGGCTCGTTCAAGGCGCGCGGCATGAGCGCGGCCGTCACGCGCGCCAAGGCGCTCGGCGTGCCCGGTCTCGTCGTGCCTACCGCGGGCAACGCGGGTGCGGCGCTCGCGGCGTACGGCGCCGCGGCGCGGATGCCCGTGCGCGTCTATGCGCCGGAGACGACGCCGCGCGGGATTCTCGCCACGATTCGTACGTTAGGCGCAGATCTGCACACGGTGCCGGGGCACATCGGCGACGCCGGCGCGAAGGCCCGCGCGTTCGCCGCCGAATCCGGATACTTCGACGTGTCGACGCTGCGCGAGCCGTACCGCATCGAGGGCAAGAAGACGATGGGCCTCGAGCTCGCCGAACAGTTAGGCTGGCGTCTGCCGAGCGTGATCGTGTATCCGACGGGTGGCGGCACGGGGCTCATCGGCATGTGGAAGGGCTTTGCCGAGCTGCGCGAGATGGGCTGGCTCGATCCGGCGGCGCCGCTCCCGCGCATGGTCACCGCGCAGGCCGAGGGCTGCGCGCCGATCGTGCGCGCGTTCGCCGAGCACGCGGACCGCGCGCGCCCGTGGGAGAATCCCACGACGCACGCGAGCGGGCTGCGCGTCCCCGGTCCGTTAGGCGACCGGCTCATCCTGCGCGCGCTCTACGAGAGCAATGGGACCGCCGTCGCCGTCTCGGAAACGGCTATTCGCGAGGGCACCGCCCGCGTGGCGCGGACCACCGGCATCGATGCGGCGCCCGAAGGCGGGTGCGCGTTCGCGGTCTGCCAGGCGCTCGCGGCCCTGGGCACGCTCTCGGCGACGGACGAAGTGGTGGTGTACAACACGGGGAGCGGCGTCGCCTATCGCGAGTGAGGAGCGCTTCCCGCTAGCGTGGTCCCGCGTCCCGTACGTAGCTTTTCACGCTATGCGCATTGCCATCCTCGATCCCTTTAGCGGCATCGCCGGCGACATGACGCTCGGCGCGCTGGTCGACGTCGGTCTCGACGCCGACTGGCTGCGCGCGTTGCCGTCTCGTCTGGGACTCGATGGCGTCACCGTGCGCATCGAGCGTGTGAAGCGCTCGTCGGTGGCGTGCACCAAGGTGGATTTCGACATTCCGCCGCAGCCGCACTCGCGCGGCATCCACGAGATTCGCGAGCTGGTCTCGCGTGCCGATGTCCCAGCGTCGGTGCGCGAGCGCGCGGACGCGGCCTTTCTCGCGATCGCGACTGCCGAAGGCGAGATCCACGGTATACCGCCCGAGCGCGTACATCTGCACGAGGTGGGCGCTGTCGACGCGATTCTCGACATCGTGGGCTCGGTCTGGGGCTTCGAGCGCCTTGGCGTCGAGCGCGTCTTCTGCGGCGCCGTGAGCGTCGGCGACGGCACGGTCGCGACGGCGCACGGTACGCTGCCTGTGCCCGCGCCGGCGACGCTGAAACTGCTCGAGGGCGTCGAAGTCAGACCGGGACCAGCGGGATCCGGTGAGCTCGTGACACCCACGGGTGCGGCGCTCATTCGAGTGCTTTCGAGCGGTCCGGCGCCGGCGTCGCTGACACCGCTCCGCAGTGGATTCGGCGCGGGAACGAAAGATCCGAAGGGCCGACCCAATGCGCTCCGTATCGTGCTCGCCGAGGTGGCCGCAACCCAAGGAGTTGCAGTGGAACACCTCGTGCAGATTGCCACGGACGTCGACGACATGGACGGCGAGCAGCTCGCCGCCGTCGCCGAGCGCCTGCGAGACGCGGGCGCATTGGACGTGGTGATGATCGCAACGTTGATGAAAAAGGGCAGGCCGGGCACGCGCGTCGAGGTGCTCGCCGGCCGCGATACCGCGGACCGTCTCGAGGAGGTGCTGTTCGCGCAGAGCTCCTCGATCGGCGTTCGCCGAACGATCATCGAGCGACATGCATTGCCGCGCGCCGTTCACACGGTGCATGCGCTCGATCACGACATCCGCGTGAAGGTTGTGACGCTCCCCACGGGCGAGCGACGCGCCAAACCGGAACACGAGGATGTCGCGCGCGTGGCATTGGAAACGGGGCGTCCACTGCGAGAAGTCGCGGCGTCGGCCCGGGCCGCCGGAGAACGACTGCTGCACGAACGGGTACCATGAATGGCGGGCGCAGGCGCTCGCTCAACGCTCTCAGAGAGGAACGGTAGATGAACGCTTGGCGCAATGTGGTTGGCTGCGTGCTCGTCTGGTCCGCATTCGCGGCCCCGGGCGCTGCGGCGCAGAAAAACGGCAAGCAGGGCGAGGCGGGCAAGTGCGGTATCGACTTCGGTTCGAACGACCAAGTCAAGAGCGCGTACAACCAGCTCACCGTGCTGGGACTGTCATCGGGCAAACCGGACGACGCGCGCAAGAAGATCAAGAGCGCGATCTCGGCGCTCACATCAAAGTCCGACTTCGGGAAGGACCAGATGGCGCGCGATGTCGTACTCGGACAGGCACTCGTCGCATGGTTCGACACGCCGGGCTCTCCAGCCGTCGCGAGCGGCGCGGATCTGGGATACCCATCATCGGCCGGGCAGGTGGACGTCCTTGCTGCCGCGGACTCCGCGTTCACGCCAGCCGAGACCGCGCACCCGGATTGCGCCGACCAGATTGACGGCTATCGTCAGCAGCCGTGGGCCCGGTTAGTCAATCAGATCGGACCCCTCATCAACGGCAACAAGGATGACTCGGCGCAAGTGATCTTGAATCACGCGATCACGATTTATAAGAAGTCGCCGTACAATTACTACTTCCAGGGCCAGCTCGCACAGCGCAAGAAGGATTGGCCGACGGCGGCGACCGCGTACGCGAAGGCGTCGGAGCTGTCGACGCCGGATCTCGTCGCGAAAGACACGAGCGTCAAAGCCGTGAAGGAGTTCAGCGAGTTCAGCGCCGCGTTCGCCCAACTGCAGGCCGGCCAGGCGCTGTCGGGCACGCAGCAGCAGGACGCGATGAAGAAGGCCGCGGACCTGTATCGCACGTACCTCAAGGACTATCCGCAGGGCGAGAACGCGCAGCCGGCGCAGGCCGGCCTAACGGTGGCGCTCAAGGCGTCGGGTGACACGGCGTCGCTCGGCCAGATGTGGAAGGACATGATCGCCAATCCGACCAAGTACACGGATGCGCAGTTGTTCGACGCCGGCACGCAGGCGTTCACGCAGCAACAGTACCCGACGGCGGTGCAGCTCATGGAGGACGGACAGAAGTCGAACCCGTACCTCCGTGCGGGGCTGTTCAACCTCGCCAACGCGTACTGGAAGAACAATCAGTTCGACAAGATGCAGCCGGTGGCCGACACGCTCACCAAGATCGATCCGGACAACCCGGACAATTATCAGTTGCTGGCGATCGCGTATCAGGGCATGCAGAAGACCGCGAGCGATCCGAAGCAGAAGAAGGCGCTGTCGGATTCGGTGAACACGTACGTGACGGCCGGCGACAAGCTGCCGGTGCACGTCCAGTTCACGGAGTTCACGCACGACGGCGACAAGTTCACGCTCAAGGGTTCGATGCAGAACGCCAGCACGAAGCCGGTCACGGCGGCGCTCAACGTCAAGTTCCTCGACAAGACGGGGCAGGTGGTGACGAGCCAGTCGACGTCGGTACAGCTTGCGCCGAACGAGACAAAGCCATTTGCTGTGAGTCCCGTGGGCGCCAGCATCGTGGCGTACCGCTACGACGCGATAAAGCCGTGACGGGTCGGGAGGCGCGCGCCTCGAGCGCGCGCTTTCCCGAGTAGCGGAAGTGTCCGATTCACCTTGCTTTCCGGGCACTGATCTCCTAGTTTACTTGATGCTCCCGCACCGCCAGGTGCGGTGATGCGTGCCCAACGCACGCCAAGGGGGAGGCCGCACAGGGCGGTCTCCCCCTCCTGCACACAGCCGGGTTCATGATTCGCGTCAGTCGCGTCGCACCAGGCAGCATCGCCGACGAGATCGGCATTGTGCCGGCCACCGAGCTGCTCACGGTGAACGGCCGTGCGCTCGACGACTTCCTCGATTGGGAGTTCCTCTCGGCGGACGATGCGCTCGTGCTCGAAGCGCGGCTTCCGGACGGACGCGACCTCGTCGCCGACATCGAGCGTCCCGACGGGGAACCGTTGGGCATCCAGCTCGAGCCGCCGCGCGTGCGACGCTGCGCCAACCGCTGCGAGTTCTGCTTCATCGAGGGACTGCCGACCGGTCTGCGCAAATCGCTCTACGTGCGCGACGACGATTACCGGCTCTCCTTCGCCTACGGCAACTTCGCGACGTTGTCCAACGTGAAGGAGAAGGACATCGCGCGCATCCTCGAGTACCGGTTGTCGCCGCTGTACGTGTCGGTGCACGCGACGCCGTGGGAAGCGCGCAAGGTCCTGCTCAACAACCCGAAGGTGCCCGACATCGTCGCGCAACTCACGCGGCTCGCCCAAGGCGGCATCCAGTTCCACGGGCAGATGGTGATTGTGCCCGGGCTCAACGACGGCGACGTGCTCGAGCAGTCGTTCACGGATCTGTGGTCGTTAGGCGACGCGGTGCTGTCGGTGGCCGTGGTGCCGGTGGGGCTCACGCAGTTCTCGCATCTGTACACCGGCACGTCCATGGACGTACCGACGACCAACGCGCTCCTGGCGCACGTCGAGCGCTGGGAGGCGAAGGCCTTGGCCGAGCGCGGGGAGCGCTGGGTGTACGGATCGGACGAGCTGTATCTGCTCGCCGGCCGCGAGCTGCCGGGCGCGTCGCACTACGGCGAATTCCCGCAGATCGAGAACGGCGTGGGCGCGGTAGCGCACCTTCGCCGGCGGGTCGCCGACGCGATCGGCGAGCGGGCGCTGCCGCGTTTGGACGGCGTGCGCATCGGGGTGGTGACGGGCGTCGCCATGGGTCCGCGCATCATGCCCGACCTGCTCGATCGCCTAACGGAAGCCACCGGGGCGCGGTTCGAGATGCTCGTGGTGGAGAATTCGCTCTTCGGGCCGACCACCACCACCGCGGGCCTCCTCGTGGGCGCGGACATCCGCCGCGCGCTCGCCGGCCGCACCGATCTCGACCTCGCGCTCATTCCCGCCGAGACGATCAACGACGACGGGCTGTTCCTGGACGACACCCCGTTCGAGGCGGTGCGCGACGAGATGCCGATCCCGGTGCACCCGTCGTACGACTTCGTGGACGTCCTGCAGCAGGACGGCCTGCTGGCCGCAGCGGCGCGGTGACGATTCCCGTCGTCGCGCTCGTCGGCCGGCCTAACGTGGGCAAGTCGGCGCTGTTCAACCGGCTCGTGGGCGGCGACGCGGCCATCGTGAGCGAGGAGGCGGGCACGACGCGCGACCGCCACTTCGCGCGCGCGGAGTGGAACGGCCGCGCGTTCTGGCTCGTCGACACCGGCGGCCTAACGGACGACCCGTCGGTGCCCATCGACGTCGAGATCCGCCGCCAGGTGCTGCAGGCGGTGGACGAGGCCGACCTGCTGCTGCTCGTCGTGGACGCCCAGGCGGGCCTGCACCCGCAGGATGCGCGCGTCGTCGAGCTCCTGCGGAGCACGGGCAAGCCGTGGCTCCTCGTCGCCAACAAGGTCGACGACCCGGCCTCGGCCGACTTCTACGAGTTCTATCACCTGGGCGCGGGCGATCCCGTGCCGGTGTCGGCGCGGAACGGGAAGGGCTCGGGCGACCTGCTCGACGCGATCGTCGCCCGCTTTCCCGAGGGCGCGCCCGAGGAGCCGGACGCGCTGCACGTCGCCGTGATCGGACGGCCCAACGTCGGCAAGTCGTCGCTCGTGAATCGGTTGTTAGGCGAAGACCGGCTCGTGGTCGCGGCGGAAGCCGGCACGACGCGCGACGCGATCGACACGCCCATGCAGTACCACGGCCGCACGCTGGTGTTCATCGACACCGCCGGGCTGCGCCGCCAGTCGCGCGTCTCCGAGGACGTCGAGTTTTATTCGGCGCTGCGCACGCGGCGCGCCATTGAGCGAGCCGACATCTGCCTGCTCCTCATCGACGCGGCGGCGGAAGAGCAGGGGATCGAGAACCAGGATCTCAAGATCGCGGCGCTGGCGTGGGAGCGCGGCACGGGTCTCATCATCGTCGCCAACAAGTGGGACCTGGTCGAGAAGGACGACAAGAGCGCCGCACGGTTCATGAAGAAGTCGCAGGAGAAGGCACCGTATCTCCGCTTCGTGCCGTTCCTGTTCACGTCGGCGCTCACCGGCCAGCGCGTGACGCGCGTGCTCGATCAGCTGATGCAGGTGGACGAGGAGCGCCGCAAGCGCATCTCGACCGCTCAGGTGAACGCGCGCCTCGAGGAGCTCGTGGCTCGACTCCAGCCGCCACAGTCGGCGGGGCGCGAAGTGAAGCTCATGTACGCGACGCAGGTGCAGGTTGCGCCGCCGACCATCGCGGTGTTCGGGAATCATCCCGAGCTGGTCGAGGAGCACTACGTGCGGTACCTGCACAACGGGTTTCGCGACGCGTGGGGATTCACGGGGAATCCGTTGCGCGTCGTGATGCGGAGGCGCGCGGCCTGACATGCGCGCCAGCCCGGTCGTCTGGCTCGTCGCCGCGTATCTGCTGGGCGGGATTCCGTGGGCATACGTGGCGGGTCGGCTCGTGCGCGGCATCGACCTCCGCCAGCACGGGTCCGGGAACCTCGGCGCCACCAACGTCTATCGTGTGTTAGGCGCACCGGCGGCGGCGATCGTGGTGCTGCTCGACGTGGCCAAGGGATTCGTGCCGGCATTTTTCTTCCCGCGGTGGACCGTGCCCGACGCATTCGGCTATTGGGCGCTGGTGTATGGGCTGGTCGCGATCGCCGGCCACGTGCGGACGCCGTACCTGCTGTGGAAAGCGGGGGGCAAGGGCGTGGCGACGGGCTGCGGCGTGTTCCTCGCGCTGGCGCCGTGGCCGACGCTGATCGCGTTCGTGGTGTGGGTGTCGGTGCTGCGCGTGTGGCGATACGTGTCGGTGGCGTCGCTGGCCGCCGCTGCGTCGTTAGTCATCGCGTTAGGCGTGTTGGACGGGCCGAGCGCGCCGGTGTTTGCGGTAGGCGTCGTGGTGGCGCTGTTCGTGTTGTGGACGCACCGGGCCAACCTGGACCGGCTCCGGCGCGGCGAGGAGCACCGCGTGGGGCGGCGTCCGGCGGAGGGCGGCTGATGCGCTGCGCGGTGGTTGGGGCCGGCGCGTGGGGCACGGCGCTCGCCGATCTGCTCGCGCGCAACGCGCACGACGTGGTGTTGTGGGCCTACGAGCGCGACGTGGTCGAGGCGGTGAACGCGCGCCACGCGAACCCGCGCTTCCTGCCCGGCGCCGCGATCGCCCCGACGGTCCGCGCCACCTGCTCGTTAGGCGACGCGACCGGGAGCGCCGAGCTCGTCGTGTACGTGACGCCGTCGCACGTGCTGCGCACGGTGCTCAAGGGCGACCGCCACGCCGTGCCCGCGGACGCGACGCTCGTCGTGGCCACCAAGGGCATCGAGCGCGGGTCGCTCGTCGTGATGACGGACGTCGTGCGCGACGAGCTGCCGGGGCGGCCCGTGGTCGCGCTGTCCGGCCCCAGTTTTGCCACCGAGGTCATTGCCCGGCAACCCACGGCGGTGGTGGCGGCGTCGACGAGCGACACTGCCGCGCAGCTCGCCCAACGCGCGTTCAGCAGCGAGACGTTCCGCGTGTATTCGCACGATGACGTGATCGGCGTCGAGGTTGGCGGCGCGCTCAAGAACGTCATTGCCGTCGCGACCGGCATCGCCGAAGGTCTGGGCCTGGGTTCCAACCCGCGGGCGGCGCTGATCACGCGCGGGTTGGCCGAGATGAGCCGGTTAGGCGTAGCGTTAGGCGGGTCCGCGCGGACGTTCGCCGGGCTGGCCGGCTTGGGCGACCTCGTCCTCACGTGCACGGGGTCGCTGAGCCGCAACCGCGCCCTGGGCCTCGACATGGCGCGCGGGAAATCGCTCAACGATGTCCTCGCCACGCGCGAGACCGTCGCCGAAGGCGTCGTCACCACCCAGAGCGCGCACGCCCTCGCGGCGCGCGAAGGCATCGAGATGCCCATCGTGGACGCGGTCTATCGCATTTTGTTCGAGCGCCACCATCCCCGCGATGCCATCGCCGAACTGATGTCGCGCGAGCTCCGCGCGGAGGTCGACCCATGAGCCCACCATCCTCGCGTCCCGCGCACCACGCCGCGCACGGCCAGACCAAGGACCCGGTGCAGGAGTTCTTCTCCATCGGCGAAGTCTGCGAGCTGACGGGCCTCAAGCCGCACGTGCTGCGCTACTGGGAGAGTCAGTTCCGGTTCCTGAGCCCGGCCAAGAATCGCTCGGGCAACCGCGTGTACCAGCGGCGCGAAATCGAGCTGATCATGCTCGTGAAGCACCTCCTCTACACCGAGAAGTACACGATCGACGGCGCTCGGCAGAAAGTGGATCAGCACCGGCGGAAGGGCGAGCTCCGGCCCGCCGCGCGTACCGCGCTCGACCTGCAGACCATCGAGACGATGGAGCAGGAACTGCGCGAGGTCCTCGGTCTGTTAGGCGGCGATGGCGCCGAACCGGCCCAACCGGCGCCCAAGTCCAGCGGCGGCTCAGGAGGCGGGGGCCGCGGCCGGTGATCGCGCCGCTCGCGTGCGTGATCCCCGCGCTCGACGCCGCACCGACCCTCGCGTCGGTGGCCGGCGCACTCCGCGACGCGCTGCCCGGCGCGTCGATCATCGTGGTCGATGACGGTTCGCGCGATGACACGCACGCGGTGGCGCGCGCCTGTGCCGACACCGTGATGCGGTTCGAGCGAAATCGAGGGAAGGGCGCTGCACTGCGCGCGGGCACGAGCGCCGCGCTCGCGCAGGGTGCGCGGGCGGTGGTGACCGTGGATGCCGACGGCCAACACGATCCCGCCTCCGCGCCGCGACTCGTCGCCGCGCTCGACGACGCCGACCTGGTGGTGGGCACACGGGCACGCACGGGCGGCGCCATGCCCATGGGTCGTCGCGTGACCAACGCGCTCGCCAGTCGAGCCGTGGCCGCCATCGTGCGCGCACCGGTTCCCGATGCGCAGTGCGGATTCCGGGCGATGCGCCGCGCCGTGCTCGAGCGCGTCCACGCGCCGGGCGACCGATACGAATTCGAGACGGAATTCCTCATCCGCGCGGCGTGCTTCGGGTTCACGATTGTCGCCGTCCCGGTGCCCACGGTGTACGGCGCGCCGAGCCACTTCCGCGCGGTGCGCGATACGGCGCGCGTGGTCCGCACCATCTGGCGACACCGCTCCGGAGCGTTTCGCTGATGCGGCTCTTGTGCACCAACGACGATGGGATCCTCGCGGTCGGCCTCGAGTGCCTGGCCAAGGCCGCCTCTCAGTTAGGCGAAGTGACCGTCGTCGCGCCGGACCGCGAGCAGAGCGCCACCAGCCACTCGCTCACGCTGCACCACCCGATCCGCCCCGTGATGCGCGGCGAGCGCCGCTGGCAGGTGGACGGGACGCCCACGGACTGCGTGATGCTCGCCGTCGAGGCGTTGATGCCCGAGCGTCCCGACTTCGTGCTGAGCGGGATCAACCACGGCCACAACATGGGCGAGGACGTGCTCTATTCGGGCACGGTCGCCGCGGCCATGGAGGGCGTTACGTTAGGCATCCCGGCCATGGCGCTGTCGTTCGCGGGCGGCGAGCTCAAGGCCGACCCGGCGCTCCTCGCCGACCAGGTCGAGGTGGTGTCTCGGCTGCTGGGCCACTTGGTGCACCTGGCGAACATCCCGCGCGACACGCTGCTCAACATCAACCTGCCGCCGCTGCCGGCGTCGCAGATCAAGGGCGTCCGCCTTACTCGGTTGGGCAGGCGCGTCTACTCCGATTCGCTGGTGCGCATGCACGACCCGCGCGGCCGCGAGATCTTCTGGATCGGCGGCGGCTCCGCCGAATGGAGCGGCGCCGACGACTCGGACTTCCGCGCGGTGAACGACGGCTTCGTGTCCGTCACGCCGCTCACGCTCGACCTCACGCACACGCGCATGCTCGAGGATGCGACATCGTGGTGGATGGAACTGCCGTGAGCCAGTACACCGGCGCGCGCCGCCGCCTCGTCGAGACGCTGCACGACGGCGGCGTGGGCGACCTCAACGTGCTGCGCGCGTTCGATCAAACGCCGCGGCACCTCTTCGTGCCGACCGGCATGCGCCACCGCGCGTACGAGGACAGCGCGCTGCCCATCGGCAACGGGCAAACGATCTCGCAACCATCGACGCACGCGCGCTACCTCGAGCTGCTGCACCTCACGGGCTCCGAGCGCGTCCTCGAGATCGGCACGGGGTCGGGATATCAAACAGTGCTGCTGTCGCATCTGTCGAGTCAGGTCTTCTCGATCGAGCGCGTAGGCGGGCTGCTCGAGCGCGCGCGCGAGGCAATCCGCGACTCCGGCGCCCGCAACGTCTCCCTCTTGAGCGGCGACGGCACCCTCGGCTGGCGCGAGTTCAGTCCGTTCGACGCGATTCTCGTCACGGCCGGTGCGCCCACGGAACCCCTGCCGCTCGTCCAGCAGCTCGCCGACGGCGGGCGCATGTTGATTCCCTTGGGCGACAGAGAGGAGCAGCGGCTCACGCTCCTCACGCGTCACGGCGAAACGCTCGACCGGCGTGACATGGGGCCTGCGCGGTTCGTCCCGCTCGTGGGGATGCACGGTTGGCCGTCGTAGGACACCGGCCGAGCATCTCCGTGTGCAGGCCGCTCCGGCGCTCGCTGGACGCGTTGGATTGACGCCGGGACCGACTGGCGCGCTATATTTTCGCACCCCTCGGGAGACGCGATGCCCGATCAGCCGGACGAGACGCAGAAGCAGCAGCGACGCAGCGCGGTAGCACCGCCGTTTTTCGCGCCGCGCAGCCCCCGCCCAACGACGCCGTCGCAATCGACGACGGCTGCGCCGCCGCGGCGCACGTCGCAGCTGTTCACACCGCCAGGTGTGCCGAAGCAGCCGCGTCCCGCTTCCTTCAAGACGCCCCTGGCGACCCCGCGGGTCACGCCGTTCTCGGCACCCGTGGTCGCGACGCCTCCGGCGATCGACGCGTCGTCCGAGCAGCCGCCGCCGTTACCGGCGCCGGAAACGGCCGGGGCGCCTCCGTTAGGCGACGGGTTCGTGATCGAGCAGTACGAATCGCCGCCCATCTCGCTCACCGCCACGGGCGAGCAGGGCGTGGTGAGCGACGATCCGTCGGTGTCGTTCCAGGTATTCGACGACGCGTCGCGCTTGCTCGAGCGCGGTGCGCGCCCGGTGCCGCCGGAGGCGGGCGGCCTCGAGATCGAGCGCACCGAGCTGTCGTTCGAAGCGCCGGCGTCGAGCCCGCCGCCGCTCGAGATCGAGAGCTTCTGGGCGGCGGCGCCGATGCCGGCGTCCGCGCCGTCCGCCGAGTCCGCCGCGCCTCCGTTAGGCAACGAGCCCGCCCCGCCGGCGCCGGCCGGCGACGCGCGCGATGCGTACGAGCCGCCGCCGCTCCCGGAGCCCGAACCCGTCGACGCGGCGCCCGCGCCGCCGGCGGGATTCGAGCCGATGCCGGAGTCCGCGCCCGACGACGCCGACGAGGCGCTCGCCGAAGCCTTCGCCGAGCCGGCGCCTAACGAGAGCAAGCCGCGGTGGGCGACGCCGCGGGCGGTTCGTGCGGTGGAGCAGGGCGGGACCGCGGCCACCGATCCGTGGGGCATGCCGCCGGTGCCGCCGCCGCCGGATGAGCTGGCCGCCGCGCTCGCGTGGCCGGACTCGGGTCTGCGCGCGCGGACGCCCGCCATGGGCGTCGCCGCGCAGGGCGGCGGCGCCGACACGTCGCACGAGTTGGCGGCGAGCGCCGAGGGATGGCCGTTGTCGGTGGCCGGCCGTCCCGGCGTGCCGGACGCGGTGGCGGCGGCGCTCGAGCGGATCGCCCAGCGCGTCCGCGCCGGCGAGGTGCCGCTCCCGGCCGACGTCGCGCTCACCAAGAGCGACGAGAGCGCGCTCGCGCTGACGCTGGCTGCGCTGCTGCGGACGTCGTCGGTCCCGCGTGCGTGACATGCTCCGGCTGCGGTTGCGCGTCCGTGGTGCGGTGCAGGGCGTCGGGTTCCGGTGGTTCGCCCGCGAGACCGCCCACCGGCTGGGCGTGGCGGGGTGGGTGCGAAACTGTGCGGACGGCACCGTGGAGATCGCGGTCGGCGGCGAGGAGGACCGGGTGGAGCAATTCGCGGCGGCCATCGCGCGCGGACCGAGCCACGCGTCGGTGAGCGACGTGTCGCGCGACCCGTTAGGCGGCGGCGAGGAGCTCGTTCGGCCATTCGAGATCCGCCGGTGACAGGCGCGTGACGTCGTCCGGGACCCGGTCCTCTCCGCTGGCCGACCAGCTGCGGCGCGCCATCCGCGACGTGCCCGACTTTCCCAAGTCGGGGATCGTCTTCAAGGACATCACGCCGATTCTGCTCGACGCGGCGCTGTTCCATCGCGTGACCGAAGCCATGGCCGCGCCGTTCGCCGCCGACGCGATCACGCACGTGATCGGGATCGAGAGCCGCGGGTTCATTCTGGGCGCGCCCGTCGCGCAGCACCTGGGGGCGGCGTTCGTCCCGGTGCGCAAGCCGGGGAAGCTGCCGTCGATCGTCGAGCGGGTGCAGTACGCGCTCGAGTACGGGACGGACGCGCTCGAGATGCACCGCGATGCGCTTGGATCAGCGGATCGTGCGCTGATCGTGGACGACGTGTTGGCCACGGGTGGGACGGCGCGTGCGACGTGTGAGCTCGTGGAGCGCATCGGCGCGCGCGTGGTCGGGTGCAGCTTTCTCATGACGCTCTCGTTTCTGCCGGGCGTGCAGAATCTCTCGTCGAGGCGTGTGGAATCGCTGATCGAGTATTGAGTGGTCTGGCGCGAAGACCCCACTTCGACGCTAAATTGGAGTGCTGTGCCCCTGTAGCTCAGGTGGATAGAGCAGCGGTTTCCTAAACCGTTGGCCGGGTGTTCGAGTCACCCCAGGGGCACTCGCCGGCCTGGATGCGGGTACGAACATGAGCCGCTCCGTCACTTCAAAATTCGCGCAACGAGAGAACGCATGACCAAGACAGGTGCCGCAGCACGACCCGATCTGGAAGACCGCGCCGAGGATCTGAAGGAATGGGCGCTGATTCACAGCAAGGGCCTTTCGATCGCCGCGGGGGTCATCGTGGTCCTGGTCGGATTGGCGTTCTTGTACGTGAAGTCACAGCAGGCGCAGGCGAGGAACGCGTCGTCGGCGTTGCTGCAAGCTGAGCAAGCCATAGGTGCTGGTAATTCAGCACTTGCGCAGAGTGACCTCGAGCGCATTGTGAACCGCTATGGGACGACGGACGCGGGGCGAGAGGCGCAGCTGCTGCTGGCACAGACCTACTATGACGCCGGCAAGTACGCCGAGGGGGTCGAGGGTCTTAAGAAGCTGATCGAGGCCAAGCCGAAGTTCATTGAGGCATCCGCGTACAACCTTTTGGGCGCTGGCTACGAGCAGCAGAACAAGTTCGACGACGCAGCCGACGCGTACCAGAAAGCTGCGGCCATAGCCGGAGGCAAGGGCGACCGCGACACGTACCTCGCGAATGCGGCTCGCGCGCTCACAGCGGGCGGCAAGACGGCCGACGCGGTGAAGATCTGGACGAAGCTTGCGACTGACCCTACGAGTCCGGCAGCGGCCGAAGCGCGCGTGCGGCTTGGCGAGTTGCAGGCGAAGGCAGTGAAGGCTGGCTGACGCGAAGATCGGCAACGACGAGAAAATTGACTCATACGAACAGGGCGGCCGCGTCTCGGGCCGCCCTTGTTGCGTTGGTGGTGTTCTACCGTTCTTTGTCGGTTTTGGCCGTGCTTTGTCCGTTCCAAGATGAGCGAAGAAGCCAGCCTCTACGCTCATAGGGGAACGGGCAAAGCACGGTCAGATCGGGCAAAGCACGGACGACGGCGGAATTCCTCATGTCCATAGCATATGCGTATAAGATATGTTATGTAAACTATAATCGTGGGAAACTGTGGAAATCCACCTAAAGCTGCTCCCCCACACGTCGATCGGATTGCTGTCGCCAGCTCGGTGGCATCAGCGCTTGAGTCGCAACGCCAACGGCGCCGCCGGCTATTTGCGCCAGCATACGCTAGGCTAACCGCGATGGAGACTCTTGACTGTCGTCATACTGTCGCGAAAGGCTTTTCGC
>DASVAC010000009.1:0-38886 GCA_036376535.1 Gemmatimonadaceae bacterium | reverse complement strand
TTCTTGGGGATCGGGTCCGCGTACGCCGGAGCGAACCTTCTATACTTTGTTCGACTCGTACTGATGCGCTCATCCATGCCTTCCGGTCCGGGCGCAGCGACTGCCTTCGTGCTGGCGGGCAGCATCGACTTCACCATTGGTCCTGCCTTTCTGCTCTCGTGGCCGTTATGGCCGGACGGCGATCACGCGGCGTCGCGCATCCGGAGACCCGATGTCGCGAGTCCGGGTACCTGAGTTCTCAACGGTAGGGGACGTGGCGCCCGACGCGAGTTATACATGGGGATGCGGTCGCCGAGGTCCGTCGCTTGAAGGCGCAGGCCGGGAAGGAGAGTCGTGGTTGTCGTGTACGCGCCGGCGCGGACCGGTTGACGTTAGGCGAAGCGGTTGGGAGGCTCATGCGTGTGCTGCGTCTCATTCTCGTTCGCCACGGCGAGGCCCTTCGCGGGTCGGGTGACGGCTCGGTGCCGGCGCCCGACTACGGGCTGACGGCAGTCGGTCGAGAGCAGGCGCGTGCGACGGCCAAGTATCTGGACGCCGTCGGTCATCTGGAACGCTGTCGCTTGCTCATCTCGAGTCCGGCGCCGCGTGCGAGAGAGACAGCGGATATTCTTGCGACTCGGTATTCTGGCGAACGTGCCGTCGGTGTCGCGTTTAGTGAGATTGGCGAGCTTCCCGATGGTACGCGGGAAGATCTGACGGCCGGTCAAAAGCGCGCGACCACCGCGCTCGAAACGCTGGCACGCAAGCACGAGGGCTGCACCCTCATCGTCGTGACACACTCCGGATTTATTACAGCGTCGGTTCGCGCGCTTTTCGCGATTCCTACGCCGGGCACGGGTGCGCGACTCGAACCATCCTGCGCAGCGTACACCGAATGGCGCCACGATGGGGGAACCTGGCTGCTCGCGGGCTACAATGTCACGCCGGCACCGAGCGAGGTCTGACGTTAGGCATTACCGATCCGTCGGCATACGGGCTTGTGGCGTCTCGCAGCGCCTGGCAGAATTGCATCGGCTCCAACCCGAGGAGGCTATCGTATGGCAAAAAAGCAAACGACGACGCGTGCGCAGAAATCCGGCAAGACGACGGCGCGGAACATCGACGCATCTGCTCGGTTCACAAAGGAAGAACGTGAGGCAATGCGCGATCGCGTGAAGGAGCTGAAGGCAGCACGCAACCCGTCGAGCGTGGATGCGGAAAGCGAGGTACTCGCGAAGCTCGCCGCGATGGCCGCGCCCGATCGCGCGATCGGTGAGCGCGTGCACGCGATCGTCAAGGCGAGCGCACCGGCTCTGATGCCACGGCTCTGGTACGGCATGCCCGCCTACGCAAAGGATGGCAACGTCGTCTGCTTCTTCCAAAACGCAGCCAAGTTCAAGTCTCGCTACTGTACGCTCGGCTTCAGCGACAAGGCGGCACTGGACGAAGGCCGCATGTGGCCCACGAGCTTCGCGCTCACGGAGTTAGGCGCGGCGGACGAGGCGAAGATCGCGGCGCTCGTGAAGCGGGCGGTCCGTTGAGGTGCGGCAGATTCTGTTCGTTCAGGGAGGCGGCGCAGACGTCCACGACACGTGGGACAACACGCTCGTGGACAGTCTTCGGCGCGAGTTAGGCGCGGGATACGAGGTAAGCTACCCTCGCATGCCCAACGAGGGCGATCCCTCGTTTCCGCCCTGGCGCGCCGCGCTCGAGCACGAGCTCGACGGGCTACAGGCCGGAGCCGTCGTCGTTGGGCACTCGATCGGCGGCACCATCCTGATCCACACGCTCGCCGAATATGCGCCTAACGCCTCCCTCGGCGCGATCGTCTTGATCGCGACGCCGTTCGTCGGCGCGGGGGGATGGCCGAGCGAGGACATCGAGTCGTGCTCGGACCTCGGTGCGCGCTTGCCGCGGGGTGTTCCGGTTGCATTGTATCACGGCGAAAAGGACGACACCGTGCCCGTTGCGCACGCCGAGTTGTACGCTCGAGCGATACCGCAGGCTCGTGTCCACCGCCTGCCCGGTCGCGACCATCAGTTAGGCAATGATTTATCCGAGGTCGCGAGCGACATTCGCAAGATCGCCTCGTCGCGCACCGACGTGCGGCGATAAGTGTTCATCGTCAGCCTGGTTGCAAGCTCACTCAGGGAGCCGTATTTTCAGGCCTGACATCGGAGCACGCATGCACCTGCTTACGCCGACCGTACGAAGACTGATATCCACGAGCTGCTTTTTTCTCGGCTCCGTGTGGGCGGCGGCTGGCTCGCTCAAGCTCATCTTCGGCGTCCGCATCACGTTCCCGCTGCTCCCGCCGCTCGGCTTGGAGCGCGTCTCGCCCGTATCCGCCTGCCTGCTGGCACTCGGGTTCTTTGCTTTGGCCGCGTGGCTCGGACGAGGGTCCAACGAGCGCGCCAACAGGTCCGCTCCAACCTCGGTCGACACAGAAGCCACCGCGCTACCGCAGCAAGCGGGCCCGGCGCCAGTCACAGGCGTGCCGCCACTGCGCACGCCGACGTCGGTACGCCGCCCAGTCGCCTAACCATGCCGCCGGATGCGGCGCCTGAGAACACCGCGATGCGCGTGGCTCTGTGGCGTGCGCTGCACCTCGAGGCCGATGCACCGCCATACGTATTCGTCGATGACGTTGGCCTGAAGCTCGCGGCGCCGGAGGACGACTGGCGCAGCCGTCCGGACATGAGTCCGTTCACGGGGCCATTTCGCGCATCAATCTTGGCGCGCGCCCGGTTCATCGAAGATCTCGTCGTCGACCAAGCTGCTCGCGGCGTCGGTCAGTATGTTATTCTTGGAGCCGGCCTGGACACGTTCGCCCAACGCCGGCCGCGGGTGCGCGGGCTAACGGGGTCGAACCGACGGGCTTCGTCCGCCGAACAATTCGGAAGAGTTATTGGTGGCGCGCACCTGACCGTTGGCGCCCGCGAGCAGCAAGAGTTCTGGATTCCGGCAGAAGATCTGCTGGAGTTCGACGATCATATTGTCGGTCGAATCGAGGTCGTTGCTCGCTTCGGCGGGCGTTAGTACGTCGGCCGCCGCAGCTGCGAATGGCGACGATCGAGCTGATCACCCACATCACCGCGCCGCTCGACCGGTGCTTCGACCTTTCCCGGAGCATCGAGCTCCACCAGCGGTCGCTGGATTCGAGTGGCGAGCGCGCGGTGGCCGGTGTGACGGCCGGATTGATCGGGCTCGGCGAAACCGTGACGTGGGAGGCGAGGCATTTTGGTGTACGGCAACGGTTGACCACGCGAATCACGGCGTTCGATCGGCCACGCCACTTTCGTGATTCCATGGTGGCTGGCGCGTTTCGGCGATTTGACCACGACCATTGGTTCGATCCAGCCGATGGCGGTGGGACCCTGGTGCGCGACGTCTTTGATTTCGATGCGCCGCTCGCCTTGCTCGGCCGGATCGCCGAAAAGACATTCCTAACGCGCTATATGCGGCGGCTGCTGACGGATCGGAACGCCGTTATCCAACGCGCCGCCGAGTCGGAAGCGTGGCGGGAGTACCTGACATCATGACCGACGTCACGAGCGCCGAGCGCAGTGGCAGCCTGCGTTCACCGGCAGGCCGCCTGGCGTGGTTAGGTATGGCCCTCGTGACCATAAGATGTTCGTTGCGTCTTCGATCACTGCGGCAAGGCGCGCCCACGCGTTTCCGGCAATAGGAACGCGGCGATCCCCATGAGGCTGTATGCGATCGCCGCGAAGATCGCGATCGCGCGCGACAACGGCATCGTCGCCGAGATGTAGCCGACTAACGCAGGGAACGTCGCGCCGATGCCGCGGCCGAAGTTGTACGCGAAGCCCATCGCCGATCCGCGCACGCGCGTCGGAAAGAGCTCGGCGAAGAACGCGCCGACTCCCGCGAAGTAGCCCGATACGACGAACCCGAGCGGGAAGCCGAGCACCCAGAGCATTCCGTTAGTCAGCGGTGCACGCGTGTAGATGAGCGTCATGACGATCGCGCCCGCGGAGAAGAGCAAAAAGAGCGGCCGTCGTCCGATGCGATCGGCGAGCCACGCGCCGGTGAGATAGCCGGTGAACGCGCCGCTGACCAGAAACGCGAGATAGCCGGTCGAGCCGACGATCGAGAGATGTCGCTCCGACTGCAGAAACACCGGGAGCCACGTGTTGATGGCGTAGTAGCCACCTTGCGCGCCTGTCCCGAGCAGCGCGGCGAGCACCGTGGTCTTGAGCAGGTCCGGCGTGAAGATCTCCCACATCGAGCCCATCGCGACCGCCCGCGCCCGCGCCGCAACCGGCGGCTCCTCGATGTAGCGCCTAACGAACAACACGTACAGCGCGGGCACGAAGCCGAGCGCGAACATCCACCGCCAGGCCTGCTGGTCGGGGACTAACGAATAGACGATCGCTTGCAGCACCACCGCGCTACCCCATCCGATGGCCCAACCCGATTGCACGGATCCGACCGCACGCCCGCGATACGTCGACCGAATCGCTTCGCTCATCAACGCCGCGCCGGCGGTCCACTCGCCGCCGAATCCGAATCCGAGCAGTGCGCGGCTGAGGGCGAGCTGGGTGAAACTCTGCGAGACGGCCGAGAGCAGGCTGAACAATGCGAACCAGAACACCGTGATCTGGAGGGCGCGCACGCGGCCGACATGGTCGGACACGTAGCCGGCGAGCCACCCGCCGACCGCGGAGCACACCAGCGTCGCGCTGACGGTGAGGCCGGCGGGCCCGCGATCGACGTGCCAGTACGCGATCACGGTGCCTAACACAAGCGTGTAGATGGTGAAGTCGAGTCCATCGAGCGCGAAGCCCAGTGCGCACGCCAGCATCGTACGACGCTCGGTGCGGGTCATGCCGCGGTAGAACGCGACCATCCCCGAGTCGTCTGTCTCCACGGCGCTCGGCGACGGGCCTCCGGACTCGGTGAGCTCGCTCATGGCTAGGAACGGGCGGTCGACGTCAGCCCTTCCTGCCAGCCGCTCCAGCGCGCGTGCACGGCCGGCGCGTTGGTCGCTGCAACAATCCGATCCACGTTGGATGGACGGATGGTCCCCGCCGCGATGACCTCGATGCGTCCGGCCGCACGATCGGTCAGGCGGCGGAGCGCGTCTACTCCCATCAGCGCCGACGGCTGACCACCCGACGTGAGCACACGCCTAACGCCGAGCTCGATGAGCAGGTCGAGTCCGGCATCGAGATTGGCCAGGTGATCGAACGCGCGATGGACAGTGACCGGCAGTTCGCCGGCCGTGCGCACGAGTCGCTCGATCGCGGCGACATCGAGCCCGCCATCCCCGAGCAGAGCGCCCGTCGCAAATCCGGACACGCCGCGATCCGCAAGATCGGGCATGACGCCACACATCGCATCGAGCTCCGCGCGCGAGTACGTAAAGTTCCCGGGCCGCGGGCGCACCATCGCAATCACCGGAATGCCGGCGGCGGAACACTCCGCGGCAAGCGGAAGCGGAGGCGTGCAACCGTCGTGCGCGAGGTCGATGCAGAGCTCGACCCGATCCGCACCGAACGAGGCTGCGTCGCGCGTTTGCGCCACTGAGTCGACGCATGCCTCGAAGAGTGTGCCGATGACTTGCAAGCGACGAGGTGTAGAGGAAAGATCATGCCTACGTGGTCTCAGCACGGTCGCGCGGCTCTTGCAAGCGTGGTGGGTCGGTCGGATACCTCTGACGCTCGGCAAGGAGGGCGCCAAGATGGCGAAGCGTAAGCGGCGGCGCAAATGACAGGAGGTGCGGCGGTGCGCGGCAGCGGTCCGTTGGGCACGCACGTCGTGCTCGTGCATCCCGAGATACACTGGAACACCGGCAACGCGGGTCGAACGTGTCTGGCGACCGGCAGTACGTTGCACCTCATCGAACCACTCGGATTCTCCCTCGAGGAGCGGGAGGTGAAGCGTGCCGGGCTCGACTATTGGGAGCACGTCAACCTGCGCGTCTGGCCCGATTGGGACGCGTTCGAACGCGAGCTGCCATCGATCGGTGAGCCGTATTTCTTCTCGACGAAGGCGACCCGCCTGTATTGGGAGGCGCCGTTGGGCGAGGCGCAGAGTGTCGCGCTCGTGTTCGGGCGTGAGACCGGCGGGTTGCCGGCCGAGTTGCACGAGCGGTATCGCGACCGGTTCCTGCGCATGCCGATTGCATCGCCGCTCGTGCGCTCGCTCAATCTGTCGACGAGCGTCGCGCTGGCGCTCTATGAAGTGCTGCGGCAGCGCGCGGACGTCGCACGTTAGGCAAACACCATGCACCCTCATGCCATGACGCATACCCATGTGCTGCGTCGTGCGGCACTCGTTATTCTCGCGGCGAGCACGCCGACCATCGCGGGCGCGGCGGCCCGTGCGCAGTCGCCGACGCAACGGCCGGCGATTCCCGACCGCACACGAGTCCAGTTCGACACGGCGGCGATTCTCGCGAGTGCGCGTCCCGACATCGAGGCCGCCAACGCCGCGTGGCTGCCCGGTCTCCGCCGGCACGACGCCGCGATGATCGCGGCCGCGTACGCGGACAGTGGATTGTTCATCGCGGCGGATGGCACCGTGACGCGCGGGCGGGCCGCGGTGGCCCAACTGTACGCCGCCCGCTTCCCGCATCTCCGGACCATCCGCGGCGGCGGCGTCGTGCAGGACGGCCTAACGGTGATCAGCGCGACCCACATCGTGGAGTGGGGCCATGCCTGGATCGATCAGGATGCCGCGAGCGGCACCGGCCCGCCTGTTCGCAGCGGCGGGGCATACCTTACGGTCTGGGATCGCGGCGCCGATGGGCACTGGCGGATCACCAGAAATCTTACATTCTAACAGAAATCGGACGCGAGCAGGCGCGCGTCCCAGAATCCCGGGAGCGTGCAGATGAAACACACGGCCAATGGGCGATTCGCGATCAAGAGCTGGGACGAGAAGCCGTACAGCGAGGGCGCGGGCTTGCCGAAGATGACGCGTGCGACGGTGACCAAGTCGTTCACCGGCGACATCACGGGAGAGAGCCAGGTCGAATACGTCATGATGTATCGGAGCGACGGCACGGCGGCGTTCGTCGCGCTCGAGCGCATCACCGGGCGCATCGGGAGCCGCACGGGCTCGTTCGTGCTCCAGCGCACGGGCGTCTTCGAAAGCGGCGCAGCGAAGGAGTCGTACATCGTGGTGCCGGGGTCCGCGACGGGCGAGCTCGAGGGCCTGGTCGGCGAAGGCACGTCTTCCGTTGGGCATGCGGCCGACTATCCGTTCGCCCTGGCGTACGATTTCGTCTCGCGCACGTAGTTCGGCCGCGTCGCACGCACGATGATCGTACTCGTCCCGTATGATCCGCGGTGGCCCGATGCGTTCGCGCGCGAAGCGGCGCAGCTTGCTCAGTCGTTAGGCGACGTGCCGCTCGAGCTCCATCACATGGGCAGCACGGCGGTTCCCGGCATTCTGGCCAAGCCGGTGATCGACATGCTGCTCATCGTGCCGCAGGTCGAGGCGCTGGATGCTCGCGGTGCCGCGTTCGCGTCGGTCGGGTACGAGGCCATGGGCGAGTTCGGCATCGTCGGGCGGCGATACTTTCGCAAGGACGACCATACGGGCCGACGCACCCACCAGGTTCACGCGTTTTCCGCGGGCTCCCTGGACATCGTCCGTCATCTCGACTTTCGCGACTACGTGCGTGCACATTCCGACGTGCGCGATGCGTACGCAGCACTCAAACAGCGGCTTGCGGCCGAGTGTGTGGATGACATGCAGTGCTACAGCGAAGGCAAGACCAGCTTCATCCGCGACATCGAGCGGCGCGCCGCGATCTGGAAATCCGCCGGCCAGCGAGATGATATCGATCACGTGCACCGTCCGAACCGTCTAACGTAGCTCGCATGTCGACCATCGATGTTCGCCTGCTCGGTTCCAACGACCTCAGCGTCCTCGACCGCGTCGCCGAGGGTGTCTTCGACAATCCGATCGATCCGCGTTGGGCACGCATGTTCTTTGCCGACGCGCGGCATCATCTCGTCGTCGCCATCGACGATGGCGTCGTGGTGGGGATGGCGTCAGCCGTCGATTACGTCCATCCTGACAAGGCGCCGCAACTCTTTATCAACGAGGTGGCGGTCGCGTCCACGCACCGGCAGCGCGGCATCGCCGCGCGGATGCTCGGCGAGCTGCTGTCGCTCGGGCGCGCGTTAGCGTGCACTGAGGCGTGGGTCGGCACCGAGGCGGACAACATGCCGGCGCGTCGCCTGTACGAGCGCGGAGGAGGTCTGGCCGAGCCGTTCGTGCTGTATTTATTCGGTATCGAAGCGCACGACTAGCCGGACCGAAAGGTGTATGACCAACGGAGGCGGCCAACTCGTTCCAGGGAGGAGCGGTGCCTCGCTACGTCGCATTCCTTCGCGGCGTCATGCCGACGAACGCCAAGATGCCGGTCCTGCGTACGGCATTCGAGTCGGCTGGCTTTACCGACGTCGCGACCGTGCTCGGCAGTGGCAACGTGGTGTTCACTGCGCGCGCCGCGTCCGAGTCTGGCCTCGAGCGAAAGGCCGAGGCCGCGATGACGAAGACGATGGGCCGCGCGTTCTACACGATCGTGCGGCCGCTCGAGGTGCTCCAACAGTTGATCGACGCGGACCCGTACGCGGCGTTCCGTGTGGCGCCTAACGCCAAGCGTGTCGTGACGTTCTCGCGGACCGGCCACAGCGGGGTCCTGACGTTGCCGATTGAAGTCGATGGGGCGCGCATTCTCGCCGTCGTTGGGCGCGAGGTGTTCACGGCGTACCTGCCGACCGCGCGCACGCCCGTGTTCATGACGCTGATCGCCAAGCATTTCGGGCCCAACGTGACCACGCGGACGTGGGAGACGGTTGCGCGCTGCGTCAAGGTTGCCGGCGGCCGCTGACTCTCGGAGCACCCTACCGGGGATATCATGAGTCTTGTCCAAGCCAGTCGCGCCCAGCTGCGCTCGCTCCGCCGCGCACCGAGATTCGCGGCGACGGTGGTCGCCATCCTCGCGTTAGGCATCGGGCTCTCCACCGCCGTCTTCACGGTCGCCGATGCACTCGTGCTCCGCAAGCTCCCGGTGCGGGATCAGAATCGAATCGTCGTGCTCGCGGGAGAAGCACGCGGCCGAACGGTCGATCAGTGGCCGCTGACGCTGGCTGACACGCGCGACTTCGCGCGGCGGACGCGTGCGCTGCAGAGCGTTGGCTACGTGGCGTATGAGGGAGCGTGGCCGGTCGCGATTCGCAACGGCGACGCGGACTTTCGTCTGCGGCGCGCCTTGGTATCGGGCAACTACTTCAGCGTTCTCGGAACGACGCCGGTACTGGGGCGATCGCTCAGGCCGGAGGACGACATTGTCGGTGCGGCGCCCGTTGCCGTGATCAGTTACGACACGTGGCAACGCCTCTTCGGCAACGATCCGGCGGCCATCGGCCGGTCTCTCGTCGCCGAGGAATTCGGCCTAACGTATCGGATCATCGGCGTGATGCCGCAGGGGCTGGCGTATCCGAGCGGTACGGACTTCTGGGCGCCGTTCGTTCCAGGTCGCCTGAGCAGCGAGAACGATACGAGCGCATATACCGCCCTCGACATCGTTGGGCGCCTCGCTCCGACTGCCACCGCTGCCGGCGCGGCGAACGAGCTCACTCGCTACTTCGCACGAGAGGGCGCGCCGGCGGATGAGCGCGCGTTGCGCGGCCGCGCGCACATCCTGCCGCGCGTGATCCTCGGCGATGCGCGCCCCGCCGTATTCGCGTTTGCCGCCGCCGCGGCGGTGTTGTTGGTTATCGCGTGCATCAACGTCGCGAATTTGCTGCTCGTGCGAGGCTTGTCACGCACCCGCGAGATCGCCGTGCGCATCGCACTCGGTGCCTCCCGGTCGCGCGTGGTCGGCCAGCTGATCGGCGAGAACATCATCCTGGCCATCGCCGGCGGCGTCGCCGGGGCGGGCGTCGCCGCGCTGGCTGTCCGCGGGTTTCTCGCGTTCGCGCCGGCCAATATCCCGCTCCTCGGCCGCGTCCGCCTCGATCTCCCGGCCCTCGCTGCTGCGTTAGGCATCACGATGGCGGCAACCGTGTTGTTCGGCCTCGCCCCCGCGTTGCTGTCGACGCGGGATGACGCTCACGCGCTGCTGCGGTCCGGCACGCGCCACAGCGCGGGGCGGGCCGCGCGTCGGACGCGCGAGCTCCTCGTCGTCGCGCAAGTCGCGCTGGCGGTGCTGATGCTGTCCGCGGCCGCGCTCGTTGGGCGAAGCCTCGTGAACCTGCAGGACGCGAGGCTGGGGTTCGATGCGTCGCACATGCTCGTCGCCGAGCTCGCCATCCGGTATGACCAGTACAGCTCATCCGAGAGGCAGGCGCAGCTCGTGCGCGATCTCGTCACGCAGTTAGGCGCGACGCCCGGCGTGCAGGGTGTGTCGCCCGTCGTGGCGAAACCGTTCAGCGGAACCGGCGGGTGGACCGGACACGCCCGCACCGAGGGCCAGTCGACGGATGAGGCCGCGACGAATCCATTGTTCGACATGGAAGTCGTCGCGCCCGGCTACTTCGCGACGTTCGGCGTGCCGGTGCTGCGCGGGCGCGCGCTCACCGATGCCGACCGCGAGGGCGCCGAGCGCGTCGTCGTCGTCAGCCAGAGCGCGGCGCGGGCGTACTGGGCCGGCCGCGATCCGATCGGTGAACGGCTGTTGATGGGCTCGACGCCTAACGACGAGTTCACGGTCGTCGGCGTCGTCGCCGACACACGCTATCGCGACCTGCGCGACGCGCTCCCCAGCGTGTACTTTCCGATCGCGCAGAACAGCCTCGCCTTCACTCCCACGACACTCGTGATTCGATCGGCGGGTGATCCGACCGCGCTCGTGCCGACCGTGCGGCGGGTCATCGACCGGACCGCGCCGGGCGTGCGATTGGCGAGCGCGGCGGCGTTCGCGGACTACATGCGCGAGCCGTTGGCCCAACCGAGGCTCAACACGTTTCTGCTCGTGATGTTCGGCGGCGCTGCCGTGGTGTTGGCGGGGATCGGGTTGTTCGGCGTGATGTCGACGATGGTCCGGCAGCGCGCGCACGAGATCGGCGTGCGCATGGCGCTCGGAGCGACCGCGGGCGCCATTCAGCGGATGGTGTTAGGCAGAGGCCTCGCGATCGCCGGCATCGGCGTGACTGCCGGAATCGTGATCGCGCTGTGGGTGAACCGCGCGCTGTCGGCCATGCTGTATGGTGTGCAGGCAACCGATCTCGCGACGCTCATCGGCGTCGCCGCGGCACTCGGCGCTATCGCAACGCTCGCCACGTTCGGACCGGCTCGAGCGGGCGCTCACGTAGATCCGATGACCGCGCTGCGGGCCGACGGTTAGGCTGGGCACCTTCGTTGTCTAGTCCCGGGAAATTGTGCGCTGATTGGAAGCAATTTTGGGACAGTGGCAGCTATGGTCAGGTGCACGTGAGCAGCGTCAGGTGGAGACAGTCTTCCTCGGAGCCGCCGGCGCATGGTGGGCTTCCTCGCTCAGTTGACACGGATCAGATCTGATGACTGCGCGGATCACAGCGGATCGCTCGGCGGCGGCGGCGAGTTCGGAGCAGCGCCTCGTGTCCGGTGTTCGTGGTGACGGCGTGCGACGAGCGAGCAAGGCGACCTGCAGAATTGACGGCTGGCAGTTGTCGGATATATGTCGATTGCGCCCACGGTGGATGCGCCGGGCGCCGAGCAGCCGAGAGATCCGCTGTGATCCGTGCAGTTATCAGATCTGATCCGTGTCAACAGAGCGAGGAAGCCCACCATGCGCGTGCTCGCGTCAACCTCATCGCGTTGGCCTTCGGCGTGATCGTGTGGATGTCCCGGCTGGTCTCCAGGTCGATTCGCGGCGAGGCACATGAGGCATGACGACGACCACGCTCGGCCGGGTCATCGCGACGCTCCGGCGCTGCTACGGCACGCCGCCGGATCCGGTGACTCGCGACCCCTTCCAGATGATTCTGTGGGAGCAGGTCGGGTATCTCGTCGCCGACGCCCAACGCAAGGTGGCCTTCGATGCGTTGGGCACGGAGGTCGGGCTCTCGCCGGACGACATCGCCGCCGCACCGGATGCCAGGCTGCGCCGGATCGCTCGGTTAGGCGGGCACATCGCCGCCGATACCCGCGCCAACCGCCTGCGACAGTCGGCCGAGCTCGTGCTGCGGCGGTGGAACGGCAATCTCCGTAACGCACTGGAACTTCCGATGCCTCAGGCGCGCAAGGCGCTGATGGAATTCGCCGGCATCGGTGAGCCGGGCGCGGACAAGATTCTCGTGTTCGCCGGCAAGGCGCCGCTGCTCCCACTCGATTCCAACGGACTCCGGGTCCTCGGCCGGATCGGCCTCATTGTCGAGGAAAAAGATTATCGCCGGACATATCGGAACGCGCAGGCCGTACTCGCGCCGTCGCTGCCAAAGAGCTACGATGCCCTCGTCGCGGCGCATCAACTGCTGCGCCAGCACGGCCAAGTGCTGTGCAAGACGAACGCGCCGGCGTGCCACATGTGTCCGGTGCGGCCTTCGTGCAAATACGCCTCGCACCCTCGAAGCTCAATGCGAACCGGAGCGACACCGTAGCCATGCTCACACGCGCCTCGATCGTTGGACTTCTGTCGCTCCTGCTCGCGTCCGCGGCGTTTGGTCAGAGCGGAGGCAGCTTCGATCTCATCATCCGCAACGGCCACATCATAGATGGAACGGGTTCTCCCTGGTACGCGGGCGACGTCGCCGTGCGCGATGGACACATCGCCGCCATCGGCGATCTGTCCCGCGACAGCGCGAAGCAGATCATCGATGCGCACGGTATGGTCGTGGCGCCCGGGTTCATCGACATGCTCGGCCAGTCCGAGTTGACGATACTCGTGGATCCGCGCCTGCCGTCCAAGATCTATCAAGGCATCACGACCGAAATCACCGGCGAGGGCGAATCCGTTGCTCCGTTAGACAGCGCGATGCTTGCCGAAGATGCGCCCACCTACCGGCACTACGGGATCACCGCCGATTGGCGCACGCTTGGGCAATACTTCGCGCGACTCGAGAAGCAGGGCGCGGGCATCAACATCGGCACGTACGTCGGCGCGACTTCCGTGCGCGAGATGGTCCTCAGGTACGATGACCGCGCGCCGACGCCCGATGAGCTGCGACGGATGCAGGACCTGGTCGCGCGGGCGATGGAAGAGGGTGCGTTAGGCGTGTCGACTGCCCTGGAGTATCCGCCGGCGCCGTACGCCAAGACCGACGAGTTGATCGCACTCGCCGCTACCGCTGCGCGATACGGCGGGATCTACGCCACCCACATGCGCAGTGAGGGCGAAGCCGAGTCTGCCGCGCTCGACGAGACGTTCCGGATCGCGCGCGAGGCGCACATCCCGGTCGAGATCTTTCATCTCAAGACCGCGGGCAAGGCCAACTGGGGACGTATGCCGCGGGTCGTCGCGCGGATCGATTCCGCACGTCGTGCGGGGCTGGACGTGAGCGCCGACACGTACGCGTACACGGCGTGGGAGAACACGTTCTCCGCGTTCGTGCCGCCGTGGGCGCACGACGGTGGAAACGCGAAGCTCATCGAACGACTCGAGGATCGTGCGACGCGCGCGCGCATTCGCAAGGACATGCTCACGCCGACGACCTCGTGGGACAACGAATGGCAGGAGATTGCCGGTCCGCACGACGTGCTGATCACCGCGGTCAACAATCCATCTTTACTCACGATCCAGGGCAAACGCCTGGATGAAATCGCGGCGATGTGGCACGAGGATGCGATCAACACGCTGTTCGACATTTTGGTCAAGGACAGCGCGCAGACATCGGTCGCGGTGTTCGGCATGTCCGAGCCGGACGTCAGGCTGGCGCTCGAGCAGCCATGGGTGTCGATCGACAACGATGCCTCGGGCACCTCGCCTAACGGCATACTCGGCCAGGAGCATCCTCACCCGCGCGCCTACGCGACATTCCCGCGCATTCTCCGCACGTACGTGCGCCACGCACATCTGCTGACGCTGCCGGACGCGATCCGCAAGTTCACCGCGCTGGCGGCGCAACGGGAACATCTCGTCGATCGCGGCGTGATCAAACGCGGAATGTGGGCGGATCTCGTCGTCTTCGACCCGGATTCCGTGCGCGATGTCGCGACGTACGAGAAACCCAATCAGCTGTCGGTGGGGATGCAGTGGGTACTGGTCAACGGCGTCCCGGTGATTGCGGACGGCAAGATGACGGGTGCGAAGCCTGGGCGGATCCTGTACGGTCCGGGGTACCGCGGCCCCCGGCCGGTGGGAACGCGTTAGGCATGCCGGCGAGCGTCGATCGAAATTTCATCTTGCAGCAGGGGTTCGACGAACCCGAGGCGCCATCGTGCTCGCCGCTCGCGTCGGCGTTGCTCGTGCAACCGCGCGTCGTGGGTGTGATCGCTGTCGTCGCGGCTGTGTTGCGATCGAGCGCGTTGTTCGCGGCGCTCGCGCTGATTCTCGTTTGGAGCGCGCTCCTGCCGCGATGGAATCCGTTCGATGCGCTGTATAACCGGCTCGCCGCGCGGCGTCCGGGATTTTACCGGCTCGCGCCGGCGCCCGCCCCACGCCGCTTCGCCCAGGGCTTGGCCGGTACGTTCGCCGCGGCCATTGCACTCTCACTCCGCGCCGGCGCAGCGCGAGCGGCGCTCGGCATCGAGATTGTTCTGTTTGTCGCGATCGCGGTGATTGCGTTAGGCCGGTTCTGCCTCGGCTCGTTCGTGTTCCAGCTCGTGCGCGGCAGGGTATCGTTCGCGCTCCGAACTCTGCCGTGGCGGCGCGATTCCTGATCGGCCCGATCCGGTGAGCCTCGGTGCGGCAGCGGGCGCGCTGCTCGCGGCCGGCATCGCGGCGGCACTCGTGCCGGCGGCGCGCGCCGGACGGACGAGCCCGGCAGAGGCGCAGCGAGCCGAGTAGCGGTCGGTGTTCGGAAGTTCGGTGACGTGGAAGGGCGCGGAGTGCAACGAACGAACTGCGTTGAGCCCTTCGTTGTTCGTCATCCGGCGACGGCCGTGGCCGGCTCTGGGGACCACGAACAACGCATGACGGCCGACGGGTCTAAGAGCACGAAACGAACAACGAAGGAGGGACCGAATCCGGCGCCAGGACTGAGCCTCGGGAGTGAGGTCAATCGCTTCGATGGACCGGAGATGCTCTCCATTCCTGCCGCGAGATGTTACGTCCCGCAATTCGGAACAGGACCACCACCGGTCGGAACCCCTGGGCGCCCAAGGGCGATTAGGTTGCGGCATGGAGTCGATGCCCATTGCGTGCCGCCTGTCGGCGGACGAGTTGCGATGCGCGGCGACGGAGCTGTTGCCGGGGTTGATCCGGGATGCGCGTGCCGTCGCGCCCGCCCCGTCCGGCGTTCGCCTAACGCTCGACGCGGTCGACGGGATCGGCGCGCGGATCGCGGGCGTCATCGAACGCGAGCGCCGGTGCTGCCCGTTCCTCGATTTCGTCATCGAGATTCCTGCCGGCGCCGAGACGGTGACCGTTGTCGTATCCGGACCCGAAGGCACGCGCGAGTTTCTCCGCACGATTGCTCCGGACGAGCGATTCTGACGCGTGCGTGGCGCGCGGCGTGGACCTCGGGCGCGCTACGCGGTGTAACGTGGGCTATCAGATTCGAACGGAGGTCCGCAGTGCGTCTCGTTGCGTTCGCGCTCGTGGTCGGCGCCATGGTCGCGTGCTCGCAGTCCAGCACGTCGCCCGTAGAACCAACTGTTGCCGGTATGTGGGCGCTCGACACGGCGTCCATCGTGTCGCCGCAGACGATGAATTTGTCGCAGCACGACGAGGCCATTTCGGGTACGGGGGCGGCCATGGGCGTGGACGTGCCGATGCCGGTCGACATCAGCGGGAGTTTCAGCCCACCCACCACGGCGAGTCCGCCGCTCGTGTCGCTCATTTTCCAGTTCGAGAACGGGGGAGGGATCACGGGCCAGTTCACGGGGACGCTCACCCGGCCCAATCACATCGAGGGGTCCGTCATCTTCTACGGCATCACGCAGGCGCCCCAGGTCGCCAGGGCGTCGTACACCAAGCGGTAAAATTATCCGTTAGACCAGCCGCAGCGCGGAGAGCAGGGTCTAACGCGACGCCTGCGGAGCGCGTATGATGGGTTGATCCGCCGGGCGCTTCGAGCGCGGGACCATGGACATCTGGCGAATTGTCGGCCCTGCCTACATGACGGGTGCACTGTTGATCGTCCCGGGTATTCTCGTTACGGGGCCACTCTCCGCGCTCGCGATTCGAACGAACAGCAAGACGCCATTGTGGCGGCAACCGACGCTGATCATCCCGCTCGTGCCGGTGATTGGCATTTGTGCGTGGGCTTCGGCTTATGTGCGCGTGGACCGGCGCGCCCCGATCGACTTGTCGAGGGGCCGCGTTGTGGAAGCGCTGGCCGCGGTTTCCATCGCGACAGCGCTCGTGATGCGCGTTCGCTACCGGAGACAGTGGCGGATGGTGTGGCCGCATGTCGCGCTCGCCGCCTGGATCGCGTGTGTAACATACGTCGCTGGACTGTGGTGCGTCGAAGGTTGGCCGGCGCTCTGACTCTCGAGAGACATCCATGACATCCACCGAGGTGACGGTCCGTTTTTCGGCGCACAGCCGCAATTTGCTGATCGGCAAAGTTGCGGCGTCGGTGCTGATCGGAGTGGGACTTGGATTTCTGTACCATTGGAGCAGCTTGCAGGACTACAACCGCGGCGTGCATCTGACGCTGAGCGACTACACCGCGGGTTTTGATGCGTATCGCTTGGACCTCATGACGCATTACTGGCCGATCTGGGGCGATCTACTCTTTGTCGTCATCCTGGTCGCCATCTTCCTGGCCGTGTACGAAGGCCTCTCCTATTTCTTCGCTTGGCTGCTCGGGGTGATGTCCCATCCTCGCGGAGAGCCAGCAGGTGCTCCGGATTTGATCGGCTAACGCTCGGCGCCGACTCGTGACGTTCCTCCTTCGCGACGCAAAGCCCGAGGACGCGGGCGCTGATCCGGCCGTGCGACGAGCCGGCTGCATGACAGGTGCCTAACGCAAACCTGCTATCGATGACCGCCCACATACTCGGTGTCCTCACGCTGATCGCCATCGCGTTGCTCCTCGGTGCGACGTGGTACGAGACCGTGGTCATGGCGCCCAACTACGGGCGGGACATTCCAGGGTCGATCGTGCTCGCGCGTCAATTTCTCGTGCAGAGGACGCCCGCGCACTTCTTCCGGGTCATTGCACCATCGGCGCAGCTCCTTGCGCTCCTCACGGTCATTTTCGATTGGGGCAAGCCAGGCGACGCGGCGTTCCTTGTTGGATTCGCGGCTCTCGTCGTGGCCGAAATCATCACGTACACGTTCAACTATCCGCGCCTCGCAATCATGTTCGAATCGACCGAGGGGCAGGACGTTACGACGCTTCGGCGCGCGTCGCGCGGATGGGCGGTCGGCAATTGGGTGCGGGGTGTTCTGCTGATCGTGGTCTTCTTTGCGTTTCTGGCGGGCACGGTTCATCTCGCGACGCATTTGCACGGCTAACGCTACCACCCTGGAAGCGCTCGGACGCGTTGCTTCTCGCGGGCGCTCTCTGCAGCCGGACGCCTAATCGCCGCACATGGACTCAGTCACCGCGTTGCTGCGCGACATCCGCATCCAGCACTGGACGTCGTTTGTCGAGTTTCTGTCCAGCCTCGTCCTCGCCATCCTCATTCCCGTGCTATGGTTGCGCTTCGCTCGGAAGCGGCGGCTGTGGCAGCGGATCGCGTTAGGCACAGCAGGATGCGCAACGATTCTCATCTATGGAGCGGTCGCCTGGGTGGCGGCCGTCTGTTGGGATGGCGGCGTGTACATGTCGGCCAAATCCAATCTGACGCGCGCATACGGCGCACCCATCGTGAATGCGCTGGCTCGGTATCACGCGGCCACCGGCCATTACCCAATCGCGCTGCAAGAGCTTGTTCCCGTCTACATCAGCACACCGACGCTGCACGCGATCGAAAGCTCGCCGCTCGGGTATCCATTCGAATACACTCGTGACGGCACAGCGTATACCTTGCGAGCGCGATACGCGGGTCCGGGTATGAATGAGTGCGAGATACGGCCGGGTCAGGATTGGAAGTGCAGGGGATACTTCTGATGAATCCTTCGACGCCTCCCTCTACCGCTGGTTGCCATTGGCAAATCGTCGTTGCCGCTGCGCTGCGGCTCGCCGTTCTTTACGCGGCGGGGGACGTGATCCTATCCGCGGCCCTGTTTCATCACGGTCCACCCGACGTGAGCCTGCAGTTGGCCGCTTCCGAAGGCATGCTCATGCTGGTCGTGGCGTTCGTGTCGTTAATTGCGGCACGCCGTCGCGCGTTGTATGTGGTCTGGGGAATACTCCTGATCCTCTGGACGCTGCTGTTGGTCCAGCGTCCTGGGCCATGGGGCAGTCCGAGCGCGTTCGCGATTCCTCCGTTGTTCGCCCGATGGACCGTCTCGGCGATGCCGCTGGCGATCATCGCTGCGTTAGGCACGCCAGATTCGCTACCCGGCGGGCGGCGTCGCCACGCTGTTGTGTTGCCGCTCATCTCAGCCGCCTGGCTGCTATTGGCGATTGTCGGGCGGCATTACGGCTACATGAACGTCGACGTCGGCGCGCCCGGCGCGCCGTATCGCGCGGTGAGAATTGCGGCGTGGTGCGTATGGGCGCCGGTTCCGTTCGCGCTCGCCGCCTGGTCCGTCCTCGGTTGGTGTCGCGTGGCCAAGGGGCAGGCGACCATACTCTCTGACGCCGCGCCGGTAGAGTGAGTGTCCGTCGCGAATTGCGTGGCCACGGCAAGGACCACGCCAGCCGCGATCACGTCGCGTCGTTCCGAGCGGCGCGATTGGACCACCCTTACGCCTAACCGATCGTCAGCTGCACCGTGGCACCGGCAAGTCCCTCCGCCGTCGCGGTCACCGTCGCCGTTCCGCGCTCCGTTCCCGCCTGCACGATCGCGCAGCACAACCCGTTGAACGCGCTCCGCACGGTGTCCTTGTCGCTCTCGTGCGAGCTCGGGTCGCCGTTTCCAACGCCGATCACCGCGGCCGGTCCGCTCACCCCGTACGTCACGCGGTCCGACGCCGTGGGAACGGTCCGGCCCTGTGCGTCGACGATTCGCGCCGCGATCACCGACACGTCCATGCCGTCGGCGGTGAGGCGGTTACGGTCCGCCTCGAGCGCCACAGCCGCCGGCGCGTCGACGGTATCGCGGCGAGCCGTGAGCACGACGCCGCTGCCGCGGTAGCCGCGCGCCTCGAGCACGCCCGGCGCATACGGCACCTGCCACGCGGCGTGTCCGTTAGGCGGCACGTGCTGCGCGCTGTCGGGTACGGGCGTGCCGTTCAGGAACAGCTCCACGCGCTCGAGATTCGTGTGACACCACACCTCGATCGGCTGCCCGTCGCGTCCGGCCCAGTTCCAATGCGGGAAGACGTGCAGCACGGGCTCCGTGCCCCACTGCGCCTTGTAATAGTAGTAATTGTCCTTCGGGAACCCGCACGTATCCATGATGCCGAAGTGCGAGTTGATGCACGGCCACGCGTACGGCGTGGGCTCGCCGCGATAGTCGAACCCCGTCCACACGAATCCTCCCGATGCCCACGGTCGCGCGACGTACGCCGTCCACCACGCTTCGGCGGTGGATGCCCACGGCGGGAAATTGCGATCATACGCCGACACGTAACCGCGCGCGGCGTCGTTCGCATAGACGCCGCGCGTCGACACCGTGCTCGCCACCTCGGTACCCATGGCGGGCTTTCGCGGAAAGCGTCGGCGAAAGTCGTCCATCGGGCTGCCGATGTGATAGTTGAACCCCTGCACATCCACAACCGTCGAGATGCCTTTGCCCCACTCGTCATTCATCGCGGCAGTCACGGGGCGAGTGGGGTCGAGCTGCCTAACGGTGCGCTTCATGCGGGCGGCCATGCGCGCGCCACGGTCCGAGCCCTGCTCGATGAACTCCTCATTGGCAATGGACCACGCGAACACGCACGCGTGGTTGCGGTCGCGGCGCACCAGGCGCGTCAACTGGCTCAACGCTTCCGGATCGGCGCCGAACATGCGCGTCTCGTCCAGCACCAGCATGCCGAGCCGGTCGCAGGCATCGAGCAGCTCGGGCGCCGGCGGATTGTGCGACGTGCGGTACGCGTTGGCGCCCATCGCCTTGAGCCGCTCGATCCGGTAGGTCTGCAGTCGGTCGGGCAGCGCGGAGCCGACGCCAGCGTGATCCTGGTGATTGCACGTGCCGCGGATCGCCACGCGCTGGCCGTTCAGCAGCAGACCGCGGTCGGCGTCGAACCGCATGGTGCGGATGCCTAACGATGTCTCCGTCCGGTCCACCTCGTCGCCACTGTTCGCGATCACGCGCGTGACCAACGTGTACAGGTACGGCGCCTCGAGCGACCAGAGAGACGGCGACTCGATCCGGAGCTGCTGATCGACGTCCGCCGACGCTGCGGCTGGAATGGCGATAGGCCCCGATCGCGTGCGCTGCACGACACGCCCGCCTCCATCGAGCATCTGCAGGTCGACGCTGCACTGTGTTGGGCTGTCGCCATCATTCTCGACCGTTGTCGTCACGCGGGCGATGGCGGCGCGTTTCGCGTCACGCACGTCGGTGCGCACGAACGTGCCCCAGAGCGCCATGTGCACCGGGGCCGTCTTGACGAGCCACACGTGCCGGTAGATGCCCGCGCCCTCGTAGAACCACCCTTCGTGCTCTGTGGCATCCACGCGCACGACGAGCACGTTGTCGCCGCCGTAGTTCAACACCGGCGTGACATCCGCCGCGAACGGCGCGTACCCGCTCAGGTTGCGCGCAACGAGGTGACCGTTGAGCGCGACCATGCAATCGCGAAACACGCCATCGAACTCGAGCGAGATGCGGCGGCCCAGATCCTCGGCCGGGATGGCGAACGACTTGCGATACCACCCGATGCTCGTGTCGGGGTGCGCGCGGCCGACCGGCCTGAAGCCGTAGCTCGTTAGGCCGTGGTCGTCGACGAAGGGCAGCTCGACCACCCAGTCGTGCGGCAGGTCGAGGCGACGCCACGACGAGACGTCGAAGTCGGTGTGCGACACCGGTGCGAACAACTCGCCGGACTTGGCGAACTCCTCGTCGGCGCCGTAGCCGAAGTCGCGCCCGGGATCGTCCGCGTGCCCCAGGTGAAACCGCCAATCCGTGTCGAAGCGTACCCGCTCTCGGCCGCCGACTGCCATTGGCGGCGCGTACGTGGTGGGATCGTCGCCGGGCGACGCCTGACCGAGCGCGTTTTCCGCGGCGCGCTCCGTCGCGGTCCGCAGCGTGTCGAGCGACGTGGGGATGCTGGCGAGGCCGAGTACGGACGCTGCCCCCGTGAGCAGGGCATCGCGGCGGGACATCTTGGAATCGGACATGGCTTCGAGTGGTTGGACGCGACGCATAACTTTCACCAAATGCATGCCCCTGACAAGCAACCAACGTACGGCCCGACCTCGGGCGGCCCGCCGGCCTCCGGCCCGGAACCAGGAGCGCTTCGCGCGGACCGGCCCGCCCGCCTAACGGAGAGCGGTGTAGCGGACATCCGAGTCGCCACGATGGCCGACGTCCCGACGCTGAACGCCATGATCGCCGAATCAGCCCGCGGCCTGAGCGCGGGCTACTACACGCCGGCGCAGATCGACGCGCTGGTGACGCACGTGTTCGGTGTGGACACGCATCTCATCGCCGACGGCACCTACTACGTGATCGACGCGTCGGACGGGACGCCGGCGGCGGCCGGCGGATGGAGCGCGCGGCGCGCGCTCTACGGAGGAGACCAGATGGCCTCGCACGCAACGGAAGACGCCCGCCTCGATCCGGAGACGGAGGCAGCGAAGATCCGTGCGTTCTTCGTGCACCCGTCGTGTGCGCGCCGGGGACTCGGGCGGCGACTCTACGCGGCGTGCGCCGGCGCCGCGCGAGCCGCGGGGTTCCACCGCCTCGAGCTCATGGCGACGCTTCCCGGCGAACCGCTGTATCTCGCGCTCGGCTTCGCCGAACTGGAGCGCATCGAGGCGACGCTGCCTGGCGGAGTAGTTGTTCCGCTCGTGCGCATGGCGCTGGACCTCGCGTGACCACGTCTCTCCCTGCCTAACGATTGACCGGACGGTGACCCATGATCGGACGTACCTGGCACGGCCGCGTGCCGGCCGCGAAGGCCGACGCATACTACACGTACCTGCAGCGCACCGGATTGTCAGACTACGTGAAAACGCCGGGGAACCGCGGCGTCTACGTGCTGCGGCGCACGGACGGCGACGTGACGCATTTCCTGCTGCTCACCTTCTGGGACTCACTCGATGCCATCCGCGCCTTCGCGGGCGATGACTACGAGCGGGCGCGCTACTATGCCGAAGACGACGAGTATCTTTTGGAGCGCGAGCCGACCGTGAGCCATTACGACGTGCTCGGAACTGCCGGCACGCCGGTTGCCTAACGGGCGACCGCGAGTGGTGCCTGTCTGGCATCAATGGGGGAACGGGGAAGCGCTCGCGGGCGCTCGCTTGGGGAAGCGCTGCGCTTGGGGAAGCGGCGGCGACGCCGCCTTGGGGAGCGGAACAACATCAATGGTCTGTGCGACGTGAGCGCCATGCGCGAGCCCGCGCGATCCGGCACTCTCCACCCAGAGACAACTGATGTCCTTCCGATCACCAAGGCGGCGTCGCCGCCGCTTCCCCAAGCGAAGCGCTTCCCTGAACGAGTAGCAGCGAGGGCTTCCCAATTCCCATGCTTGCCGGTATGTCGATTCGTCGATAGATTGACATATTGTAATACGATTCCTCTATCGATCGAGGTTCCGGTGGACACAGTCACGATCTCGCCGAAATTCCAAGTGGTGATTCCTCGGCAGATCCGGGAACGGCTCGGTCTCGAGCCCGGCCAGCAGGTGCGTGCCCTCGCGTACGAAAACCGGATCGAGTTCATTCCCGTGCGGCCGCTCAAGCGCATGCGCGGATTCCTCCGCGGAATCGATACCGCGATGCGGCGCGAGCGCGATCGCGTGTGATCGCGCCCGCCAAGCGGACCACGCCTAACGTGGTCGATTCATCTGCCTGGCTCGCGTATTTCGCGGACGAACCCGGCGCCTCCCACGTCGCGGCTGCTATCGAGGCGGTGGATCGACTGATCGTTCCAGCCGTGTGTCTGCTCGAAGTCTTCAAGGTCGTGCTTCGGCAGCGCGGTGAAAGCGACGCCCTCCAAGCGGTTGCCCTCATGCAGCAAGGAACAGTCGTCGACCTCGACGCAACGCTGGCGATCGCGGCGGCGTCGACCGGCATCGCGCACAAGCTGCCGCTGGCGGACAGTATCGTCTACGCGACCGCACAAGCCGTCGGCGGCGTCGTCTGGACGCAAGACGACGACTTCGATGGTCTTCCTAACGTGGAGTACTTCGCGAGGCCGGCCGCCAAGTAGGCTGTCGCGGACGCGTTTCGGCGGGCGTCGCGCAGCGCCTCTCCCCCAGCATCTCCACGAATTCGGCTACCGCTCAATCGAAGAGCTCGCTTTGTCTCGCGCCGGTGCATCACGTGCGGTCAGCGTCGTGTCGTCTCCGGGCGGTCCGCTGCGCCAGCGCCAGCATCGCGACGCCGAAAATCAGCAACACGATGCCCCACCACAAGTTCACATCGATGCCGAGCGAACGCGCATAGATCGCGCGGTCCGACACGATGCCGTAGATCGTCAGCATCACGCCGAAAATGGCGAACATCAGGCCGAGCGGAAGTCGGAGGTCGAGGTCCATCGCTTGGTTACCAGAAGATGATGTTGAGCGCAGCGACGAGCGCTAGGACGATGACGGCGAGCGTCGCGGGTTTCTTGTACCACACCAGGTCGCGATCGATGATGCGCGGTGTGAGCGAGTACACCAGGCCCGACAGATCCTCGTCGGATTTCCGGCGCGCCGTGAGCAGCGAGATCACGATAGTGGCCACGAAGCAGGCGGTCCAGGCGAAGATCGCGGTCCAGAAGTTCTGCGCCATCTCGCTCGGGTAGATGTGCAGCGCTGCACCGAGATATGCGCCCTTCACGCCGGGCACCGCCCCGTGTGGCAGCGAGAGTCCGTCGTGGATGGCCGCGACCAACGTGCCCGTGAGCAGGCCGAAGAACGCGCCGTGTCCCGTCGTGCGACGCCAGAACATACCGAGGAGAAAGGTCGCGAAGAGCGGCGCGTTCACGAACGCGAACACGAGCTGGAGCATGTCCATGATGTTGTTGAACCGCGTGGTGGCGTACGCCGCGGCCACGCTGAACACAATGCCGAACACCGTGGCGGCGTGCCCCATCCACAGGTAATGCCGATCGGACCGGCCGGGCTTGATGTACGACTGATAGATGTCGTAGGTCCACACCGTGTTGAACGCCGTCACGTTGCCGGCCATCCCGGACATGAACGACGCCATCAGTGCCGTTAGGCCGAGGCCGAGGAGGCCGGTCGGCAGGTAACGTCCCAGCATGACGGGAACCGCCATGTTGTAGTTAGGCGTCCCGTCGGCGCCGACGGGGAGCAGGCCGCCGCCCGTGGCGTGCAGCGCGATCGCGATCATGCCGGGAAGGATCACGAGCGCGGGGAAGAGCATTTTCGGGAACGCGGCCAGGAGCGGTGTGCGCCGAGCATCGGTCATCGAATCGGCGGCCATGGCGCGCTGGATCACGAGGAAATCCGTGCACCAGTATCCGAACGAAAGTACGAAGCCGAGCCCCATCGCCATCCCGATCCAGTCAACGCCCATCGGGTTGGCGCTCGCCGTGCCGAGGTAGCGCCAGGAGTGGGACCAGGCACCGTTGGCATACCCGGCCTGCGTGGCAACGACCTGCAGCTTAGCCGTTAGGCCGGCCCACCCGCCGACGTCCTTGAGCCCGAGCAGCACCAACGGGAGAAAGCCGAAGACAATGAGGAAGAACTGCAGCACCTCGTTGTAGATCGCCGACGTTAGGCCGCCAAGGAAAATGTACACGAGGACGATGGCGGCCGAGAGCAGGATGCTCGTGTTGAAGTTCCAACCGAGGACCAGCTCGAGCAGGCTCGCGAGCGCGTACATGGAGATGCCGGACGAGAACACCGTCATCACGGCAAACGTGATGGCGTTGAAGCCGCGCGTCTTCTCGTCGAAACGAAGCTTGAGGTATTCCGGCACCGAGCGCGCGCGCGAGCCGTAGTAGAACGGCATCATGAAGACGCCCACGAAGACCATGGCCGGGATGGCGCCGAGCCAGTAGAAGTGGCTCGTCATCATTCCGTACTTCGCGCCCGACGCGCCCATGCCGATCACTTCCTGTGCGCCGAGATTGGCCGAGAGGAAGGCGAGTCCGGCAATCCACGCGGGGATACTGCGACCCGAGAGGAAGAAGTCCTCGCTGCTCTTCACGAATCGCTTCAGTACGACGCCGATGCCGAGGACAAAGGCGAAGTAGATGAGCAGGATTGCGTAGTCGATGGCGCCGAGATGCAGGTGGGGCACGGGAGAGCGGACTCGGGTAATGCGGTGGCTGTTGGGGAGGAGGGCGGGGACAGCGGAGAGGCACCGATAGCGTGACGACGCGCCGTGCCGCTACGATTTACTCCGCGCGCGGTGGGTGGCGCAAGCCGGGGTAACGTGACGCACCGTGGCCTTGTAACTTGGTACGGCGTCCGGCCAAACCAAGAATCCGTTGCGTGTAGATTCCGAATTCCAGGCCGAGCCTTCCGTCGCAGTCTCCGTGATGTAACACCCACCATTCGCGCGGCGCCGCGCCACACGATGGATCTGCGGGACCAGCTCCAGGACACACTTCGGACCACGTACACGCTCGAGCGCGAGCTCGGCGGTGGCGGGATGTCGCGCGTGTTCGTCGCCAACGAGCTGCGTCTCAATCGCCGCGTGGTCGTCAAAGTGCTCGCGCCGGAGCTCATGCAGGGCTTGAGCGCCGATCGATTCGAGCGCGAGATCCTGTTGGCCGCGTCGCTGCAGCAGGCGAACATCGTTCCGGTCTTGAGCGCCGGCGACAGCGCGGGCGCGCCGTACTTCACGATGCCGTACGTCGAGGGGCAGAGCCTGCGCGCGCGGTTGGCGCAGGGACCGCTCCCGATCGCCGAGACGATGTCGATCCTGCGCGACGTCGCGCGCGCGTTGGCGTACGCGCACGAGCGCGGCGTGGTGCACCGCGACATCAAGCCGGACAACGTGCTGCTGTCCCGCGGCGCTGCGATGGTCACCGATTTCGGCATCGCGAAGGCCATCGCCGCGTCGGCCACGGGTCCCCGCGGCGCCACGCTCACTCAGTTAGGCACCGCACTCGGCACCCCGGCGTACATGGCGCCGGAGCAGGCGGCGGGCGATCCGAATACCGATCACCGCGCCGACTTCTACGCGTTCGGCTGCATGGCGTACGAGCTGCTCACGGGACATCCGCCCTTCGAGGCGAAGACGCCGCAGCGGCTGCTCGCCGCGCACATGAGCGAGACGCCGAAGCCGGTGACCGACGAGCGTCCCGATACGCCGCCGGAGCTGGCGCGGCTCGTGTCGCAATGCCTGGAGAAGGAGCCGGGTGCGCGTCCGCGCTCGGCCGACGAGATTCTGGCGGCGCTCGACGCGATCTCGACCGGCGATTCGTCGCGGCAGGCGGCGCTGCCCGGCATCCTCATCGGCGGGCGCGTGATGGTTAGGCGAGCCCTCGTGGTGTATGCCGTGGCCTTCGTGGCCGTGGCCGTGTTGGCGAAGGCCGCGATCGTCGGCATCGGACTGCCGGACTGGGTGTTCCCGGGCTCGCTCGTCGTGATGGCGCTCGGGTTGCCGGTGATTCTGTTCACCGGCTACGCGCAGTTCGTGGCGCGCCGCGCGGCGACGACGTCGCCGACGTTCACGCCGGGCGGGACGCCGAGTCCGCCGACGCACGGGACCGTGGCGAACCTGGCGCTCAAGGCCAGTCCGCATCTGTCGTGGCGGCGGACCACGTTAGGCGGGGCCTACGCCGTCGGGGCATTCGTGCTCCTCGTGGGCGCGTTCATGCTGCTCCGTGCGTTAGGCATCGGGCCCGCCGGGTCGCTGCTGGCGCGCGGGACGTTCACGGCGCGCGAGCCGGTGGTCATCGCCGACTTCGCGGTGCAGCACACGGACACCGCCCTCGGCGCGGTCGCCAGCGACGCGGTGCGCGCGGCGCTGTCGCAGTCGTCCATGATCTCGCTCGTGCCGCCTCCGCAGATCGCCGCGGAACTGCGCCGCATGGCGCGTCCGTCGAACACGCGTCTGGATCTGCCGACGGCCCGAGAGGTCGCGCAGCGCGAGGGCGTCAAGGCGGTGGTGGACGGACGGGTCACGGGTGTCGGGACCGGCTACATCATCACGCTTCGGTTAGTCAGCGCCGACTCGGGGCTCGAGCTGGCCTCGTTTCGCGAATCGGGCGATGGCCCGCGCGGGTTGATCGACGCCGCCGACAAGCTGGCGCGCGAGCTGCGCGGGAAGATCGGCGAGTCGCTGCGCAGCGTGCAGGCGAGTCCGCCGCTCGCGGAGGCGACGACATCGTCGCTCGAAGCGCTGCGGTTGTTCAGCCAAGGCACGCGTGCGAACTCGATCGAGGAGAATCCGCAGGCCGCGGCGCAGTTCGCCCGTCAGGCCGTGGCCGTCGACTCGAACTTCGCATCGGCGTGGCGGCTGCTCGGCGTTGTGCTCCACAACATGGGCGAGTCACAAGTCGCGATCGATTCAGCTGTCGAGCGGGCCTATCGGTTGCGCGACCGTCTGCCCGAGATGGAGCGGCTCCAGACCGAAGCGTACTACTTCACGGCCGGGTCGCACGCCGATCGCGATCGTGCCCTGGCTGCGTACCTCGCGCTCCTGGAGCGGGGCGATTCGACCGTTGCGCCGGTGAACGCGGGCGAGGTGCTTCGCACCATGCGTGCCTACGCCCGGGCGGAATCGCTCAACATGATTCCATACCGTCGGGATTCCGGAGTCGGGATCTCGGCCGGCAACGCCATCGAGCTGGAATTGGATCAAGGCCGCGCGGACAACGCGGCGAAAATGGTGCAACGCTGGCGGAACCGCGCGCCGACGGCGCACGGCCTTCCGCTCCACGACATGATGGTGCGGTACGCCGCGGGCGACATTGCTGGCCTCACGCGATTGACCGATACGCTCAAAACGAGCACCGACCAATTGTATCGGGCGTGGGGGCTCAGTATGGCCGGAGCGGTAGCCATGCTCCATGGCCGACTCGGCGATGCGGACCGCCAGCTGCGCGAAGAATCGACGCTCCTGACGCAGACGGACGCATTGCACCTCGACGACGCGGTCTACCGCGCCACGGCCGATGCGTGGTTTCACGGGCCTTCGCCTAACGCTGTGCGGGCGGTGACGGCCGCGCTGGCCGAGATGCCGCTGAAGCGCATCCCCGAGCCCGACCGTCCGTACTTCGATGTCGCGACGGCGTATGCTCTTGCCGGCGATGCCGACAAGGCGGCGTCGATCATCGCCGGCTACCGCCGGGATGTGACGGATACGACCCTCCTGCGCCAGCAGACGCCGGACCTTCACGCCAGCCTCGGCGCCATCGCGCTCGCGCGCGGCGACGCGAAGACGGCGCTCGCCGAGTTTCGCCAGAGCGACGTCGCGTACGACGGCAAGCCGTCGGGCGAGTGCGCGCCTTGCATCCACTTCCCGCTCGCGCGGGCATTCGATGCGGCAGGGCAGGCGGATTCGGCGATCGCGGAATACGAGGCGTACATCGCCGCGCCGTATTGGCTCAAGCTCTACGGCAGCGGTGGCATCGAGATCGGGTGGGGCGACGCGATGGTGCTGGCCGGGATCCACAAGCGGTTAGGCGAGCTGTACGAGGCGAAGGGCGACCGCGAGAAGGCGGCGTCGCACTACGCGGCGTTCATCCAGCTCTGGAAGAACGCGGACCCCGATCTGCAGCCGCAGGTGGACGACGTGCGGCGCCGGCTCGCTCGGTTAGGCGATACCGAGGCCAAGCGCCCGTAACCGATTCGCCGGCCCCGGCGAACACATCCAATCGACCACCAGCCTCGCGCGAGTAGCGCGTAGGTGACCTGCGAGTCCAGTTGGAATCGCGACACATTTGTCACTCACACCTCTTCGAGAGCCAGCCGTAATTACGTGACGTGAACGGCAACTGCCGTCACGCCAGGTCGACGTTCATCGGCGATGCCCTTTTCTGCAGCAGAAGAGGGCAGGACGCAAATCTGAGATCCACGGAGAGGGAACCATGCAGATCACGAACAGGGCAGTCCTCATTACCGGAGCGAATCGCGGGATCGGTAAAGCGCTCGTTGAGGAAGCGCTTCGACGCGGCGCCAAGACGGTCTACGCGGCAATGCGCAGCCCGGTGGAGCATGCCGACAATCGGGTCACGCCGCTCACGCTGGACGTGACGAACGCTGCGCAGATTCAGCGTGCCGTCGAGAACGTCGAGCGTCTCGACATGCTGATCAACAACGCCGGCGTGGATCTTCGCGATGACCTGAGCAATCGTGGCGGCATCGAGCGGCACCTCGCCGTCAATCTTTTCGGCACCTACGGCGTGACCGAGGCGTTTCTGCCGTTGGTCAGTGCGTCGCGGGGGGCCATCGTCAACGTGCTGTCGTTAGCCGGGTTGGCGAGTGTCCCGTTCAGTCCAGCCTATTCGCTGTCGAAGGCGGCGGCGTTCTCGATGACGCAATCGCTGCGCGCGCTGTGTGCCGGACAGGGCGTGAGCGTTCACGCCGTGTTGCCTGGCCCCGTCGACACCGACATGACGCAAAGCCTCGACATCCCAAAGGCGACGCCGGGTTCGGTCGCGCAGGCGATCTTTGACGGTCTGGAGCAAGGAGACGAAGAGATCTTTCCCGACAACATGTCGCGCTCGATTGCGGACCTCTGGCGCAATGGAATCGAGAAGGCGCTGGAGCGTCAGTTCCGCGGCTTCACACCCGAGAACGTGCTGAAGGGCGTGGCGACCGCGGCATGAGGCGCCTAACGCTGGGCGAATCGCGCGTATCACGAGCGGACGCTCCCCTGCGCCGTCGACCTCGCGGTCGACGGCGTCCATGCGCCATGATCAGTGCAGCTTCGTGGCCGGCACGTTTTGACCGTTCTGGTGCAACACCGCAGAGGTCACCTGCCCGTTTGCATCGAGCACGAACGAGAACTGTACGTCTGCTTCCTTGATGAAGAAGTCGGTCTCCGACATCGGCCACAAACGGTACGTCGGCTGATCGGTGGGATGCATGTACAGCGCGCTGTCATCGAGCGTGACTTCGATGGCGAGGTTCGGCGCGAGTCGGTACGTGCCCACGCATCGCGCGAGCAGGTCGTGCGGCAACTCGATCGCCGTGTAGTGCTTGGGTGCGGGCGTGAGCGGGAGAGCCGGGTCGAGCAGATGGAATCCGATATCGTCCGCTCCCGCGCCGCCGGTGTTGGTCATCACGATGACACCGGTCTTCCGCGATGGTTCGAATCCGATGAAGGTGCGATAGCCGCCCGTCCCGCCGTTGTGCCAGACGATGGTGTCGCCGCCGGCGTGCAGGCTGAGCCAGTTGAGCCCGATCATCATGTTCCCGGCGGGCGCTCGCTCCTCGTGCGCGAACGCCATCGCGCGCTCGAGTGCACCGCGCTCGGGGTGCAAGTTCGCGGCGAGAAACTCGAGCATGTCGTTCGTCGTGGACCGGATGCCGCCCGCGCCGGCCATCGCCGGGATGTCCCAGTTCGCGACGACGTGACCCTCTTCGTCGTGGCCTAACGCGAGGTGCGCCTTCATCCACGGGTCGAGCGTGATCGCCGTGTGCGTCATGCCGAGCGGCTGCCACACGCGTTCGCGCTCCATGTCTTCGTAGGATGTGCGCGCCGCGTCGGCGAGCACATTTCCGAGGAGCCCGACACCGAGATTCGAGTACTCGAACTGCGCGCCCGGATCCCGCGTGAGCTGGTAGTGATCGAGAAAGTCATACATCTGCTGTACGGTGTAGTCGGCGTACGGATTGGCGGTGTCCCGCGGATGAAAGTTCGTCGGCATGCGCGGGAGGCCGGAGTTCTGCTCGGACAGATTGGCGAGCGTGATCACTTTGCCATCGCGCGAAGGCAGATGGACCGACGCGGGGAGATACCGCTGCGCGGGATCATTCAGGTGGACTTCACCTGCCTGCACCATCTCGGCGAGGACCGTCGAGGTGAACACTTTCGAGATCGACCCGATTTCGAATACGGTGCTGCCGTCGAGCGGTGGCTGGCCCGGGCCAGGATCGCCATATGCGACGACGCGCGATTTGCCGTCCGCATCGATGATCCCCACGACGATGCCGGCGCTTCGTTTCTCGTCGACCCGTTGCTTGATGATCGCGAGAATTGCGCTGTCCGAGAATGCGGTCCGCGCCGGCGACGCGGCTGGCGTCGCGACTTGTGCTTGGGCGCTCGCGACGGTGCTGAACGCGCCGGCGAGGAGTCCCAGGGTCATGAGGCGAGCAATGCGCATGGTCGCTTTGGCCGGAGGTTGTAGGTCCAGTGAACTGCTCAGGATTCGAGTCGCGCGAGAAGTGCGGCAAGTTCATCGCGCTTGGGTCGCAGGTCACGCCGCACCACCCGCATGTTGAGCGCGACGACCGCCCACCCGACGAGGGCGGCGGCGAGCACGTAGGCCGCTGTAAACCACGAAGCCGGGTGACTTCCGGCCACCAGCATCACCGCTCCTCCTGCGAGTGGGGTGACATACCACCAGACCACGCCTTCAAGGAGGGAAATCTGCACGGTCACGCGCCGCAGCTCGGCGCGCAATGTGTCAGCGACGGATAACGATGCGTCGGTCGCGCCTGGTCCACCAAGCCGCTGTGCGTGCCAGAGTCGGAAGGCTACCAGCACGAGACCGGCAACGATGACGATGGCGCCGACACGGGAGAGCCATGGCCCGCGGAACGCGGCAGGGATGATTACTGCTGCCACAATGACGCCTGCGATGACCTCGCCCCGGTCGCGCCAACGAAGCTGCCTGGTGAAGCGCCTCGCCCCGCTTCGAACGAGCGCGAGAATATCCTCTTCTGACAGGGCGAGTTCGTCCAGGGCCGATTCGTTCCCACGGCTGGTCATGCGATCTCCTCGGCGAGCTGCCGAGCTAAGGCTTTCCTGATCCGATGCAGTTTCACGCCGACGTGATTTTCGCTGATACCGATCACGTCTGCCATCTCCCGGTACGTCCGATCGTCGAGGTACATGGTGACCAGCATCCTGTCCACCACGTCGAGTTTTGCGATCGCCGCGTGAAGCTGCGTGAGCCGCTCCCGCTCATCCAGGTCGGCGCGAACGTCGGCCGGATCCTCCATATCCGCGTGGTCCTCATCGATCGGCATCTCGCGCTGCGCGGGATATTTGCGCGCGTAAGCGAGCGCGGTGTTGAGCGCGACCCGATACAGCCAGGTGTGCGGTGACGATGCTCCGGCGAACGACGGCAATGACTGCCACAGTTGAAGCAGGATGTCCTGCAAGAGGTCGCGCTGGTCCTCGTTCCGCGCGTACACGCGACAGATTCTGCGCAGGCGCTCCTCGTTTTCGCGCACCAAGGTCAGCATCTGTTGCTCGCGGTCTGTCGGCACAGCAGTACGACCCTCTGTTGGCTGTCTACTAGGTTGGTAGCGCGGACCGCTCGTTTCTTACAGTTGGCTCTGGGCGGCCGAGCGCCCTTCGGCTGCGCCGAGTCGCGTCAGGCGACCGCGCACATCGCGCACCTGCGGCTGCAGCGATGCGTCGGCGTTCTTCCACAGATCGACGAAATCCGCGTAGTAGTGGGCCGCGTGCTCCCGATCACCCTTCGCTTCCAGGAGCTCGCCTAACCGCTTGAGCGACGGGCCGAGGAAGAACTCATCCAGCAGGACGCGATTCGAGACGGGCGGCGCATCGACATAGCGCATGTAGATCGCGATCGCAGAATCGCGCTGGCCGGCGAGGTCGTACGCGTTGGCAATGATGGGAAGCGCGCAGATCGTACACGACCCGACATCGGTCGCGCGTGCATCGCGCGCTGCGTCCGCATAGCGGTGCTCGGCCACCGCGATGAACGTCGCCAACTGGCTGCGAATCGCCGCAATGTTCGCGGCCGAGAGGCCGGCGGTGTTTCGCTCGAAATCGGCGAGCATCGCGCGGGCGAGATCCGGGCGTCCGAACGCTGCGTACAGTTGGGCGAGCCCACCGTAGGGCCGATCGAGCGGCGCGATGCTGTCGAGCGGCGTGCGGGCGAGGCCGGCGCGGAGGAGCACGAGCGCTTTGTCCGGCCGGCCTAACAGTAGGCCTTCCACGACCGCCGAGTCGAAGGACGCGCCGAGCCGCGCCGACTTCGAGCCTCCGGCCGCGAACCGCTCGGCATTCTCGCTCGCGAGGCGCAGCCCTTCCGCGAGCCTGCCCTGTGTGAACGCCGCGGCTTGCGTGACGAACACGCGCGTCTGTTCCAGACCGCTGTCGCCGGCGTTCGCGCGCGCGACCGAATCGGCGAGTGCGACGGCGGAGTCGTACTGGCGGCGCGCGAGAAGAATGTTGGCGCGCTGCACTGCGACGCGCGGGTTGTTCCCGGATTGCCTGAGCTCAGCCGCGAAGATCGAGTCGACCGTCGCGCTATGCCTGAGCTCTCCCTCGTATGCGATGAGACTGCGATACGGCTGGAGTGTGGTGGGGTTCGCGGCGATCGACCGGCGCAGCAGCTCCGACGCCGTTGTGAAGTCGCGCGAGCTCGCGTAGAGCAGCGCGAGGTTGTTGAGCGCGGCGGAGTTGTTCGGGTGGATCGTCAGGAGCGTATCGTACGCCGCCATTGCCTTGGTCTGGTCTGGCTTCGGGCCGTCGGTGTAGTACGTCGCGATCGCGAGGTAGCGCTCGACCTCGGGCAGACGATCCGCGTGGGCATACGCCTTCTCGACCGCGCGGATGCGCTCGTCGCGATCCTGATTTCGGTTGGCGAGCGCGACGCCAAGCGCGCGATACGCCGACGCGAAACTGGTGTCGAGCATCACCGCCTTACGGAACAGCGCGATGGCCTTGCTGGGGTTCGCCTCGACCAGCATCGCGCGTTGCCCTTCCGAGTAGGCCTCGAGCGCGGGGAGCGAGGCCGTGGTCACCTGCGCGAGCGGCGGCGACGCCTGCAAGTGCTTGAGCGACTCGCCCATCGTGCCGCGCAGGCTTCGCGTCAGGCGGCCGATCGTGGGGATGAAATCCTTGGCCCCGCCGGCGCTGGCGCTGAGCGACGCGAGCTCCTGGCCCGAGTCGGCGCTCACGAGCCGCATCGTGACGACGAAGCCGCCGCCCGGCAGCGGCTGGATGTTGCCGCTGACGACGGCCTTGGCGCCCTCGCGCAGCGCGACCTGTCTCGCGAGCGACGTGTCGAGCCGAGCGTTAGGCTGACGCTGCATGAGCTGCAGGGTCGCGGCGATGGTTTGCGGCGTGACCACGGACACGATCGGCGACTGGTCGAGATCGGCGCGCACGGCTTCGCTCACCACCGCGCCCAGCGCCGTGTCGGCGCCGGCCGTCGTGAAGTCGGCGACGATCACGCGGTCGCGCCGCGCGAGCTTGTGCGCGCCTAACAACGAAGCAAACGGCCCGATGCCGGCGTCGCGCATCATCATGAACCCCCCGACGACGAGCACGAACGCAACCAGGGCCACCACGCCGAGCACCGCACGCGCGCGCCACGAGTGGTGTGAGCGGCGCGTCACGGCGATGGCAACGGGAAATCCGAGTGCGACGATGGCGATCGAGGCCGGCGAGACCCAGTCGGGGAGTCCGATGCCGAACGTGGCGACCCGGGCAACGGCTGCGACCACGATGATCGAGGCGACGTAGACGATGGCCAACACCGCGAGCGACATGCGCGGGTGGCGCGCCTCGCTGCCCGACGCACTCGTCACCTGGTCGAGCTCCCGCGCGACCTCGGCGGCCGTTTGCGGACGCGCGTCCGGGTCCTTCTCGAGACACCGCATCACGAGCGTGCCCAACGCGCTCGGCACATCGGGTCGGACGTCGGCGATCGGGCGTGGCCGCTCCGTCATCTGCGCCGCGAGCAGCTTCTGCGGCGAGGACTCGATGAACGGCGGCCGGCCGGTGAGCACCTCGTAGGCCAGGCAGCCGAACGAATAGATGTCGGCGCGGTGGTCGGCGGACGGGTCGGCAGCGGCCTGTTCCGGCGCCATGTACATCGGCGTGCCGATCGCGGTGCCGAACTGCGTTAGGCGCCCCGTCTCGGCGAGCGTCGCGGCGGACGTGCCGGCGGCGGACAGCGCCTTGGCGATGCCGAAGTCCGCGACTGCGGCCGACCCGCCGGACAACAAGACGTTCGCGGGTTTGATGTCGCGGTGTACGACGCCGCGCTCGTGCGCGTACGCCAGCGCGCGGGCAACGTCCCGCAGCACGCTGAGCGCTTCGGGAATCGGGATCGGTCCCTGCTCGATGCGCTCGCGGAGGGACTCGCCGTCGACGAACGGCATCGTGTAGTACGGCACGCCGTCGACTTCGCCTGCCGTTAGCACAGGAACGATGTGCGGATGCTGCAGGTTGGCGGCGAGGAGGATCTCGCGCTTGAACCGGTCGATGTTCACGGACGCCGCGAGATCCGCGGGGACGACCTTGATGACGACGCGGCGGCCGAGCGCCGTTTCGGTGGCGGCGAACACGCGCGACATGCCGCCGCCCCCGAGCTCGCGCTCGATGGTGTACGTGGATCCGAGTCCCGATTGGAGTTGGTCGCGCAGCTCCATAGGCGACGAAACTAGGAACCCGGGGCCGGTGCGGCGAGAGGCAGACAGGCCCTTCTTGCTCCGCGACGGAATCGGCGATAGCTCATTGTCAGTGCAGCCTGTGTAGGGATCTGACGGACGCGGCCTTCATTCCGGAGCGCACCATGCTTTCACACCGGCCACTCTGCGCAGCGCTTACGGTGGGTCTCTTGCTTGCTGGTGGCCAGTCTACCGTGTTCGCGCCACCGACCGACGCCTGCGCGCTCTTGACTCAGCAGCAGGTGAGCGCGGCGCTCGAGGTGACCAGCCTCGCAGGACGTCATCCCTTCGCGTCGAGTACGACGTCGTGCATCTGGTCGGACGATGCGCAGGCTTCGATCGGCAATCGGCGCGTGACGCTCTCGATTCTCCGTCCGCAGGGCTTCGACATGCCGAGATCGATGGGCGCCGTGAAAACCGCGCCCGCGTCCGGCGTCGGCGACGACGCGTACTACGTGCTGTACGGCAGCGACAGCCCGCAGCTCATGGTTCGCAAGGGCAGCGTGCAGTTCAGCGTCCGCATTCTGAACGGGCTCAAGTTCACGCCGTTCACGCTCGACCAGGAGAAGGCGAAGGAGCTTGTGCTGGGTCAGGCCGCGGTGAAGACGCTCTGACGGATGCGGCGGCGCTCGACCGTTAGGCGAGCTGCGATACGGCTTCAGCAGCCGCTCGGCTAGTCGTTGCCTACAAAGGAGGCAGGTACTTCGTGATGGCCGCGCAACCGGGTCACACGGGTGTCCCGCGGCAGAAAATCAAATGCCGGCACGCTGGCTGAGCCGCCCAACGATAAATTCCTCGGATGCTGATCGATCTCCGTAATGCCACGGTCGAGGAATTCACGACGGCCCTGTTCGACCACACTCCTCGCGAGGAGCTTGAGGACAAGCCGTGGTACTTTGCCGACGATCTCCATTTTGTCGTAGAACCAGAACGCCAAGTGGCGAACATGACGGCCGTGCTCGAGCACGCGGGCAACTTGATAGATCGGTATTCAAGCCCTCAGATCGAGGAAGGCCTCTGGTGTATGATCGGCGGATGCTGGTTCGACGAATTCTTCGGCCACGCATGGAACCCGTCGATCGCACTCGAGCCCCGACTGGCTGCCATCGACAGCATCTATTTTTTGTACGATCAACTGCTCGCGGCTCGCCCATTCGAGAGCATTCACTTCCGCCATCCGGACCTCTTGCCGCGTCGCTTTGCGAACATCGACTACATGGTCACAGACCTGATGCTCCTGGGTCGCGGTCGTGATCGGCCTACGGCGGACGCTCGACGATTGCGTGATGCGTGTCTGCGCGTCTTCGTCCGACTGCTGCATCATCCAGCGCCCGTGGCGCAATACTCCGCGTTGCACGGGCTCGGCCACCTCAACCGAGCCAAAGGCAGAGCGGAGATTGCGCTGTACATCGCGCAACACGACGACCTGTCCGAGGACCAACTGGAGTATGCGCACGACGCGATGCGCGGCGACGTCCTCTAACCGAGCTACGTCGCCCGCATCGTGATCGCCGGGTCGATGCGCGCCGCCCGAAGGGCGGGCACCCAGCACGCCACGACCCCGATGAGCGCCATGAGCGCCACGACACCCACGAACGTCGCCGGGTCGTGCGGCGCCACGCCGAACAGCAACCCGCGCATGACGCCCGCGGCGGCGAACCCGCCGCCCACGCCTAACGCAAGGCCCGAGGCGAGCAGCACGCCGCCTTCGCCCAGGATCATCCGCTGCACGCGCGTGCTGTCGGCGCCCAAACTCATGCGGATCCCGATTTCGTTCGTGCGCGCGCTCACCGAGAAGGCCAGCACGCCGGCGATCCCCACCGCCGCGATGATCACGGCCATCGCACCGAACGAGGTGATGAGCACGGCGTTCAGCCGGCGCGGCGACACGCTCTGATCCTTGATCTGCGCCACGGTCATCACGTGCTCGATCGGCGTCGCCGGTGCAATGCGCCGCACGATGCTGGTCGCCTGCGCGGTGAGCGCGGACACGTCGCTGTCGGCGCGAATCACCACCGTGCCGCCCATCGCCAGCTCCTGCGCGTACGGCATGAACATCGCGCCACGCGGCAGTGCGTCCAGTCCGCCATCCTGCGTGGTACCCACGACGCCGACGACGGTGCGCCAGTCGCCGCTGATCGGCGTGAAGCGGAGCACGTCGCCGGTCCACGCGATGCGCTTGCCGATTGGATCGTCGTGCGGGAAGAGCCGGCGGGCCAGCGTTTGATTGATGATCACCACGCGGCCGGCGCCGGCGCGGTCCGTCGCCTCGAAGTTGCGTCCTTCGACTAACGGAATGCCCGCGGCGCGGAAATAGCCCGGGTCCGCCGTGCGGTAGTCGGCGCGCGGCATGGGTTCACCGACGCCGAGTGACTTGCCTTCCACTTTCACGTCGAACTGGATCTCACTGGCTTCGAGCGGCATGACCGAACCGACGCCGGCCCCGACGACGCCGGGAATCGCGAGCGCGTCTTGCTCGATCCGGTCGTAATTCTGCTTCGCCGCGGCGTCGGCCTCTCGTACGTCGGCGCCGCTCGCAATCTTTGCAATCGGCAGCAGCTGGACCTGCATCGACAAGACCTGCTCGGTCTTGAGGCCGGTGTTGACGTCCGAAAGTTGCATCATGGTGCGCGTGAGCAAGCCGGCGCCGGCGAGCAGCACCACCGACACGGCGATCTGCGCCACCACGAGCGCGCGCTGCAAGCGCTGGCGGCTGAGGCTGCCCGTTCTCCGCGTTCCCGCCGAGATCCATGATGCGAACATGCCTTCTCTGGGGAGCGACGCGACAAACGACAGCAACAGGGCGACGGCAAGGGTCAGGACGAGCGTGAACGAGAGTACCACGGTATCGAGGTGAATCTCATCCGCGCGCGGCGAGAACCGGGCCGCAAAGACGGTCAGCAGCCTAACGCCGCTGATGGCGATGAGAATGCCGGCCGCGGCTCCCAGGAACGCGAGGAGCAGATTCTCGGCCAGGAGCAGGCGGCGCAGCCGCAGTACGCCGGCGCCGAGCGCCGCGCGGACCACCAGCTCCTGCTCGCGGCGCACGCCGCGCATGAGCGTCAGGTTCACGACGTTCGCCGTGGAGATGATCATCACGAACGCCGCCGCCGCCATGAGCAGCCACAGCGTTAGGCGCGCGCGCTCGCCGATCGCATCCT
>DASVAC010000008.1:0-31842 GCA_036376535.1 Gemmatimonadaceae bacterium | reverse complement strand
AGCAACCCTGGCGCAGTTCAGTAGTTAGGCAAGGTCGGATCGACCTCCGTGCGCCACCGGAGAATGCCGCCGGTGAGGCTCCAGACCTTGGTGAAGCCGCCCTCCTGCAGGATCCGCGCGGCTTGCGCGCTGCGGGTGCCGCCCTTGCAGTAAAGGACCGTGGTGCGGTCTGGCGCGAAGGTCTCGAGCGCGTTCGACAGCGTGCCTAACGGAACGTGCCGCGCGCCGGCCAGGTGGCCGAGCGCCCATTCGCCGGGCTCGCGCACGTCGACCAGGTCGATCGCATCGCCGCGCGCCCGCCACGCCACGAGCTCGGCGGGCGTGATCTCGGGGACCCCGGGGCCGCTGTGCACCGCGCGCAGGCCGCAGAAATCCTCGTAGTCGATGAGCTCGCGCAGCGTGCGCGTCCCGCATGCCGGGCACGCGGGGTCGCGCTGCAGCTTGAGCGTGCGGAACTGCATGCGCAACGCGTCTACGAGCAGCAGGCGGCCGGACAGCGTGGTGCCGGTGCCTAACAGAATCTTGAGCGTCTCCGTTGCCTGGATCGTGCCGATCAATCCCGGCAGCACGCCCAGCACGCCGCCCTCGGCGCAGCTCGGGACCAGTCCCGGCGGCGGAGGCTCGCGGAAGAGACAGCGGTAGCACGGCCCATCGGACGTGGCGAATACGCTCGCCTGTCCCTCGAAGCGGAAGATGCTCCCGTAGACGTTGGGCCGGCCGGTGAGCACGCACGCATCATTGACGAGATAGCGCGTGGGGAAGTTGTCCGTGCCGTCGACCACGACGTCGTACTCGCGCACGATCTCGAGCGCGTTGTCCGACGTGAGGCGTGTTTCGTACGTCTCGATGTCGGTGTGCGGGTTGACGTCGAGCAACCGGTCGCGCGCCGAGTCGAGCTTGGGGCGCCCGACGTCGCGGGTGCCGTGCAGGACCTGGCGCTGCAGGTTGGTCACGTCGACGACATCGAAGTCGACGATGCCCAAGTGGCCGACGCCGGCCGCGGCGAGGTAGAGGCCTAACGGAGAGCCGAGGCCGCCGGCGCCGACGAGGAGGACGCGGCCGGCTTTGAGACGGCGCTGTCCCTCGAGACCGACCTCGGGCAGCAGCAGGTGGCGGCTGTAGCGCTGCAGCTCTTCCGTCGAGAGCTCCGGCAATTCGCTCAGGCGTTGGGCGTGATCCACGGGCGTCGTTTCGGTTGCAGTCATGGTATCACCCGCCGGCCACGGTGGGCACCACGATCACCTCGTCGCCGTCGGCGACCGGTGCCTCGAATCCGCCGTGAAAGCGGATGTCTTCGTCGTTCAAGTAAAACGTGACGAACCCATACGGCTTGCCCGCGTCGTCGCGAAGGCGCGGCCCCAGCGCCGGGAAGCGTGCGATCACATCGGTGAGGGCTTCGCCCACGGTGCCGCCGCTCGCTACGAGGGCATTGGTGTCGCCCGCCAGGCGTGCGAGCATGGTGGGCAGATGTACAGTGATGCTCATGATGAAATCTCCACAGTGGATGAATGTCCGGGCAATGGCGGTGCGTTCCGGTCGACGGCGCTGACGGTAGCGCCCACCGCGCACGGTTCGGACACGAACGGCGTGGCGTGGATGCCGCGCGCCGACCAGGCGGCGGCCATGGCGGCCGCCACCCGGTCGGCGCGCTCCACCGGCGCCACCGCGACGACCGATGAGCCCGATCCGCTGAGCGTCGCGCCGAACGCGCCGGCGGCGCGTCCGGCGGCGACGACGTCGTCGTAACCCGGCACGAGGGCGCGTCGATACGTCACGTGCAGCGGTCCCTCGAGCCCTGCCGCGAGCAGGTTGGCGTCGGCGCGAGCGAGGCCAACGACGAGTGCCGCCGCAGCCGCGGCCGCGGCGCGCGCGTCGCCGTGCGGCAGCACGTCGGGCAGTGCGGCGCGCGCGCGGTGCGTGTCGACGGTGAAATCGGGGATCGCGAACGCGAGGCGCAGCGACGCGTGCACGTCGAGCCGCACCGTGACGGGGTCGCCGCCCGGCGCGACGACCGCGAGCACGGCGCCGCCCAACACGGCCGGCGCGACGTTGTCCGGGTGGCCTTCGCGCTCGGTGCCTAACGCAATGATGCGGCCGGTGTCGACGCCGTCCTCGAGCAGCGCCGAGGCCGCCAGCGCGCCGGCGACCAGCGCCGCCGCCGATGAGCCCAACCCGCGCCCAACGGGAATGTCCGAGTCCACGAAAAAGGCCAGGCGCGCGGGCATCGCTCGTCCCGCGCGCGTGCACGCGTCGCGGAACCCGACCACGATGAGGTCGTCGTCCGGCGACGCGTCGAGACCTGCGAGCGTGCCGGCGCGTTCGATCGCAACCGGCGGCCCGTCGGCGGCGATGCCGACCGACACGTGCAACCGCCGGTGCACGGCGACGCCGACACAGTCGAACCCGCCGCCCAGATTGGACGCGGTCGCGGGCACCGACACCGACACGGGCACTATGCGCTCCTGGCCTCCGCGGCCGCGGCGAGCGCGGCGACCTCGCGCAGCCGCGGGTCGATGAGCGGCGCGGCAGCCGCCACGTCGCCTAACGCTTCGAGCGTCTTGAGGCCGTGTCCCGTGATGCAGACCACGAGCTCGTCGGTTGGGCCCAAGCGCCCAGCGCGCGACAGCGCGAGCGCCGACGCCACCGTCGTCCCGCCCGCCGTCTCGGCGAAAATGCCACAATCTTCGGCGAGCGCGTGGATGCCGGCGACGATCTCATCGTCGCTCACGTGCGCGGCCCACCCGCCCGTGTCGCGGATGATGCGCGCGGCGGAGCGGCCGTCGGCCGGGTTGCCGATGGCGATCGACCGCGCGATCGTGCGCGGAATCTCGGGGACGAGCTCGTCGTCGCCGCGCTCGACGAGCCGGGCGATGGGCGCGCAGCCCGATGCTTGCGCGCCGAAGATGCGCGGCAGCGCGCCGTCCACGAGACCGGCGTCGAGAAATTCGCCGAACCCTTTGCGGAGCTTCGTGACGAGCGAGCCGCCGGCCATCGGCGCGATCACCGCCGACGGCAGCCGCCAGCCTAACTGTTCGGCGATCTCGAAGGCCATCGTCTTGGAGCCCTCGCCGTAGTACGAGCGCAGATTGACGTTCACGATGCCCCAGCCGAAGCGATCGGCCGCCTGGGCGCAGAGGCGATTCACGTCATCGTACGTGCCGCGGACGCGGACGAGGCGCGGCGCGAAGATCGCCGTCGCCGCCACTTTGCCTAACTCGAGGTCGTGCGGGATGAACACCCATGCCTCGAGCCCGGCGCGGGCGGCGTGGGCCGCGACCGCGTTGGCCAGGTTTCCGGTGGAGGCGCAGCCGATGGTGCGGATCCCGAACGCCGCCGCCGCGTTGATCGCGACGGAAACGACGCGGTCCTTGAACGACAGCGACGGGTGCGACACGGTGTCGTTCTTGACCCACGCGCGCGCGATGCCTAACCGGCGGGCGAGGCGCGGTGCCTCGATGAGCGGCGTCCAGCCGGTATCCGGCGAATGGGCCGGCTCGCCCTCGAGCGGCAGCCACTCGCGGTAGCGCCAGAGCGACGTGGGGCGCGCGGCGATGGCGTCGCGTCCCGGCAGCGGGCGCGCCGGATCGTACACGGGCTCGAGCGGACCCAGGCACTGGTCGCAGATGGCGGCGGGACCGGCGTCGCGTGCGGCGCCGCAGTTGCGGCACACCAACGGAAGCGCACGCAACGCCGTGGCGGTCGCGGCCGGTTCGGGGCTAACGGAAATCGTCATGGCAGTGCCTGGGCATACGGTGATTCGACGGCCGGCGTGACGCGCCGCGCGGCGCGGATCTCGGCCTCGCAGTCGGGCGCGATCGCGTAGCAGTGTTCCTCGGCGGGAAAGCGTCCGGCGCGGACATCGGCGGCGTACTCGCGCGCCGCGCGCTCGATGTCGCGGCCGACTTCCGCGTATCGCTTAACGAACCGCGGTCTGATCTCCCCCACGAAATTGCCGAGCGCGTCGTGGGAGATGACTAACTGGCCGTCGACGTGTGGTCCCGCGCCGATGCCGTAGACGAGAATGCCGAGGCGCTCGGCGACCAGCGCGGCGGCCTCGGCCGGCATGGCCTCGAGGAGGACGGCGAACGCGCCGGCGTCCTGGAGGGCCGCCGCGTCGTCGGCGATGCGCTGCACCGCCTCGAGCGTCTTGCCCTGCACGCGGTAGCCGCCCAGTTGGGCGAGGCTCTGCGGCGTCAGGCCCAGGTGTCCCATGACGGCAATCCCGGCGTCGGTCATGGCGCGGACGCGCGAGACGACGCGGCGGCCGCCTTCGCATTTGACCGCGTCGCACCCGGCCGCCACGAAGGCGCCGGCGTTGCGCACGGCCGTCTCGTCGGACGGCTGGTACGAGAGGAAGGGCAGGTCGCCGACGACGAACGCGCGCCGCGCGCCGCGGCACACCGCGCGCACGAACACGAGCATCTCCTCCATGCCGATGCCTAACGTGTTAGGCAAGCCGAGCATCGTCATCGCGGCGGAGTCGCCCACGAGGATCATGTCCACGCCGGCGCGGTCGACGAAGACCGCCGTCGGGTAGTCGTACGCGGTGATGAACACCGCCTTCTCGCCGCGCGCTTTGAGCGCGGCGAGCGTCGCCAGGGTCACCTTGCTGTCGCCCATACCCGCCTCACGAGAGCGAAGAAAGATCCGCGGCCCAATCGCGCAGCCGCGCGACGGCCGTGTCGATGCGGTCCGGCGCCGTCGCATACGAGAGCCGGAGGTGCCGGCCGCCGCCCGGACCGAAGCCGGTGCCGGCCAGCGCCGCGACGCCGTGGCGCTCGAGGAGCGCGTCGGCGGCCTCGTCCACCGTGAGGCCGGAGCGGTCGAGCAGCTGCGACACGTCGGGGAACGCGTAGAACGCGGCCACCGGCTCGGTGGTGTCGACCCCGTCGATGCCCAAGAGGCCGCGCACGAGCGCGTCGCGCGTCCCGCGGAGGCGGGCGACCAGGTCGTCGACGCACTGCTGCGACCCGGTGAGCGCCGCGATCCCCGCGTGCTGCACGAACGGCGGCGCGCACGACGTGTTGTTGATGATGAGCGTGCCTACGTGCTCGACTAACGGAGCCGGCATCACCGCGAAGCCCAGCCGCCAGCCGGTCATCGCGTACGTCTTGGAGAAACTGTCGACGAGCACCGTGCGCTGGGCGAGTCCGGGGCGCGTCGCGATGCTCTCGTGGCGCCCCGAGAACACGAGTCGGCCGTACACTTCGTCCGACAGCACGACCAGGTCGTGCGCCAGCACGAGCTCGGCGATGGCGTCGAGCTCGGTGGGCGCGATGAGCGAGCCCGTGGGGTTGTGCGGCGCGTTGAGGACGAGGAGCCGCGTGCGCGGGCCGATCTTCGCCGCCAGCTCCGATGCCTCGAGTCCGTTAGGCCCCGGTCGCACGTAGTACGGCACCGGAAGCGCGCCGCCTAACCGGGCCACCGATTCGTAAATCGGGAAGCCGGGGTCGGGGATGAGCACTTCGTCGCCGGCGTCGGTGAGCGCGAGCAGCGTGTAGAGCATGAGCGGCTTGGCGCCGGACGTGACCACCACGTGCTCGGCTGTGCACGGTACGCCGCGCGCGCGAACTTCGTCCGCGATGGCGCCGCGCAGCTCGGGGATGCCCACCGGCGCGACGTATCCGGTGATGCCATCGCGCAGGGCGCGAATGCCGGCTTCGACGATGTGCGGCGGCGTCGGGATGCCGGGCTCGCCGATGTGCAGGAGCACCACGTCGCGACCGGACTGCGCCACGCGCCGCGCGGCGGCGGCGACGGCGAACGCGGTCTCGGTGCCGAGCGCGCGCACGCGCTCCGTGGCCGACGCGTCGTGCACGCGCCCGCGGCGGGTGAGGTCCGAGATCCGAGTTGCGCTCATGGCAATCCTCGCTGGCTCGAGTTAGGCAAAAAAAACGGCCGCTCGGTGAGCGGCCGGGGGACGACGTATGCGATGCGGTGGTGCGGCTACCGGATGCGCAAACTCCCCGGACGCTCGAAAGCGCCGGCCATGGTGGCGGTCCGCATCGTGGCGGGCATGGGGAACCAGGTCCCGAGCCCGGGAACGTGAGCCAGCATCACAAGCAACTGCCTCGCAGCAAAATGTGCGAAGACGACCAACGAAAAAACGAAAATCCCGAGCGACGTGCCCGGGAGGTCGCTTTTTAGCAGTTGTTTAACGTGGCTGCAATATGCGGGCAAATCACCACGGCCTACAGTTGTCTATCGGGAACGTACGACGTACGCGTGCGTGTGTCAAGCATGGCAAAAAGGGAAACGCTCGCTTCGCTCGCTGGGGGAAGCGCTTTCGCTGAGGGAATGGGGAAGCGGCGGCGACGCCGCCTGAGGGAGAGGAACTACATCAATGATCTGCACGACGTGAGCGCCATGCTTGGGGCCCGCGCGATCCCGCACTCTCCACCCATAGATAATTGATGTCCGTCCGATCCCTCAGGCGGCGTCGCCGCCGCTTCCCCCTTCCCCCAGCGCAGCGCTTCCCCCAGCGAGCGTTAGCGAGCGCTTCCCCATGTCCCGTGATGTTGAGGTCGGCTTGAAATGTCGGGGCCGATCATTGTATTGCTGAACGAGACGACGTGCGCGACGAGCGACGCGCGGGCGTGCGACCGATGCGCGCGCACATGTGCGGAGGTGGCAGATGACACTCTGGCGACCCGATCCCTCGTTCTATCCCTCGGCCCGCATGGCGATGGAGGCACCACCCGAGCGCGTCGCGTACGTGGCGGCGCTCAACTACGGCCGCAACGACCGGCCCGACGAGATTCGCACGGTGGATGTCGATCCATCGTCGGCGAGCTACGGCCAAGTCCTGCACACGCTCGCGCTCTCGCACGCCGGCGACGAGCTGCACCATTTCGGCTGGAGCGCGTGCAGCTCGGCGCTCTGTCCTAACGCACCGCATCCGCATCTCGAGCGCCGCTACCTGGTGGTGCCGGGGATCCGTAGCTCGCGCATCTACATCATCGACACGAAGCCCGATCCGCGGAAGCCGAGCATCGTCAAGGTGATCGAGCCCGAGGAGGTGTTCGCGCGCACGGGATACAGCCGCCCGCACACCATTCATTGCGGACCCGACGCGATCTACGTCAGTGCGTTAGGCGCGGCGCCGGGGCGCGGCACGGCCGACGGCGGCCCCGGCGGCATCTTCCTGCTCGACCACTATTCGTTCGAGGTCCTCGGTCCCTGGGAGCTCGACCGCGGCGATCAGCAGCTCGCCTACGACTTCTGGTGGCACTACGGGCACGACGTGATGCTCACGAGCGAGTGGGGCGTGCCGCGTCAATTCGAGAACGGCGTGGTCCCGGACGATCTGTTAGGCAACAAGTACGGCCATCGGCTCCACGTGTGGGACCTCCGCCGGCGCCGTCACCTGCAATCGATCGACCTGGGCGCGGAGCACCAGATGGTGCTCGAGCTGCGGCCGGCGCACGATCCCACGAAGCAGTACGGATTCGCTGGTGTCGTGATCAGCACCGCGGATTTATCGGGATCGGTGTGGACGTGGTATCGCGACAACGGAACGTTCAAGGCGAAGAAGACGGTCACGATTCCACCAGAGCCGGCCGAGGAGCGCGTGCTGCCGCCGGCGCTCAAGCCGTTCAGGGCGGTGCCGCCGCTCATCAGCGACATCGACCTGTCGCTCGACGACCGGTTTCTGTACGTGTCCTGCTGGGGCACGGGCGAGCTGAAGCAATACGACGTGAGCGATCCGTTCGCGCCCAAGCAGGTCGGATCGATCCGCATTGGCGGCATCGTGAACCGCACGTCGCACGGCGACAGCGGTCCGCTCAACGGTGGACCGCAAATGGTCGAGATCAGCCGGGACGGCACGCGCGTCTACTTCACGAACTCGTTGTACAGTTCGTGGGACGAGCAGTTCTATCCCGATGGTCTGGCCGGATGGATGGTGAAGGCGGACGTTTCGCCTAACGGCGGGATGACGCTGGATCCGCGCTTCTTCCTGGCGTCGGGCGACACGCGGCCGCACCAGGTGCGACTCGAGGGAGGCGACGCGTCCACTGACACTTTCTGTTTTCCCTCATGAGCACGCCGCGTCGTGGATCGGGGTGGCGGCGTTCGGCGCCTTTCACGGCCTCAATCCGGCGATGGGATGGCTGTTCGCGCTCGCCCTCGGCCTCCAGCGCCGGAGCGAGCGCGCGATCGCGCTGGCGCTGATCCCGATCGCCGCCGGCCACGCCGTGTCGGTGGCGGTGGTGGCCGGCGCGATCCTTGCGTTAGGCATGCTGGTCTCTCCGCGCAGCATCGAGATCGCGTCGGCGTGCGTGCTGCTCGCGTTCGGCGCGTACAAGCTCCGCGCGTACTATCGCCATCCACGCTGGGTGGGCATGCAGGTGGATGTCGTCGACCTCGCGTGGTGGTCGTTTCTCATGGCCACCGCGCACGGTGCAGGCCTCATGATCGCGCCGATGTTGACCACGCTGTCGGACGCGCCGCACGTCGGCGCGCTTCCGTTGACGCTCGCCGTCGCGGTCCACACGGCCTCGATGCTCACCGTCATGGCGCTGGTCGCGTGGATCGTGTATAAAAAAGTAGGCTTGGCCGTGCTGCGCACGAGTTGGGTCAACTTCGACCTCATCTGGGCGGTGGCGCTGTTGATCGTGGGAGCTGTGGCCCTGGTATGAACGGGTTCCATCAATCGCCGCCGGTGCTCGCCAATCAATACCGCGACGACGCACTGCTTCGGTCGTACCTGCGGAGCACGGCGCCGGCCGACGTGCTCGCCGAGATCGAGCCGGAGCTCGATGCGTTAGGCGAACTCGCCGCGGGCGAGTGGCTCGCGCTCGCCGAGCAAGCCGAGGGCGAGCCGCCGCGCCTCGTGCCCTACGACGCATGGGGCAATCGCATCGACCGCATCGACACCAGCGATGCCTGGCGCGCGTTCGAGCGCATCTCGGCGGCGGAAGGGTTCGTTGCGCGCGGGTACGAGCGTGCGCACGGTGCGTTCTCGCGCGTCGATCAATTCGCGCGGCTCTACCTGTTCGCGCCGTCGTCGGCCACGTACTCGTGCCCGTTGGCGATGAGCGATGGCGCGGCGCGATGCCTCGAGCTGCTCGCATCCGACGACCGGCAGCGTGCGGCGCTCCGACATCTCACGTCGCGCGACCCCGCGCAATTCTGGACCGCGGGACAATGGATGACCGAGCGTACAGGTGGATCCGACGTGTCGGGTACGTCGACCGTGGCGAAGCGCGACGGGCCGCACTTCCGTTTATACGGCACAAAGTGGTTCACGTCGGCCACGACATCGCAGATGGCGCTCACGCTCGCGCGCCCCGAAGGTGCGGAACCTGGAAGCCGCGGCCTGAGTCTCTTCTACCTCGAGCTGCGCGACGAAACGGGGTTGCCGCGCGCGCATCGCGTGCTTCGCCTCAAGGACAAACTCGGCACGCGCGCACTGCCCACCGCCGAGATCGAGCTCGACGGCACACCGGCGTGGTTGGTGGGCGGTGAAGGGCACGGTGTGCGCAAGATCGCCACCATGCTCACGATCACGCGGATCTACAACGCGCTCGCGGCGGTGGCGGGGATGCGCCGCGCGATGGCGCTCGCGCGCGACTACGCACGCCGGCGAACCGCGTTCGGGCGTCCGCTCGCCGAACACCCGCTGCACCTGGAGACGCTGGCGGCGATGCAGACCGAGCTGGCGGGATGCGTACTGCTCATGTTCCGCGTGATCGAGCTGCTGGGCCTTACAGAGTTAGGCGTAGCGACCGGGCGCGACGAGCTGGTGCTGCGGCTGTTGACTCCGGTCGCCAAGCTCTACACCGGGAAGCGCGCGGTGTCGACGGCCAGCGAAGCGATCGAAGCGTTCGGCGGCGCCGGCTACATCGAGGACACGGGGCTGCCGCGATTGCTGCGTGACGCGCAGGTGCTGTCCATCTGGGAAGGCACGACCAACGTGTTGAGCCTCGATGTGTGGCGCGCGATCGAAGCAGAGCCGCGGACCATGGACGCGTTGCGTGACGAAGTGCATCGACAGCTCGATGGTGCGGCGACGGGCGATCTGGCTGGAGCCGCCGCGCGGGTCCGCGACGCCGTGCGGGCGCTCGCCGATGCGTCGCGGCGTCTGCTCGACGGAAACGCGGCCGATCGCGAGGCGGTTGCGCGGCGATTCGCGTTCGCGATCGCGCGCGTCACGGCCGGCGCGCTGCTCATCGCGCACGCGCATCGCTCCCGGTCGACGCCTGTTGGCGTGCGGATCGCGGATGCGGCGCGCCGATGGACGTCGAGCGATCTGGTCGCACCGCTCGATGAAGGCGACGAGCATCGGGCCGCGTCGCGGCGACTCGGACTCGACACGGACTGACGCACGAAAGTCGTAACGCGGGGCGCGCGGTGGTCGTCCGATTAAGGGTTCCTCATTCCTCCACGCTCGTCACGCACCGGGTTCGGCGATGTCCACTCCATCCCACGACGCCAATCGTGGTGTCCGCGGGTCCGTCGTCATCCTTGGCGCCGATGCGTGCCTGGCCGCGCTGCCGGCCACCTCCACACAACTGGTCAACGCGTGTTTGGCGTTCGGCTACGACGATGTCATTCCCGCGTCGTGGGGCGACGAGCTGTTGGCGGTGGGCTGTCTGGACCAGCTCGCGGCGAAGGGCGGCGGGCCGGCGATGGCGTGCATCTGTCCGTTAGTCCGGGAGCAGCTGCGGGGCGCCAGCGGTGTGGCCGCCGCGGCGGTGCGGCTGGTGTCGCCGCCGGTGGCGGCGGCGCTGTACGTCCGCGCGACGTCGCGGGTGCCGCTGCGCATCACGTACGTGGGCGACTGTCCCGGCGCGGGGCATCCGAGCATCGACCTCCATCTCTCTCCCGCCCAATTCCTAACTGTGTTAGCCGAGCGGGGGATCACGCCCGGGGCGCAGCGTCCGGTGCCGGACGAGAGTGAACACGCGATCCATGATCGGCGCCGTCATTACTCCCTGCCCGGCGGCGTGCCCGCGCCCGAGTGGCTGGCGTCGGAGGGGATCGATCGCACGCTGATCGACCTGGGCGATCTGGCGTCGCTGGATCCCGCGGCGCACGGTGGCCGGACGCTCGTGGATCTGGCGCCGCGACTCGGCTGCGTCTGCAGCGGGGCGCTCGCGGGGTGCGCCGCAACGGACGCGCGCAACGCGGTGATGCTGCACGAGCCGCCGCGGTCGGGCGACGAGGTGGTGGATCACGCGGTGATCGTGTCGGTGGCGGACGACGCGTCGCGGACCGCGCCGAAAGCGGGCGACGTTTCGTGGCCCGAGTTCATCTCGGCGCTGAGCGACGTGCGAGGCGTGATGACAGTGGGTGCGGCGCGAGCTCCTGCACCCGCCGCGATCGCCGTCGCGCGTCCGCCGGCGCGGCGGCCGCGCGTGCCCAAGCGGTTAGGCGATGAGGGATCGATCCTGCCGCGCGCCTACCAGACGCCGCGCTCCGCGAAGCCGGCGGCGTCTCGGGGTGTGGTGCACGAGGCCGTGGATGCGGCCTCCGATGCGCCGGCGCGCCGGCCCTCGCCGCACACCGGCGATGCGCGCACGCCGGCGGTGCGCGAAGTGCGCACGCGCCTGGCGACCGTGGATCGCTGGCTGCTCTCGGGGCTCGTGCTCACCGGCAGCGTGGTGGTCGCCGTGTTGACGAGCGTGCTCACTGTTCGCGGGATGCGCGGCGTGCCGAGTCAGGCTGCGGTCGTCGTGACGCCGTCGCGACCGGAGACGGTGTTCGTGGCCGCTGCGCCGCGGCCGCCCGCGCCCGAGCGGGTCGCGGCGGCGGCGGCGCCAGTGGCCGAGAGTGTTGCCACGCGGGCTCCCGACCGGGCCGCACGGGCGGTCGCCGACGCGCCGCCCAAGGCGGCGCGCCAGGCGCCCGCGGCCGTGCGGCCGACGCGCGAGCGCGCCGTCCCGGCGCGCCCGCGGCCCACGCCCGCCCTCGTCGCCGACCGCCCCCACACCGCCGTGCCTAACGCAGTGCCCGCACCCGCCGTCGCCGTTCCCACGCCCACCGCGCCCGCCGCGCCGCAGCCGGCCCCGCCCGCGCCGCAGGACTCGGCGGCCGCGTCCAACGCCCAGGTGCTCCAGGAGCTGCGCGAGATTCACAACGAGATCGAAGCGCGCAAGCACCACATCGATTCGCTCACGCGCGCGCTCGACTCGCTCAAGAAACCGGATGCGCAGCCGTGACCCGGACTTGACCCAACTCCCGCATTCGGGGTAACACTTCGACGTGCCCTCGCCGCCCGTCAGGCGGGATCGTGCGTGGGAAACCGGTGGATCACTTTCGGGTGGAGCGGAGCATGATCGCGTATGGACGCGTGGCGGCGGTGGCCGCCCTTGGGATATGCCTAACGATTGCGGCGGGTCGTGCCGCGACCGCGCACCGCACGGCGGTGCGCGCCGCGCCGGCGGCGGCGCTCGACAGCAATACATTCATGACGGTGGATGCGGCGGCGAAGAAGGTGACCATCCAGCTCGACGCCGCCTACAACAGCCAGAACGGGGGGATGAACTTCAACGGCGGCTCGAGCGGCAACCAGACCATCACCGTCCCGTTAGGCTGGTCCGTCCACATCGCCTTCCTGAACAAGGACGCCATCCCGCACTCGGCGATCATCCTGGCCGACCACATGCCGCTGCCGTTGCAGCCGGACCACCCGGCCATCGCGCGGGCGTACACCAAGGACGTCACCGCCGGGATTCCCACCGACGGCACCGACACCATGGATTTCACCGCCCAACCGGCCGGCAACTACCTGATCGTATGCGGCGTGCCGGGACATGGACCGAGCGGCATGTACATCAAGTTCGTCGTGTCGGCGGCGGCCAAGGCGCCCCACTACGCGCAGTGACGCCTGACGAACGACTGGTGACCAACGAAAACGCCGGGGACGTGGTCCCCGGCGTTTTTCGTATCGATGGTCAGCCCTCGGTCTCAGGGGCGTCCCATGCCGGGCATCGCCGTGAATCCCGCGGGTAGCGCGAACTCCGACGCTGGTACCGACTTCGCCTCGATACTTGTTGCCACGAAAGTCTCGTCGACTTTACCGTTCTTGAAAATCGCCACTTTGAGCGGGAAGAAGCCGCCCTTGGCGCCGAAAAACGACTGCACCTTCGACAAGAAGCTCGCCGCGCTGCCGTGGCCCTGCGAGCCCGGTTCTCGGAACAACATGAACGTGCCCATATCGCTGGCGATGCACGCGTCTGTCTCCGTCGAGTCTTCCGCATTGGATACGTGAAAGACCTCGCACTTGTGGCCGGCGACAACCTCGCTCTTGCCGGTATCGGTGATCTTGGATTTGTCCATCTGCTCCTTCACATTGGCCTGCGCTTTGTCCATGGGCATCGTCATGTACATTTTGCGCGACGTCATCACGGCTGTCGCGGTGTTCTGACTCTTGTTGAAGATGATGCTGACTGGACCTTCGTCATTGTCGTGCATGATCATCTTGGCCATGCCGCCGGGTCCTTCGAGGTATTGGATGTCGCCGCTCCTGCCTTGGTCGGCGACGTCTTGCTGGCTGTGAAAATTGACCACGCCCTGCCACTGGGCGCCTAACGGAGCGGCGGCGACGAGCGCGGCCAACACGGCGGCGAGCGGCGCGCGCGTGAAATGGTGTGCCATCTGGGACTCTCCATCGAGGGTGAAGGGCGTGCGTGTCGGCAATCGGTGCCCGGCTGCGATGGTGAAACGGATGTATTCCGCGATTGCTCTCACCGCGGCCGCATGAGCGTGCCCTGATCATGCTGCGGTTTGGACGAAAGGTCGAGATCGTCGTCGCCTGCGCGCTCCTGCCGTGCGCCCTCGAGGTGCTGCCGGCCTCGACCGTACTGCGTTGGGTGCGACGCACGCCTCGCCGGCGCGGCGACGCCATCGCGCCGGGACGCATCGCGCATCACGTCGACCGGCTGTTGATGCGCGCCCCGTGGGTGTGGCATTACACCTGTCTGCGGCGAGCGACCGTGCTCGCGGTCCTCCTGAGACGCGACGGGCGCGACGCCGAGGTCGTGCTCGGCGCGCGCCGTCGTCCCGATGGCGAGCTCGAGGCGCACGCCTGGGTGCGGTGTGACGGAGAAGATCCGTTCCTCGAGCACGGCGACGTGCGCAGCTATCGCCCGCTGCGCACGCCGTTAGACTCCGCGCCTCACGACCCGTGACAATCGCTCACTTCGTGGGTCTCGAGATCCAGCGTGCACGTGAGGCCGCCCGCCTGCAGCGTGACGTCTTGCGTGCCGTTGAACGTGATCATCGCCCGGCGCGTCACCGTTTTGGTCTGCGTGCGCGTCGCGCGGTCGGCCTCGAAGTGCACAGTCACGTTGTGCACGATCGAGCCGCTCACCGGCCAGATGTTCTGTGAGCGCGGCATGTCGAACGTCACGTTGGTGGCGGTGTCGTACGCCAGATAGCGCCAGTGCCGCGTGACGTTCTGCGCGACGAACATCGAGCTGTCGTGCCGGACGCCGACGCGATTCCAGATGTGCGTCACCGGCGTGCCGCTGCGGTCGATGCTCAGATTCGCGGTGTCGCGGCGGTCGACCCAGACCGTGCGGAAGGGGAACCATCCCTGCGCGTACGAGCCGGTGAGCGAGTGAATGTGATTCACCGAATCGGTCGCATCCGTAAAGCCGAGCGCGACGGTGGTGCCGTTCCAGAAGCGCTTCATGTTCGTTAGGCTGAGGCCGTGCCACGTGCTCGAGCACGTGAACCAGCCCTCGCCATCGGGACCGCTGCAGTCGGTGTTCACGCTGCGGTTCACGTCCATCGTGACGCCGGGCGCGCTCACGCCCAACGAGCCGTTCACGCCATCCGACTGCTCGTCGGATGTCATGAGGTCCACCGACGTCGCCATGGCGTCGCCCTCATCGTTGGCGATGCCGTTCGTGATCGTGGAATCCGCCACCAGTTGATCGGGCGACGTTGCGCCATCGCTGCTGCAGGCCGCGAGCCCGGCAATCATCGCCGCCGCGCCCATGCAAAACACACGGTAGGTCGAGTGCATACGCTCCTCGTCAGAGAGTGCTTGTGCTCGTAAGACGAGGTTCGAATCCGCGTGTTAAGGCGCGCTTCCTTTTCTTTATGCCGCTCTTACGATTCACTTCACCATGCCGCGATCTCCTTTTGCCAGAACAAAGGTCGTTTGCACGCTCGGTCCCGCGAGCTGTTCGCCCGAGGTGCTCCACAGCCTGATGGACGCGGGTCTCAATGTGGCCCGCATCAATTTTTCACACGGCACGCACGACGAGCACGCCGAGACCATCGCCACCGTGCGACGTCTGGCGCGCGAGCTCGATCGTCCCGTCGCGATCCTCGGCGATCTGCAAGGGCCGCGCATCCGCGTCGGTGATCTCGCGACGCCGGTGGAGCTCGTGCCGGGCGCGGACGTCGTGCTCGTGCCCGAGGACCAGGTGCGAACCGGCGAGATCCCCATCACGTATCACGCGTTGTCCGACGACGTGAACGTCGGGGACCGCGTGCTGATGGATGACGGACTCATCGATCTCGTCGTACTCGAAGTGTCGAAGCCGCGCGTCCGCGTGCGCGTGGTGCACGGCGGCCTCCTGCGCAGCCACAAGGGCATCAATTTGCCGGGCGTGGAGGTGTCGGCTCCGTCGATCACCGACAAGGATCGCGCCGACATCGCGTTCGCGATCGAGCAGGGGCTCGACTACCTCGCGCTCAGCTTCGTTAGGCGGGCGGACGACATCGCGTCGCTGCGCACGCTCGTGCCGAAAGGCATGCTCATCGTCGCCAAGATCGAGAAGGATACGGCGCTGGCCAACATCCGCGACATCATTGAAACGTCCGACGCGGTGATGGTCGCGCGCGGCGACCTGGGCGTGGAGCTGCCATTCGAGGAAGTGCCGTTCGCGCAGAAGCGCATCATTGCGCTCGCCAATGCACTCGGCCGCCCCGTGATTACGGCGACGCAGATGCTCGAGTCCATGTGTTCGAATCCGCGCCCAACGCGCGCGGAAGCCAGCGATGTGGCGAACGCGATTCTCGACGGCACCGATGCCGTGATGCTCTCGGCCGAGACGGCGATGGGCGAGTATCCGCAGCTCGCCGTGCGCGCGATGACGCGCATCATTCTCGAGATCGAGCGCCGCCCGATTCCGGAACCGTCGAAGGTGCTCGCGCGCCGCGAGTCGGATGCAGCGGTGTCCACCGAAGACGCCATCGCGGCGGCCACGACCGCCGCCGCGAACTCGCTCGACGCGCCGGTCGTGATGGTGTTCACGAAGAGCGGGTTCAGCGCGCGCATCGTGTCCGCGCATCGGCCGAGCGTGCCGATCTTCGCCATCACCGATGTCGAGCGCACGTACCGTCAGTTGGCGCTCGTGTGGGGCGTGTACCCGGCGCTCGTGTCGAAATCGGCCACCTACGAAGAGATGTTCGAGCGCGGCAGTCACGCGGTGAAAGACGCCGGGTTTGCGAAAGCCGGCGATCGGGTTCTCGTCACGGCGGGCGTGCCCTTCGATGTGCCCGGCACGACGAACCTGCTGCGCGTGGAACACGTGTGAAGCTCACATTTTTGGGCACCGGGACGAGCTTCGGTGTTCCGCAGATCGGCTGCAACTGCGCGGTGTGTCGCTCGCCCGATCCGCGCGACCGTCGCACGCGCACGAGCGCGGTGATCGAAACGGACAGGGGCACGCGTCTGCTCATCGACACCGCGCCCGAGCTGCGCTTGCAGCTCATTGCTAACGACATCGATCGCGTGGACGCGGTGCTGTTCACGCACGAGCACGCGGATCACACGCACGGGATCGACGACCTGCGCGCGGTATCGATCCGTCGTGGCGCACCGCTCCCGCTCTATGGCGCACCGCGCACGCTCGAGCAGCTTGCCCAACGGTTCCCGTACATCTTCGACGACCAGGTACGTCCGCCGCCGGGCACGTCCAAACCGGAGGGACACGCACACCCGCTCACCGAGGGCGAGGTGGTGCGGATCGGCGACGCGGAGGTCTTGCCGGTGGCTGTGCCGCATGGCGAGCTACCGGTGCTCGCGTATCGCGTTGGTCCGATCGCGTACGTGACCGATGCGAAGCGGATTCCGCCCGACGCGATGGATGCGTTTCGCGGCGTCGACGTGCTGGTGATCAACGCGCTGTTGCGCACGTCGCACCCGACGCACTTGAGCTTCGCCGAAGCCATCGACGCCGCGCGTGCAATCGGCGCGCAGCGCACGTACTTCACGCACCTCACGCATCACAATCGCCACGCCGATCTCGAGGCGGAACTACCCCAGGGGATCGCGCCGGCGTTCGATGGTCTAACGGTCAGGGTCGGGTAACGTGGGTGACAAAAAGTAGATTCGCCGGTGCTTAGTACGTCTCAGGTGTCCGCCTCCGTCGTGCGACGAGCACCAACGAGTTGATAACGGACGCACCAGGACACAGCCGGACAAGGCCGGACGAAGAGAGTTGGCCTGAGCCCCTGGCGATGCGGGGCGTCCAACGACCAAGAGCACACCTTTTTTGTCCGTTCGTGTCCGGTGTTGTCCGCTCTCACAGTCGTGAGACTCTCATTTTCTTCGGAGGCGGATTCGCGTGAACCAAGTGCTTTTCGCTCTCTGTCTGCGATGGATCGCCTGCCCTCCGACAGGAGCCCCTTGCGGGCATCGGCCCGGTCGGTCAGTGTTCCTTTCATGCCGCCCTAACTGGCGGCGTGACAGGGTCGTCCTTCGCGATTGGGGGAATGGGTGCATCAGTTCGGCAATGACGTAAAGGTCGAACACGGTCGGGTGACGCTCGTCAACGAGGCCGTGCTCCAAACCGACGCGATGGACGAGGTGGTTCGTGAGGCGGTGTTCGGACAGGGACAAACGAAGGATCACGCACAGTGGCTGCTCTGGGCGATCGGGCAGGCGGCTGGTGTTCGTCCGTCGAGCATCCACGATCTCTATCTCGCGCGCGGCAACGGCAAGACGCACGGCTTCACGGTGCCGGCGATCAACGTGCGCGGCATGGCGTACGACACCGCACGCGCGGTGTTTCGCACGGCGGTGAAGCAGAAGGCCGGCGCGTTCATCGTCGAAATCGCACGCTCTGAAATTGCGTACACGGACCAGCGCCCGCGCGAATACGTGGCGGTGATGCTCGCGGCCGCGCTGCGCGAAGGATTCCGCGGTCCACTGTTCGTGCAAGGCGATCACTTCCAAGTGAACGCGAAGAAATTTGCCGTCGACCGGCGCGGCGAAGTCGCGGCCGTGAAGCAGCTCGCGCAGGAAGCGATCGCGGCGGGCTTCTTCAACATCGACGTCGACACCTCCACGTTAGTCGATATCTCTCTCGCGACGCTCGACGAGCAGCAGCGGCTCAACTACCAAACGGCCGTCGACATCGCGCGCTACGTTCGCGAGATCGAGCCTGATGGTGTGACGATTTCCGTGGGCGGCGAGATCGGCGAAGTGGGTGCGCACAACAGCACGGTGCCCGAGCTGCACGCATTCATGGATGGCTTCAACGCCACGCTCAGGGAACGCACGGGCGCGAACGTCGAAGGACTCTCGAAGATCAGCGTGCAAACGGGGACATCGCACGGCGGCGTCGTGCTGCCGGATGGATCGATCGCTGCCGTCAAGTTGGACCTGAACGCGCTCGAGCAGTTGTCCAAGGTCGCGCGCGACGACTACCACCTGGCGGGCGCCGTCCAACACGGCGCGTCAACGCTGCCCGACAACGCGTTCAACAACTTCCCGCGCGTCGAGGCCTGCGAGATTCATCTCGCCACGAACTTCCAGAACATTCTCTACGATCACATGCCGGATGCCTTACGGAGCCGGATCTACAAGTGGCTCGATGAGAATGCAAAGGACGAGCGCAAGTCGACCGACTCCGACGAGCAGTTCTACTACAAGACGCGCAAGAAGGCACTGGGTCCGTTCAAGCGGGACATCTGGGACATTCCAGAGTCGGTGAAGAGCGACCTCGCTGCGGCGTACGACAAAACCTTCGGCTTCCTGTTCGAGCAGTTGCGCGTCTCGAACACGGCGGACACGGTCGCGCGCTTCGTGAAGGCAAAGGCGATGCACCGCGCGCCCGGGGCGCCGGTCGCCGTGCACGCGGCGCCGGACGACGCGGAGGCGGGCGAATAAGCAGCACCGTCGAAGCGCGGTGGCACACGGCGCTCGAGCGCCTGGCCGAGCGCGCCGCGCACGAGCTCAAGAATCCGCTCAATGGACTCGCTCTCAACCTCGAGGTGCTTCGCGCGAGGTTGGCGAGCGGCGTCGACGCGTCGAGCCTCACGCGATTCGCGGAGGCGGCATACTTCGAGCTCGAGGCATTGTCCGAACGACTCGACGCACTGCTCGCATTGGCGCGCCCTGCTCGCGAACCGATAGATTTGCATGCTACGGTCAAGCGGTTCGCGATTTTGTATGGCGCTGCCGCTGTAGCGGAGGGGGGGTCGCTGTCGGTCTGGGCGGCACCGGACATGCCACTTGTCACGGGGGCGGACGCCGACGCGGTTCGGCTGGTGCTGGCCGCCGCACTCGACATGGTCACGCTGCCGGCAGGCGAGGCGGAATGCGGTGTGCGAGCCGGCGAGGTAAGCGGTGAGATCGCCGTGACAGTGATACGGAAGGGATCCAGTGGCGATGCGCGACCGGCCGGCGAAAATGAATTGCGGCTGGCCGCGAGCGTGAAGGACGCGGCTCTCGAGGCCGGGATACGGGTGCTCGATAGGGTGGACGGGGTTACAATCATCTTTCCCCGAGCCGATGGCCGGCGCGAGGAGTCGCAGACTTAGGACATGGATACGCCCAAGATTCTCATCGCCGACGACGAGCGCAGCATCGCCCAAGGCCTGAGCGCGGTCCTCGAAGAGGAAGGCTACGCGGTCGAGGTCGCGGCGGACGGACAGAAAGCGCTCGAGAACCTGCTCGAGGGCACGTTCGGCGTCATCCTGGCCGACTTGAAGATGCCTAAACTCGATGGCCTCGCGCTGCTGCAGGAAATGCAGGCGCGCGAGATCACCAGCGAGTGCATCATCATCACGGGGCAAGCGACCGTCGATTCCGCGGTGCAGGCCATGCGGCAGGGCGCCTACGATTACATCGAGAAGCCGCTCACTGCCGAAAAGCTGAATCGTCTCAAGGCGCTCATTCCAAAAGCGCTCGAGAAGTTTCAGGTCAAACAAACCAACCGCGCACTCGCGTCCGAGCTGCAGGCGCTAACGCACTACGGTGAACTGACCGGCCAGTCGGACGCGATGCGGAGCGTTTATCAGGTCATCGACGCGGTTGCGCCGTCGACCGCGAGTGTGCTGATTCTCGGCGAGTCGGGAACGGGCAAGGAACTGGTTGCGCGGGCGATTCATCAGAAGAGCGAGCGCGCGCGCGGACCGTTCCTCGCCCTGAATTGCGCGGCGCTGCCCAAAGACATTCTGGAGAACGAGCTCTTCGGGCACGAAAAGGGCGCCTTTACCGGCTCGACCAACGAAAAGCCGGGCGCGTTTGAGATGGCGCACGAAGGCACGTTGTTTCTGGACGAGGTCGCGGAAATGGCGCCCGACATCCAGGTGAAGCTGCTGCGTGCGCTGGAATCGCGTCAGGTTCGACGGTTGGGCGGGAAAAAAGAGATCGACGTCGACATCCGAGTGGTGGCCGCGACGAACAGGGACCTCCAAGAGGCGCTCACGGAAGGCGAGTTGCGCGAGGACCTGTACTATCGGCTGGCGGTCGTCGAGTTGTATCTGCCGCCCTTACGGGAGCGTATGGGGGATTTGCGCTTGTTGGCGTCCGAGTTCCTGGCGCGATTCTCCCAGCAGAACGGAAAGAAATTGACAGGATTCGATGACGCGGCCACCGATTGGATTCTCTCGTATCACTGGCCGGGCAACGTTCGCGAATTGAAGAACGCAGTGGAGCGCGCTGTCATCATGTCGCGCGCCGCCACCATTGGGCTGAACGATGTCGTTCCACGTCATCTGCGCAGTTCGACCGAAGCGCCGGCGGCGGTGTCTCTTCCTGTCGGATCGACATTGGCCGATGCACGGCGACAACTTACGCTCAAGACGTTCTCGATGACTGGCGGCGACGTGGAGCGCACGGCGCACATGCTGGGCACCACGGCGGGCGAGGTTCGTGCCGAGCTGGCCGCGCTGGTAGCGCCGGCGGAAGACGACGGCGAGCGCGAGGCGGCGGCGCGAAACGTGAAGAGCTACGGATCCGTCAAGGACAAGGACGTGGTCCGACAGAAATCGAAGGGTCGCCGGTGAAGAGACGAGGAGATGAGGACATGAAGCACAGGGCGCGCTACGAAGACGAGGACGAGCCGTACGTAGTGATCGAACGTCGCGGAAACGGCGCGACGTCGTTTCTCGTCGGGCTCGCGGTAGGAGCGGGCGTCGCACTGTTGTTCGCTCCGCAGAGCGGCGAGGAGACGCGTCGCCAGTTGCAGCGTCGTGCGCGCCGCGCGGCACACGTCGCACGCGATGCCGCCGGCGATCTCTCCGACACGATGGTGGACCGCTACGAGCAGGCGAAGCGCAACGTGGAAGACCGCCTCGACTCTGCGCGACAGGCGCTCGAGATTCGGAAGCACCAAGCGGCCGAAGCCTTTCGCGCGGGCCGCGAGGCGGCGCAGCAGGCGCGGCTGGACCTCGAGGCGCGGATCGCCCAATCGAAGGCCAACTACCGTGCCGCCACGAATCCGGCGCGGGTCGCGCGCCGAACCACGCTCTCGCCTAACGAAGAAGTGAAGGACTCGGCCGATCGGGAGACCGAGTAGGAGCTCCTATCTCGTCCACCTTCGTTGGGCCGACGCCCTCGGCCACGGTCTCGCCCAACCACCAGCCGTCACTGCCCCGGCGCTTCTGGTCGGCAACGAAGGACTACGCCAAGCGAATCTGGGACAACGCCGGCGAGGATAACATTTTCTTCCTCGCCGGCGGCGTCGCGTTCAACATTCTGTTGGCCGCGGTCCCGTTCGTGTTGCTGTTGATTTCGGGCCTCGGCTATCTGCTCAATCAGTCCGAGACGCAGTCGGCGGCGAATCTCTGGCGGTTCATCGATCAGCTCCTGCCGCCGCACAGCCAGAACGGCGACTCGCCGATGTACAAGATCATCAACGACGTCATTCGCGCGCGCCGCTCGGTGGGGATTTACAGCCTCATCGGATTCGTGTGGTTCTCGACGAGATTGTTCGGCACGCTGCGCACGGTGCTCGCCGAAGTGTTCGACATCGAGCAGGAGCGCAGCATCATCGGCGGCAAGATCTTCGACATCGAGATCACCGTGGTCAGCACGATTCTCTTCGTCGCGTATACCGCGGTGAACGCATACCTGCGACTCGCGACGACGCACGGCATCGCGATTCTGCAGCGCATCGGCCTGCAGAAGGATGTGATGGGTCGACTCGAGTATGCGATCGGCTCGGTGATCGCGTCGGCGTTCATGGTGTTGCTGTTCTTTTCGCTCTACAAATTTCTGCCCAACCGAAAAATCCGCTGGCAGTACGCGCTGCTTGCGGCGATCGTGACCAGCGCGCTGTTCGAGCTCGCGAAGGCGGCGTTCACCTCGTACGTTGGGCACTTCAATCCGGGCAGCCTGTACACCGGAACACTCACGGCCATAGTCGTGATCGTGTTCTGGGTCTATTATGCGGCGGTGATTTTCATTCTGGGCGGCGAAGTGGGGCGGGTGTACGAGCTGCGCCGCGTGCGGCGTCTCCAACGCGAGACGCTCGAGGAGTGATCGTCGGGCCCGGGCGGTCTCGCACGTTCTCATATTGAGCATATGCCGATCGATCTTCGCAGCGATACCGTCACACATCCCACCGCCGCGATGCGGCACGCGATTGCCACCGCCGAGATCGGCGACGATGTGTTGGACGGCGATCCAACCGTGAAAAAGCTCGAGGCGCGCATCGCGACAATGCTCGGAAAAGAGGCGGCGCTCTTTTTCCCGAGCGGCACGATGGCCAACCAGACTGGTGTGTGGCTGCTGTCGCGTCCGGGTACCGAAGTGCTGCTCGGCACCGGGTCGCACGTGATGATGTACGAAGCCGGCGCCGCGGCGGCGCTGTGCGGCGCGCAAGTGCGGCCGGTGCAGGGGAAGGGACTCGTGATGGACGCCGAGTCGCTGCGCGCGGCGATCAGGCCGTACACGCCGTACACGTTGTCGGCGAGTCTCGTCTGCATCGAGAACACGCACAACGGCGCGGGCGGCGTGATCACGCCGTTGAACGAGATGCGCGCGATCCGCGATGTCGCGCGCGAGCACTCGTTAGGCATCCATCTCGACGGCGCGCGACTGTGGAACGCGCACGTCGCGTCGGGCACGCCGCTCGCCGATTTCGCGGCGTGCGCCGACACGGTGATGGTGTCGTTCTCGAAAGGACTCGGCTGTCCGGTGGGGGCGGCGCTCGCGGGTCCGGCGGCGTTGATGCGCGAGGGCTGGATGGTGCGCAAGCGGTTCGGCGGCGGCATGCGGCAGTCGGGTTTTCTCGCGGCTGCCGTGCTCTACGCGCTCGATGCGCACATGAATCGTCTCGCCGACGACCATGCGCGGGCGCGACGGTTCGCGAAAGCCGTGGACGGCGTCAAAGGCATGCGCGTGGTGATGCCCGACACGAACATCGTGATGATCGACTTGCCGCCGGGGTGCGAGGCGCAGGCCATCGAGGAGCGCGCCGCGACCCAGGGCGTGTTGATCTCGGCGTGGACGCGCACGCGGCTGCGTGCGGTGTTCCATATGGACGTGGACGACGCCGGCACCGAGAAAGCGGCGCGCGTGATTTGCGGCGAGTAGTGCGACTGCGAGAGCAGGAAAGTGATCGTTCTGCCCGGAGGAAAGTGCGTGCCTCCACGGATGGAAAGTGCTCTTTGTCGTTGTTGAAAAAGCGTCCTTCTCACCGCTTGCTCGTCGTCCGACTCCGCATGTGAAACTGGCATCTACGAGTTGATAGCGGGCAACCCCGGACACGAACGGACAAAGCACGAGTGTTCTTGTTGTTCTTCGGCCGCGTGATGGGCGCTGACGCGCGGGTTCCAAGAAAACGTCCCGCCGTGTCCGTTTTTGTCCGGGTTGGTCCGCTATCAAACTCGTGAAACTCCACCTCGCGCATCGGAGGCGGACACGTGAGAACTGCTGAGCGAATCCGCCTCCGCACCATGAAGGTCTTACGATTGAGAGAGCGGACGATGCTGGACACGAACGGACAAAGTCGGAGCGCTTGCTTTTTTCATGCTTTATTGTTGCGGTGCTGGTGATTCACTTACTCGCCGTCCTGCAAGACGTTGTGACGCCCGGTAGGGAGCGGTATAATTCATGTGTCCCAGGTCCCGAAGGGCGTCAGCCCACCAACTCCGCCAGGACCGAAAGGTAGCAGCGGTACGTGGTGTCGAGCGCAGCTTCGTCAGGCCTGGGGCACTGGGGGAAGCGGTGAAAATGGGGAAGCGCGACCAACGGTCGCTTGGGGAATCGCTCCGCTTTGGGAAACGCGACCTGACGGTCGCTTCGGGAATAGTGATCCCGGCGATGTGTCTCCATTCCCCCAGCAACGCGCGTCCCCAAGCGACCGCCAGATCGCGCTTCCCCCAGCGTAGCGATTCCCTCTGACTATGTATCTCTCACTCGCGCGCAAATACCGTCCCCGCACGTTCGCCGACGTCGCGGTGCAGACGCACGTGTCGAACACGCTGCGCGGCGCCATCGCGCGCGGACGCGTCGCGCACGGCTATCTGCTGTGCGGTCCACGCGGCGTGGGCAAGACCACGCTCGCGCGCGTGCTCGCGATGGCGCTCAACTGCGAGAACCGCACGCCCGAGGGTGAGCCGTGCGGACAGTGCGCATCGTGCACGCGTATCTGGGGCGGGTCGGCGAGTCTCGATGTGATCGAGATCGATGCGGCATCGAATCGCGGTGTGGATGATGCCCGCGACCTGCGCGAGCGCGCGATGTACGCGCCGTCGGGCGACGAGCGGTACAAGGTGTACATCGTCGACGAAGCGCACATGCTGACGCGCGAGGCGTGGAACGCGCTGCTCAAGATTCTCGAGGAGCCGCCGCCGCGTGTGGTGTTCGTGTTCGCCACCACCGAGCCGCAGAAAATCACGCAGACGGCCGCGCCGGTGATGAGCCGGCTGCAGCGGTTCGACTTCAAGCGCATCGGGAGCGCGGATGTGCGCGCGCGGCTGGCCACCGTGCTCGCGGCCGAGCAGATCGAGGCGGAGGCGGACGCGCTCACGCTGCTGGCGCGGGCGGCGGACGGCTCGATGCGCGATGCGCTCAGCCTGGCGGACCAGGCCCTTTCGTTAGGCGACGGCACGCTCACCGCGCAGCGCGTGCGCGATGCGTTAGGCCTGGTGCCGGAAGACGAGGTGCTCGCGGTCTTCGACCTGGTGGCCGAGCGCCGGGCGGCCGAGGTATTCCCGGCGGTGGCGCGTCTGGCCGATGCCGGCGCCGACCTGGGCCTGTTCCTCGGCGCGTTCGGCGAAGCGCTGCGCGCGGCGCTCGCCATTGCGTTAGGCGGCGACGGCGGCGACCTGTCGGAGACGCTGCGCGAGGGCCTCACCGCGCGCGCGTCGCGGTTCACGCCGGGCGATCTCGTGCGCATGCTCACGGCCATCACCGATCTCGAGCCCAAGTTCCGCCGCAGTGGGCAGCAGCAGATTCTGCTCGAGACCCTGTTGGTTCGGTTTGCGCTGCTCGACCGCACGGTGGCGATCGAGGACCTCCTGCGCGAGATGGGTCCCGGCGGCGCGTCGGGCGGCGACGGGAGTCCGGCGCCGCGTCCGCCCGCCGGCCCGCGGACGGCTCCGTTAGGCGACGCGCCGCCCCCGCGCGACCGCGGCGGCGCCACCGCTCCCGCCGCAACCGACACGCGGCGCCCCGCGGCGCCCGAGCCGCCCGCGGATCCGAGACCGGCCGCCGCGATCGCCGATGCACCGCCCGCGCGCCGCGAGGCACCGGTGCCGCCCGCCGCGACGCCGCCCGCCCCGCGCGTCCGCGTGTCGCTCGACACCCTCCGCGCGCAGTGGGAGGACATCGTCTCGCGGCTTCGCGCCGAAGGCCGAATGGCGCTGGCCGGGGCCGTCGAGCACGCACGGCCTCTCAGCGTGTCGAGCGCCGGCGAGATCGTGCTCGAGCTCGAGTCCACCGGCGAGCTGTTTCAACAACCACTCACCACGAACGCGTCAGACGTGTTGTCGGTGATCGGCACGATGCTCTCGGGCGCGACACGACTTTCCGTTCGCATTGCCGATCGCCCGTCCGATGAACCAGCGAGCTCGCGTCGCTTCACGGAAGAAAGCGTTCGGCGCGAACGCTTGTCGATGCTGAGAAAAAAGGACCCGACGCTCGATGCGGCGGTCGAAACGCTCGACTTGGAGCTGATGGAATAAAAAATGGTTCTTCAGGAATTTCCGGGAAGGGGCAGCGCGTGTCAGACATCGGAGGCGGACACGCGAGCACGACTGAGCTCTCGTGAATCCGCCTCCGCCGATGATGAGAGTCTCACGACTGTGAGCGCGGACAAGGCCGGACACGGACAAGACAGGACCTTGTTGTCTGGTTTCGAGCGCTGACGTCGCAAGCAGTTACCAATTAAGTCCGCCTTGTCCGGCCTTGGTCCGGGTGTGCCCGCTATCAGCTCGTAGATGCTTGTCAGAAATCGGAGGCGGACCCGCAACCGGTGCATCGCCTTGCCGTCGGTTCGTGTCTACGAGATTTCACGAAATTCCCGGAAGACCCCAAAAAAGAGGGAAAGCGTTTCCCCAAGCGAGGCGCTTCCCTCTATTACTGGTACTCGTCTCCACCTAATTTCCCTACATGGCCGATTTCATGAACATGCTGCGACAAGCGCAGCAGGTGCAGGGCCGTCTCCAGGAGCTCCAGCAGGAGCTCGAGAACAAGACGGTCAGCGCGTCGAGCGGCGGCGGGATGGTCACCGTCACCGCCGATGGGAAGGGACAGGTGCGCGCGGTGAAGATCGATCCGACCGTCGTCAACGCGAACGACATCGAGATGCTCGAGGACCTCGTGCTCTCGGCTGTCACGGAGGCGCAGAAGAAGGCAGCAGAGTTGGCCCAGGAAGAAATGAAGCGTCTGACCGGAGGCCTTTCGCTGCCGTTCAAGCTGCCGTTCTGAAATGTCGGTGATCGACGACCTCGCCGCAGAGTTCGCGAAACTCCCCGGCATTGGGCGCAAAACTGCCCTGCGTCTCACATACCATTTGCTCAAGCAGAGCCCCGAGCAGAGCCGGCACCTCGCCGGCGCGCTCGAGGCGCTCGTGGCGCGCGTCCGCCGCTGCTCCGTGTGCAACAACCTCACGGAGCAGGACCCTTGCGCGCTCTGCGCCGATCCCCGGCGTGACCAGGGCCTCCTCTGCGTGGTCGAAGACGCGTCGGACATCGGCGCCATAGAGCGGGCCGGCGAGTTCCGCGGAGTCTATCACGTGCTCGGCGGGCGGCTCTCGCCGTTGGACGGTGTCGGACCCGAGGACCTGGCCGTTCAGTCGTTGGTCGACCGCGTCTCGGCGGGCTCAGTTCGGGAGGTCATCTTGGCCACGAACCCAAGCATGGAAGGCGAAGCGACGGCGCTGTACGTGCAACGGCAGGTGGCTGGGCATGTGCCCCGGGTGTCGCGTATCGCGCGCGGCATTCCGGTAGGCGGAGACCTCGAATACGCGGACGGGGTAACGATCGCACAGGCGATCAGCGCCCGACGGGAGATGTGATGCGTCGATCGAGCGTAGTTGCGGCGTCGCTTGGGTTTGCCGGTGGCCTAGCACTGGGTCTAATCGTCTGGAGTCAGCAGACTGAACGCTCCCGGCGCGATCTCTTCAGCATCCAGCCGTGGCGTCGATTGGCGGCGCTAGGCTACCTGCGCGGACAACGAAGTCCACAGAATGTGCGCTTGCTGCGCGACTATGTCGCGTGGGAACGCCAACCCAGATTGCGCCGGCGCGGGGAGCGGATACTGCGACGCATGGAAAAGTCTCTCGTTTAGCCGGAGCACTCATGCCCGTCGGTGCCGCGAGTTGGTCGTTCACCGAAGATGATTATGGCGCGATCCTGCGATCGCTCCAGCAATTTCTCTATGACAGCAACGCGCGGTCCGCGCTGCTCGTCGACCGGTCGGGCCAACTCGTGGCGACGGTGGGCGAGCCGCCGCAGTTCGACCCGACGGCGTTCGCCACGTTGACGGCCGCGGATTTCAGCGCCAACGATCAACTGGCGCGCCTCATTGGCGAGACCGAATTCAATTCGTTGTTCCATCAGGGCGAGCAGGAGTCGATGTACCTCGTGGACATCGCCCGCCGCGTGATTCTCGTCATTCTGTTCGACAACCGCACCACCCTCGGCCTCGTACGCCTCAAGGTGAAGCACGCCGTCGAGGAGCTCACGCGATTGTTCGCCGAGATGTTCCAGCGCGGACGGGAGCAGGCGAGTCCGCCTAACATCCTCGCCGGCGCCGAGGATGAAATCGACCGGCTGTTTCAATAGAGGGGGAGTCCGCAGCCGATGTCGATGATCAACTACGCGTCACGCGAGATCAACTGCAAAATCGTGTATTACGGTCCCGGGTTGGGCGGCAAGACCACCAACCTCGAGCATGTGTACGGCCGCGTGCAGCCGAATACGCGCGGCAAGCTCATCTCGCTCGCGACGGAAACCGAGCGCACCTTGTTCTTCGATTTCCTGCCCGTGGATCTGGGCACGATTCGCGGCTTCAAGACCCGGTTTCACCTGTATACGGTGCCCGGACAGGTCTACTACAATGCGAGTCGCAAGCTCATCTTGAAGGGGGTCGACGGGATCGTGTACGTCGCCGATTCGCAGCTGGAGCGGATGGAAGCGAATCTGGAGGCGATGCAGAACCTGTACGACAACATGCAGGAGTACGGGTACGATTTGACCACGATGCCTTTCGTGGTGCAGTACAACAAGCGCGACCTGCCCAACGCGGCGCCGGTGACCGAGCTGCAGGGCGCGTTGAACCCGGGGTGGGAGGTGCGGGAACCCCCCAAGCAGCGGGTGACTCCCGATCCGTACCACGCCGGCGAGAACCTCATCGAGCAGATCCCGAGCGGCGAATGGGTGGAGCGCGCTCCATACTTCGAGGCATGCGCAGTCACGGGAGACGGGGTGTTCGACACCCTCAAGGCCGTGAGCAAGCTGGTGCTCAAGACGCTCGCCTAACCGAGCGCCGATGGCGCGGCGTGCCGGGAGCGACGCGGTGAACCTGCCTAACGCGCTCACTCTGAGCCGGATCATCGCGACGCCGCTCATCTTCCTCCTGCCGTTCGCGGAGTCGTGGGAGCTCAAGCTGGCCGGCTTCGTGGTCTACGTGATCGCCGCCGTCAGCGACTACTGGGACGGCCAGCTCGCCCGCACGCGCAATCTCGTCACCGACCTCGGCAAGCTCCTCGATCCGCTCGCCGACAAGGCGCTGCTCCTCGGCACGCTCGTCCCCATCTATCTGCTGCAGTCCGGACACGGCACGGTGCTCTCCATGCGCTTCGTGACGCCGTGGGGCGACGCCGGCCTGCCGCTGTGGGTGCTCGTCGTCGTGTTAGGCAGAGAGCTCTTCATGACCATCTTCCGCCAGGCGGCGGCGCGCCGCGGCACTGTGATCGCCGCCATCGGCCCCGCGAAATGGAAAACCGCCTTCCAGTCCGTGTGGGTCGGGGCCGCCTACTTCTGGTTCGCCGCCAAGACGGCCGCGTTCCACTGGCAGTGGGACAGCGACCTGTGGCGCGCCTTCGCGAACTTCAACGGCGTCGTCGGCGTTGTCACCATGACGGTCGCCGTCGTGCTCACCGTCTATTCGCTCGGTCTGTACTTGCGGAGATACGCGCGCGTGTTCGCGTGAGGCCGGGCGTCGCTCTCTTTCACTGACGCGTCCATGCGCCTCGAAGTCGTGACCATTGGAGACGAGCTGCTGCTCGGCTTCACCATCGATACCAACGCCGCGTTTCTCGCGCGTGCGCTCTCGGAAATCGGCGTCGAAATCGTGCGCCGGTCCACCGTGGGCGACGAGCCCGAGCGCATCGCGCAAGCCGTGCGCGACGCGCTGGACCGAACCGGTGCCGTGATCACGACCGGCGGACTCGGTCCCACCGCGGACGATCGCACGCGACCGGCAATTGCCCAGGTCTTCGGCCGCGAACTGCGCATGGACGATGCGGTGATGGCGCAGATCGCCGCGCGTTTCAAGCGATACGGCTACGCGAAGATGCCCGCGTCCAATGCCGTGCAGGCCATGGTGCCCGACGGCGCCACGGTGCTCGACAATCCGAACGGCAGTGCGCCCGGGTTGTGGATAGAGGACGAGCGCGGCCGGTGGGTGGCGATGCTGCCGGGCGTGCCGCACGAAATGCGCGCGATGGCCACCGAGGTCATCGTGCCTATGCTAACGAAGCGGTACGCGACCAACGGAGCCGTGGTCCTCTCGCGCACCGTGCGCACCACCGGCATCGGCGAGTCGGCGTTGGCCGAACTATTGGGCGAAGACGGGCACGACTCGGTGGCCGGTCTGCCGCTCGCGTTTCTGCCTGGTTGGGAGGGCGTCGACCTGCGCATCACGGCGCACGACCTTCCTCGCGCGCAAGCGGTCGCCGCCCTCGAGCGGGCCGAGTCGAAACTTCGCTCGCATGCCGACCGATATGTGTATGGGCTCGACGGCGCGAACCTCGCCGCCGTGGTCCTCGACGTGTGCCGCGCCCGGGGATGGCACATCGGCACCGCCGAAAGCTGCACCGGTGGTATGTTGGGCGAACGGATCACGGCGATTCCCGGATCGAGCGACGTGTATGTCGGCGGTGTGGTGGCGTACGACGATCGCGTGAAAACGTCGGCGTTGGGCGTGCCGGCGACGCTGATTCGCGAGCACGGTGCGGTGAGCGAGCCGGTCGCGCGCGCACTGGCGACAGGCATTCGCTCGGTGCTCGGCACCGAGATCGGGATCGGCATTACCGGCATCGCGGGTCCGACGGGTGGTACGCCGGAGAAGCCGGTCGGTACGGTGTGGATCGCGACCGACGTGAGCGGTGAGGTACTCGTGACCGGCCGGCGGTACCTCGGCGATCGCGAGGATGTGCGGAGGCGGAGCGCGCAGGCGGCGCTCGACCAGGTGCGTCGAAGCGTGAGCGGTGTAGGCTGACTCGTCTGCCGGTCTGGCATACGAAGAGGGCACACCCGTTGCACCTGACGACCGTCCGACGGAAATTACGTTTCTTGCGCGGATCGCATCGCAATCGAGCGGGCCGGCGCAAATTCACTGCGCAACAAGGATCGAGCGTGCCAGACGATTTCAGGGCGAGTGCATCGAAAGAGCAGAAGGGCCGCGCCGATGAGGAGCCGCGCGACGAGGCCGCCGATTCCGAGACCGAGAACGCGGCTGGGGTAACGCCCGCCGAGGCGGCGCTCAAGCAGCAGTTGGACGAGCAGCGGGACAAGTATCTCCGGCTCGCCGCCGAGTTCGACAACTTTCGGAAGCGGGTATCGCGCGAGCGGCAGGAGCTGGTTGCGCGATCGCAGGGCGATCTCATTCGCCAGCTGCTGGATTCGGTGGACGATCTCGGGCGGGTGACGTCGGTGGACGCGGGGCGCGTGGATCCGGCGTCGATCGTGACGGGTGTCGAGGCGGTGCAGAAGAAGCTGCTGCGCGCGCTCGCGGGCGTGGGGCTCGAGGTGGTGAATCCGGTGGACCAGCCGTTCAATCCGGAGTTGCACGAGGCGGTGGCAACGGAGCGGGCGTTGTCGCCCGAGGACGATCATCTCATCGCGCAGGTCTACCAACCGGGCTACGTCTTTCAGGGGCAGCTGCTGCGGCCGGCGCGGGTCGTGGTGAAGCAGTGGTCCGAGTGACGAGCGCGTAGCGAGCATGGCCCAGAGCAAGGATTTCTACGCCGT
>DASVAC010000007.1:0-32804 GCA_036376535.1 Gemmatimonadaceae bacterium | reverse complement strand
TCGAGAGCTCCGGCAGAATAGTGAATGGTGTGCCGTCGCGCTGAGAACATCAGAACGGAGGCGTACACTGAGAATCCTGCCCGACGGCGCTCGGTTCCAGATGGGCCGTGAGCGTGTCGCGCAGATGGCCAACGCTAGGCGAACGCAATCGTTCTCGCTAGAGCACGGTAATGGTGAGCACGTCTCGCGTACCGACAATACGTCATTCGTGTGACCGGATTGTGGCTTGGAGGGTTAGTACGGCAACCGTCCTTGCCTAGGCCCCTGATGCGCCCGACTGAGGTCTCACGCAGTTCATTGGGAGGTTTCGTCCGCGACCTCCGCCACGCCGCACGCGCGCTTCGCCGGACCCCGGGTTTTACAGCAATCGCCATCGCGACACTGACGCTTGGTATCGCGAGTGCGACGGCGGCGTTCAGCGTCCTCGACACAATCGTATTACGCGGCATGCCGTATCGAGATGCGGATCAACTGCGCACGATCTTCGAGCATGCGGACAACGGCAACGCGCGGACGCCGTCGTATCCGACGTTCCTGGACTGGCGGGCGCAGACCGCGCAGTCGCCGGTCATCGAAGGGCTCGCGTTCGTGCGCGGTGATCAGGCATCGCTGCCCGGCGCACGGGACGACCGTCAGCTCGTCGCGTACGTGTCGCCCGGCTTCTTCCGCCTCATGGGCGGCGCTCCGCTGTTAGGCCGAACGTTTGCGCCCGACGAAGAGCAGGAAGGCTCGGCGCGCGTGGCCATTCTCTCGTACGATTTGTTCGTCGACCGGTTCGGCGGCGAGCCGTCCGTCGTTGGGCGTGTGGTCGACCTGGACAGCATTCCGACGACGATCATCGGCGTCATGCCGCGGAGTTTTGCGTATCCGAATTTCGGGGGCGGGGGATCGGGATGGGCGCCGCCGAAACTGTGGCAGCCAATCGCCGTGTTCGGGTCAACCCATCCCGGCGTGTTGACACGGCGCGAGCTCCACGTCGACAGTCAAACGCTCGTGCGGCTCCGATCCGGTGTCGATTCCGCGCAGGCCGTGGCCGCCATGGCGACCATCGAGCGTCGTCTCGCGGCAAGCTATCCGGCGGACCAGGCGCACTGGACGTCGGTCGATCTGCAGTCGATGTCGAATGCGCTGTACGGCAACGTGCCGCGCCAGCTCGCGCTCGTCGCCGGCGCCGTGGCCCTCGTGATGCTGCTCGCGTGCGCCAATGTGGCCACGCTGTTTCTGATCCGGGCCGGCGGACGGGCGCGGGATACCGCGGTCCGCGGTGCGTTAGGCGCGTCGCGATGGCAGGTGGCGCGCCCACCGGTGCTCGAGGCTGCCCTTGCCGCCCTCATGGCAGGAGTCCTTGGTATCCTCGCGGCGGCCGCTCTCGTGGGATTCACCCGGCACTCGCTGGCAGGCCTGCTGCCGTTCGGCGGTTGGTTGCATCTCGACGTGCGCGCCGTGGTGTTCGCGATGGCGGCGTGTCTGATGACCGCGCTCCTGGTCGGCGCGGCGCCCGCGCTGCAAACGTCAGCCGTGCAGGCCATGCGCCTGGTGCGAAGCGGCGCCACGGCGGCGGTCGGCGGGCGACGGGAGCGGCAGGCGCGCGACGTGCTGGTGGTGCTGCAGTTCGCGCTCGCGTTGTCGCTGCTGTTGGGCGCGGGGCTGCTCGTGCAGAGCTTTCGGCGGCTGCTCGCCGTTCCGTTAGGCTACGACCCGCGCGGGGTGATCTCGTTCGCCATCGGACCGACCACGCACGCGTACGATGCGCCCGCGGCCGCGGCGAATCTCTGGGCTCGCATCGTGGAGGCCGAGCGCGCGGTGCCGGGCGTGGAGCACGCGGCGATCACGGGCGGCGCGTTGCTGCAAACGTCGGTCGTGCCCGAAGGCGCGGCCTCGAGTGGGCAGCCGATGCTCCAGGCCCTCTATCACACCGTATCCACGGACTACCTGCGCACCATGCGCATCCCGTTGGTCGCGGGCCGATGGTTCACCGAGGCGGACATGCGCGCGCCCATGAGCGGCGGGCTGGTCGTGGACCAGACGCTGGCCCGCCGGTTAGGCGGCAATCCGATCGGGCGGCGTATCACCATCCGACGTCAGTCGCAGGCGCGCGCCGACGTGGGCGCGCCGATTACGCTGCCGATCATTGGCGTCGTCGGCGACGTCCTCGAGTTCGGGCCTGGACAAGACACCGGTGGCGAAGTGTACCTGCCCTATACGTTGGAAGTATGGCCGTGGATGACGTTCGCCGTGCGGGCGACAAATGCGCCGAGCGCAGAGCACGCCGTGGAAGCCGCCGTGCGCCGGGTCGAGCCGGCGATCCGATTCCGATTCGGCCCGACGATCAGCGGCAGCGGCGTCGATCTCGTCGGTGCGCAGCGGCGCTTCGTGACAACGGTGTTGACCGGTTTCGCGGGCCTGGCACTGCTGCTTGCCGCGATCGGCCTCTACGGCATCGTCGCGTACGGCGTGGCCCAACGCACGCGCGAGATCGGAGTGCGGATGGCGCTCGGCGCAACCGAGCGTCGTATCGTGTCGCTCGTGGTCCGTGAAGCCGCCGTCCTGGTCGTGTTCGGCGCGGTCGGGGGCGGCCTGCTGGGTTGGGCATCGACGCGTCTCATCCGTGCGTTGTTGTTCGGCACATCCGCTGCCGATCCAGAGACGCTCATCGGCGTGACACTCGTATTGGGACTCGTGGCCGTCGCAGCCGTGTACGGACCGGCGCGGCGGGCAGCACGCATCGATCCGGTCATCGCGATTCGCGGCGACTGATCGGCGCGCGAGCCGGATATCGTCCCCGGCAACCCTTTGCTCCCCTTGACGGTCGAAAGAAAGAGAGGCATTCTCCTTTCGACCGCCGATAGGAGACCAAGTGGCCGACGACGCCCGCAACGACCTGCTGCACGGCACCCTCGACATGCTCGTGCTCAAGACCCTCCAGCTGGGGCCCATGCACGGATGGGGCATCACCGAGCTGCTCCAACGCGGCTCGGCCGACGTGCTCCAGGTGGGGCAGGGGTCGCTGTATCCCGCGCTCTATCGCCTCGAGCGGCAGCGCTTCATCAAGTCGTCGTGGCAGACCACGGAAAACAAGCGGCGGGCGCGATACTACGCGCTCACGGCACGTGGCCGACAGCGGTTGGCCGACGAGCGGGCGAATTGGGCGCGCATGTCGCACGCGATCGAGATGATCCTGCACTTGTCGTCCACCTGAGGGCTGGAGGTCCGCATGCGGTTCTTCGACACGGTGGCGGATGCGCTGGCGCGCCTCGTCGGTTTTCTCGGCCGGACGGAGCGCGAGTCCCGCCTAACGGACGAGATGCGGTTTCATGTCGACATGCAGGCGGACGCGCTCGTGCGCGCCGGCGCCGAACCCGCGGAGGCGCGGCGCCAAGCGCTGGTGGCATTCGGGGGTCGCGAGCGCTGGCGCGAGGCGTCGCGCGACGAGTACCGCGGTCAATTCTTCGACCACCTCGGGCAGGACGTCCGATACGGCGCGCGCTCGCTGCTCCATGCGCGCGTGTTCACGATGGCGTCGGTCGCGACGCTGGCGCTCGGCATCGGCGCCACGACCGCGATTTTCTCGGTCGTCGATGCCGTGCTCTTGCGGCCGCTGCCGTACGCCGATCCGAACGGTCTCGTGATGCTGTGGGAGCATCACCTGTCCGACGTGGGGCCATCGCACAACGTGACGGGCCCGGCGAATTTCCTCGATTGGCGGGATGAGGCGCGATCCTTTTCGGCGATGGCGGCGTTCGCGAGCGCGCGCGTCACGATCGTGGCCCCGGACGGAGACCCGACATCCGAGCAAGCGCGCTACGCGAACGCGGCGCTGTTGCCAATGTTAGGCGTGACACCGGCGGTCGGCCGGTTGTACAGCGAGGCCGACGACCAACCGGGCGCCGCGCGCGTGGCCGTGCTCGACTATGGGCTCTGGCAGCAGCACTTCGGCGGCCGGCGCGACATCGTCGGCCGCACCGTGCAGCTCAACGGCAACGATGTCACCGTGGTAGGCGTGCTGCCCAAAGGCTTTGCGTTCTTCGAGCCGGCGGCCTTGTGGCTGCCGATGCGATTCGGCAACGAGGACCGCACCGCGGCGGGGCGCTACCTGCAAGTGCTGGCCCGGCTCAAGCCGGGCGTGTCGTGGCAACAGGCGGACCTCGAGATGAAAGCGATCGCGCGTCATCGCGCGATCGACGTGCCGGAGATGGACGCCAACTGGACGGCGCTGGCGAGTCCGTTGCGCGATGATCTCGAGGGCAGCGCGCGGACGCCGCTCCTCGTGCTGCTCGGTGCGGTGGGGTTCCTGCTGCTCATCGCGTGCACGAACGTCGCGAACCTGATGCTGGCGCGCGCGGGCGACCGGCGGCGCGAGATGGCCGTGCGCGTCGCGCTCGGCGCGGCGCCGCGGCGCATCGTGCTCCAGATGCTCACCGAGAGCGTAATGCTGGCGCTCATCGGCGCTGCGTTAGGCGTGGCCGGCGCGTGGGCGGGGACGCGCGTGCTGGGCCGGATGGTGCCGCCCAAGCTGGACGCGGCGGCCGTGAGCGGCATTGGCCTCGATGCGCGCGTGCTGGTGTTCGCGATCCTCGTGGCGTTGGTCACCGGCATCGCGTTCGGGTTGGTGCCGGCGCTGCAGAGCGCGCACCATGACCCGAAGGACGCGATGAGCGAGGGCGGCCGCAGCGGTGGTGCGGGCAGCCGGCGCGCGGGTCGCTTGCGCGCGGCCCTCGTGGTGGTGGAGATCGCGCTGGCGGTCGTGCTACTGGCCGGCGCCGGCCTCATGGTGCGCAGCCTGGCCGACCTCCGTCGCGTTCCGTTAGGCTTCGACGCCGATCACGTGCTCACCGCCGGCGTCGTGCTCCACGGGCATGCGTACGACAGCACCGCGGCGGCGACCGGCTTCTTCGCGCGTGCCGAGCAGCGGATCGCGGCCCTGCCGGGCGTGCGGGCGGTCGGATCGATCAGCTGGTTGCCGCTTTCCGGTCTGCGGTCGGCGAGCAGCTTCACCGTGGTCGGGCAACCCGTGCCGCCGTTAGGCCAGGAGCCGGTGGGCGATTTTCGCGCGATCACGCCGGGGTATTTCGCGGCGATGGGCATCCCGATCGAGGACGGGCGCGGCCTGGAAGCCGCCGACCGGCGCGGCGGCGCGCAGGTCGCCGTGGTGAGCCACACGCTCGCGCACACGTTCTGGCCGAACGGATCGGCGGTGGGCCACGAGCTCAAATACGAATGGGATGGCTGGTACACCGTGCGCATCGTCGGCGTGGCGGGCGATGTCCATCACGACGGACCGCGCACGGAGCCCTACATGGAGATCTATCGGCCGCTCGAGCAGTTCCCGTATACGGGGATGACGTTCGTCGTCCGATCGTCGGGCGACCCGCTCTCGCTCGCCGCGCCGTTGCGCGCGGCGTTGCGCGATCTCGATCCGGCGCAGGCGCTGGCGAACGTGAAACCGATGACCGACTTCGTCCACGCATCGGTTGGCGACACGCGTCTCGACACGGTGTTGTTCGCCGCGTTCGGCGTCATCGGGCTGGTGTTGGCGATGATCGGGATCTACGGGCTCGGCGCGTACACGGTCCAGCAGCGGCGGCACGAGTTCGGCATCCGCATGGCGTTAGGCGCGCAGCGCGGAACGGTCCTGTCGATGGCCATTCGCCGGGGACTCGTGTTGGCGGCGGTCGGGCTCGCGGTGGGCGTGCTCGGTGCGCTGAGCCTCACGCACCTCATGGGCGCGCTGCTCTTCGGCGTGAAGCCGAACGATCCGGTGACGTTCGCGTGGGTCGCGGTCGCGCTGGCCGCTGTTGCCGCGGTGTCGGCGTGGGTGCCGGCGCGGCGCGCAACGCGGCTCGATCCCGTGGCCGCGTTGCGCAGTGACTAACGCTACTTGTGCGCCTTCTTGGCGCTATCGGCTGCGGCCTGCTTGAACATCGGCAGGTACTTCCCGTAGCCTTCGGCCTCGAGCGAGTCCACGGGCACGAAGCGCATGGCCGCCGAATTCATGCAATAGCGCAGGCCGGTGGGCTTCGGGCCGTCATCGAACACGTGGCCGAGGTGCGAATTGGCGTGTTTCGAGCGAACCTCCGTCCGCACCATGAAGTCCGAGCGGTCGGTATCGGTGCTGATGTTCTTGGACTCGAGCGGTTTGGTGAAGCTTGGCCACCCGGTGCCGGAGTCGAACTTGTCGAGGGAGCTGAACAGCGGCTCGCCCGACACGACATCGACGTAGATGCCGGCCTGGTGGTTGTCCCAGAATTCGTTGTGGAACGGCGTCTCCGTGAACGCGTGCTGCGTCACCTCGAACTCGAGTGGCGTGAGGCGTTTCTGGAGCTCGCCCTCGCTCGGTTTCTTGTAGTGGTCCATGGCGTGATCTCCCGGGTACGGCGCGGCAGCCGGCTGCGCCGCGGCCGCTTCGTTAGGCGCCTGCGCTCCGGCCGCGCGGGTGGTGATCACGGCCAACGCGATCGCGCCGGCAATTCCGGCGATGCGGACGGCGGGTGTGCGCATGTGTCCTCGTGTGCTGAAGGTCCTGCCCGACGGCGCCGGCGCGGCGACCCCATCACGGTACCCTCGAGCCTATCGAAAAATAGTCGCCCCGACGGGCGTTGGTTCCTCGATCTGGCGGGCTCGACCAGACGATTGCAGTGAGGGGTTCCCGGCGGCGGGCGCGTGTGTATGCTTGGAATTGACCGCCTTCCGCTCCTGGTCCGGCGGCCCCTGCCTTCCGGAGACTCTCGATGTGCCGAAACATCAAGACACTGGCCAACTTCGCGCCGCCCGCCTCGGACGATGAGATCCGCGCTTCGGCGCTGCAATTCGTGCGCAAGTTGAGCGGCAGCACCCATCCGTCGCGTGCTAACGAAGAGGTGTTCAACCGGGCGGTGGACGAAGTGACGGCGTCGGCGCGCCGGCTCATCGATTCGCTCGAGATCCGGACGGCGCCGCGGAACCGGGAGGAGGAAGCACGCAAGGCGAAGGAGCGGTCGCGACGGCGCTTCGCGTGATGCGGTGTATGCGCATCGTGTGGCTCTGTCTCGCCGTGATGCTCGTGGCGTCGCCGTCGATGGCCCAGACCGTCACTCCGGGAAGTCCGCTGCTCCGGCCGGATCGCATCCATCCGTACACCGACTCGATCAGCCTCGTACTCATCCCCAAGGACAGCGCCCAACGGATCGCCAGCACGATGGTGCGGCGCGTCCAGGTGGCGCGGGACAGCGGCGTCGCGGTGTTTCGCGAGACGCAGGAGTACACGTTCGACACGGGCGCGACCGAGGTGGACACGCTCGACGTGTCGGCCGCGACGCTCGAGCCGATGCACGTGGTGGAGATCCACGAGGCGAGCGGCCACGATCTGCGCTTTCACGATGGCCGGATCACGGGTGCCGAATGGTCGGCCGATTCCGGGCGCACGATGGTCGACCTCCCGTTAGGCGCACCGTTCTTCCACGAGTTGATGACCGAGTCGTTTCTGGCCGCGTTGCCCCTCGTGCCGGACAGCACGCTTAGGCTCCCGGTGGCGAGCACGCCCGACCCGGCGGTGCGCATGGCGGTGTTTCACGTGACGGGAACGACAACACTGCGCACGGCGGGCGGCGCGGTCGACTGTCTCGTCGTGCAGGAATCGCCGACGACGGTCGCGTGGGTGTCGAAATCGGATGGCCGCCTCGTGCGGCTGCACTGGACGCTGCCCAACGGGACGGCGATCTGGAAGCTGCCCACGCGCGACATCCCGTTCCTCGACACGCCGGATCTCACCACCGCGTCGCGCGGTGCCGTGGCGGCTGGGTCGGCGCGTTAGGCGGTGCGGCGCGCGGGGGTGTGCGTGAGGGCTTCCTCGCGCTGGGGGAAAAGACACAGCACGGACACAACTGACACTGCACGGCTTACACCCCTGTCGCCCGCATGCCTATGAGAGTTGTCACGTCACTGTTGGTCGTCATCGTTGCCGGGGCTTGCGCCTCGGCACCCGGCCCGCAGCACGTCCAACAAGTCGCGGAACGCGACACCGCGCTAGCGCCCATCGTCGTCCGGCAAACGGACCGTGCCGGTATCAGCGGAATCGTGTACGGTCTGGGTCACGAGCCGGTGGTGGCGGCCCATGTTTCCCTCCTTGGCACCCACATCGAGACGTTCGCAGACACGCTGGGACGGTTCGCAGTAATGGCCCCACCGGGTTCCTACGCGCTATGGGTAAGGCGAATAGGGTACATCACCCGCGAGGACTCAATCCGCGTTCCGCGCGACAGAGGATTATACCTGGAGATTTCTCTCCGCGAAAACCCGCTTCGGCTCGACGCCACCTGTCATCGCCTCCCATCGGGCGACGACATCTGTTAGGCGCGTGGACGGGACGGCCCAGCGGGTCGCTAATGTATGCCGCCCATCAACGACTTTACCGGCTTGATCAGCAGGAACGCGACGAACGATGCGATCAGGCACACGGCTGCGACGGTGCCGAACAAATCGGGCAACGGTGCCGACGAGATGAACCCGGCCGCGTACCCCGCGATCTTGTTGCCGACCGAGTCGGCGAGGAACCAGACGCCGAGCATGAGGCCCACGATCTTCACCGGCGACAACTTCGTGAATACGGACAGGCCCACCGGCGATAACGACAGCTCGCCTAACTCTTGGATGAAGTAACAGCCGATCAGCCAGAACGGACTCACGCGGATGCCCGGCGTTGCTTGTAGGTGCCGCGCTGGAATCATGAGCAGCAGAAACGACAGTCCCGTGAAGAGCAGCCCGATCGCGAACTTGGTCGGCGTCGACGGCTCGAGACGTCCGAGCTTGATCCACAGCCAGGCGAACGCGGGTGCCAAAATGATCACGAACATCGCCTGCACCGACACGAACCAACTCGACGGGAAGGTGAAGCCGAGAATCGTCGTGTTGCTGTAGCGGTCACCGAACAAGTTCAACGTCGATCCGGCTTGCTCGTACGCGCCCCAGAATATCGCGGCGAATACAAAGAACACGCCCATGGCGGCGAGCCGCTTCCACTCGACCGTCGTGAATCCCCAGAACGTCGGCTCCGTTGAGCGCGAGCCGACCTCGGTCTGCGTGCGCTCGCGCGCGGCGGCATGGGACTCTCGGCGCTGGCGCTCGAGTCGTTCGACGGCCGGTTGGAGACGGTTCCTGCCTAGCACGTACTGCACGACGCCCGCGGTCATCCCGATGCCGGCGCACGCGAAGCCAATGTGCCAGTCGACCTTCTGCGCGAGATACCCGGCAATCAGCGGTCCGATGAACGCGCCGAGGTTGATGCCCATGTAAAAGATCGAGAAGCCCGCGTCGCGACGCGTGTCGTTGGGCTCATACAGCGAGCCGACGATTCCGCTCACGTTGGGCTTGAGCAGTCCGGTACCGATGACGATGAGCGCGAGTCCCGCATAGAAAAACGGCAGCGGATGAAACGCGAGCGTGAAGTGGCCGAGTGCGATGATGATGCCGCCATAGAGCACGCTGCGATATTGACCGAGCCACCGGTCCGCGATAATGCCGCCGACAATTGCCGCGGCCCATGCACTCGCCGTGTACGTTCCGTACACCGACCCCGCATGCTTGTCGTCGAAGCCGAGCGCGTGCACCATGTACAGGATGAGAAACGCCCGCATCCCGTAGTAGCTGAAGCGCTCCCACATCTCGGTGAAGAACAGCGTCGAGAGGCCGCGCGGGTGACCGAAAAAACCGCCCTGTCGCTCGCCCGATGCCGCGTGATCGGTCAACACATCGGCGGATGGTCCGCTCGCGCGGCTCGTTGTCGTCATGAAGGCTCCGGTGACAGGCGGTACTGGCGGGCGGGCTATCGAACGTCAGACACCATTCTCATATCGCGTACGGCGAAGAGCAAGCACATGACCTCGATTCCCACGATCACCACCGACCGGCTCGTGCTGCGCGCGTTCGTGCAACGCGACCTCGAGCAATACGCCCCGATCGTTGCCGATCCCGAGGTGACCAAGCATCTCGGCGACGGACATACTTTGTCGCGCGACGAAGCGTGGCGGCAGATGGCGGTGATCCTCGGCCATTGGGTGCTGTTCGGTTACGGTCTCTGGGCCGTGGAAGAACGTGCGACCGGAGCACTCATGGGTCGCATCGGTTGTCAGCAGCCCGAGGGATGGCCGGATTTCGAGCTCGCATATACACTCGGCCGCGCGTACTGGGGACGCGGCTACGCACGCGAAGGCGCGGGTGCCGCACTCTCGTACGCGCGCGAAGTTCTGGGTCGCACGAGGATCATCAGTGTGATCCGGCCTGCGAACGCCGGTTCGATCCGCGTCGCACAATCCCTTGGCGCGACGTTAGACACAGAGGTCGAGTTTTTCGGCGGCCCAGCGTCGGTCTACCGATACGGCTGACACACGACACGCGCTATTTCGCGTGCGTCGCCGTTGCGCTATTGTCTCAACCACCGTGCGCGCGTCGCGCGCCAACACGATGACTATCTGGTCGAGGAATCCGTGCGCCCTGCCTTGATGCGTCTTGCCCAACGCTGCGTGTTCGCGCTTGCCGCCGTGTCGGCGGCTGGCGTCGCCGCACCGGCGCAGATCACGCAGTCGGAGTACGCCGCGCGCCGCGATTCGCTCGCCGCGCGACTCGACAGCGGCGTCGTCATCGCGTTCGGCGCGCGGACGCCCGTCACCGACTTCGGTCCGTTCTACCAGCTCGCATCGTTCCGGTATCTCACGGGATTTCAGGAACCCGACGCGGCGTTCGTAATGGTGATTCGCGGCGGCCGGCAAACCACCACGCTGTTCACCACACCGGTCGATCCTCACCTCGCGTTCTATTACGGCTTCCGGCTCGACTCGGCGATGATCGCGCGCGACAACGGCCTCACGGCGCGCCCGTTCACGGCGCTCGCATCGGTCACGGATTCGCTCGCGTCGAGCGGGCTCCCGGTGTATGCGATCCGCGATGTGGCCGATGACGACTTCGCCGCGAAAGACAGCCTCACGCGCGGACAGCAGTTCATGAAGACGTTCGCGGCCGCGCATCCGTCCGTGACGGTAAAGGATGGCGAGCCGATCGTGGATCAACTTCGCGCGCGAAAGTCGCCGGCCGAGTTGGCGCTTCTACGGCGAGCCGCGGCGATCAGCGCCGCCGGACACAAAGCCATCATGCAATCGCCAGAGCCGCACCACGAATACGAGTGGCAGGCCGTGGCCGAGTACACGTTCAAGCGGTTAGGCGGCGACCGGCCGGCGTACGGATCGATCGTCGGCGCGGGGCTCAACAGCACGCAGCTGCACTACATGCAGGATACTTCTGTCGCCCGGCCGGGCGATGTCGTCGTGATCGACGCCGCCACCCAATACGAGGGATACGCGGCGGACATCACGCGCACGCTGCCGGTGAGCGGTGTGTTCACGGCGGCGCAGCGCACGATCTATCGGCTCGTACGGGATGCGCAAGCGGCAGCCGAACGCGTGGCGAAACCGGGTGCGAGCGCCCAAGCAGCACAGGACTCGTCCGTCGCCGTCCGCGCCCGCGGCCTGGCCAAGCTCGGTCTCATCGACAGCGTGAACGCGCAATTGGATCCGCCCGGCAAGGCCGACTGCGTCAAGAATCCGCGGGCGTGCTCACAGGCGAGCATCTGGATGATTCACGGCATCAGCCACGGCCTCGGCCTCGCGGTGCACGATCCGGCGCAATTCTACGTAGGCGGGACGTACCACGTAGGCGACGCGTTCACGATCGAGCCGGGCATCTACATCTCGACGCGCACGCTCGACGCGCTACCAGACACGCCGCGGAATCGCGCATTCATCGCGCGCGTTAGGCCGGTAGTCGAGCGTTATCAGAATATTGGCGTGCGCATCGAGGACGACTACGTGATCACGGAGAAGGGGCTCGAGCGCATCTCGAGCGGCGTGCCGCGCGAGATCTCGGAGATCGAGGCACTCATGAAGAAACGGGGCGACGGGCGCATTGCGCAGGTGGACTCGCTGCGCTGAGCGTCAACACGAAATTTTCCGTACCGCTTCGTTGCGAATTCGATGATGGTCGATCCGTAGGCCGCCCCATACTCGGCGCATGCCGAGTAGACAGGCGAGACCCTGGGAGACTACCATATGGGCATGGCGCTCACGGTTCCACGGTACACGGTGGACGATCTCGAGCGGCTCCCGGAGGACGGGAACCGTTACGAACTTTTGGACGGCGTGCTGCTCGTGACGCCCGCGCCGAGCTCCGGACACCAGATCGTCGCGAACCGTATCCAGACCAGGCTCTCGGCGGCACTCGACCCCGACCATGCACACGTCGTGGGGCCCGGCGCGATTGCCGTTCCACCGCGGACGCAACTCCAGCCTGATGTTCTCGTCTACCCGGCGCGGTTTGGACCGCGCGTCGAGTGGGCGAAGATCACCGAGCACTGGCTGGCTGTGGAGGTGTTGAGTCGATCCTCGCGCATATACGACCGTGAGATCAAACGGGCGGCCTACTTCGCGCTTGGCGTTAGGCAGCTATGGCTGGTCGACCAGCAGAATCGCACCGTCGAGGTCTGGCGGTCACAGCGCGTGCACCACCTCGAGCGAAAAATCGTTCGGTGGCGCGTGCCGGCATCGAGCCTTACCATCACACTCGACCTAGCGAGCGTCTTTTCCGGATTCGAGTGACGATTCGACGATCCCCTTCCGGGAGTCCAATGCTAAGGCGTCGAGCTCCTCTATAGTGTTTCAAAGGCGGATAACTATAAGGATTGCAAGAGATCGCGATGATCGTTTCGCTGCGACGGAGGGGCCCTATCAGAACATTGGCGCGCGCATCGAAGACGACTATGTCATCACCGCGAACGCCCTCGCGAGATCGGCGATGTGGAAGCGATGTATGGAAGAGCGGGCGGTGGCGGTGACACCGGATCCTTAACGGCGCGGCTGCACGTACGTGCCCATCCGCCAACCAACCTACTGTGCGGCGGGCGCTGGTTTGGCGGATCCGAACTCACCGAGCTATTCCTTGTACAAGCCTGAACCGAGAATCATAGACCCAAACCATGAGGTGCTCGCCTGCAGTGCCATTCGGGTCCTCGACGATGTATCGAGAGGTTCCCGCTTGGACGACGTACACGGTACGGCCAGAACTCTGAACGTTGGCGAGATTGTCCAACGCAGCCGCGGCCTTCGCGCAGGTTGTCTTGTCGGTAACCAACACCAAACTCGACGGACTGACCCCAGTTAGGCCGATGCTGTCTCGCATCGCCGCAAGCTGGACGTCCGTCGTGTTTATCAACTCCGTGATGTAGCCGATAAGATCTGCGGAGGCGGAGTCTGCACCGCGGCATTGAGAACGAACGCCGGCTACTGGGGACTGAGATTGCAGACTCGCAAAGGCAATAACAATCGCAACGGCGGTGACAGTCACATGGGTGCCAACACGAGTGAACGGCATGGCGCCTCCTCGAATGGACTCTATTGACGTGTCGCGATGCGTTTGATGCCGGCAAGTGAAAACTCGACAATGTGGTCGGCCACTGCGGCGAGTTCGGCGTCCGACAACGGCCACCCCTTGAACGCCGCCGTCCGGAATCGATCCGGCCGGTAGAACAGGCACTGCGCCTGGATGCTGACCACGCAACGTGCCACGCGCTTGTCGTTAGGCCTGCAGTCGAGCAGCTTCGAGACGATACCCGCGAGATACTCGATCCGCGGCAGGATCCCGTGCTCGGCGATCCATGGCGCGACCGGCGTGGGATCGGACATCTCGTGGCGCATGAGATCGTGGATCCACGCCGTGCGATCGTCGGTGGACGCGATGCGCGGCAGGTAGCCGGTGACGTATGTGCGCAGCTGCTCTTCGGGCGACGCGTCGCTCGCGGCGGTGAGGAAGGCGTCATCGCCCGACCGCATCGCTTGCACCGCCGAGTGCACGACGGCGCGATAGAGACCGAGTTTGCCGTCGAAGTGATAGTTCACCGCAGCGACGTTCGCGCGGGCCGCGCGCGCAATGTCGCGCACGCTCACCCCGCCAAAGCCGTGTTGGGCGAACAAGCGCGTGGCCGCCGCGAGCAGACGCTCGCGCGTCGCCGCGTCCGGCCGGCGAGCGTTAGGCGACGGCCGCCGGGCGGTCACGAGAGCGTCCGCTTGAAGAGCAGCGTCGCCGCGACCATCGTGAGCACCGAGAACACCGCCAGATACAACAGGTCGAACCAGATCGCCGCGAAGCCGGTGTTCTTGAGCAGGAGGCTCTTGAGCGCGTGCACCGCGTACGTGAACGGATCCACCGTCGCGAGCCCGCGCATCCACTTCGGGAACGCCTGCTGCGGATAGATCGCGCCGCTCGGGAACCACAAGAGCGTATTCAGCACGCCGAACAGCGCGCGCGGCAGGAGCGGATCGTTCATGCGCACCATGAGCAGAAACATCATGCTCACCAGTGCCACCGATGCAACAGCGATCACCAGGAACAACCGGATCAGCCGGATGGGCGCGAACGGATCGGGGATCCCAGCGATGAGCGACCCGATGGTCATCAGCACCGAGCCGGCGATGATCGCTTTGATCGCGCCGGCGGCGTTGAATCCGAAGATGAGCTCGAGTCGCGTGATCGGTGTGACGAGGTAGCCCTCGTGCAGCCCGCGCGCCTTGTCGTCGATGTAGATGATCCCGCCGCCGATCATCACCATCATGAAGATCGACATCACGATCGAGCCGGGCAGCAGATACTGGATGTACGGCACGTACGGGTAGAGCTCGACCGTTTCGAGCGTCGGGTCCCGCGACACGCGGTCGCTCGTCGGCGGCGGCCGGTCGTACGCGCCTAACAGGCTGGTGAACGTGCCGGACAACGCCGCCGTCACGAAGTTGTCGGTGTTGTCCTCGATGAGCGCGACGCGCGGGTCGTCGTGCGCCAGCACCCGGCGCGAAAATCCCGGCGGGATGGTGAGCACGCCGTTCACGCGCCCGTTGCGCAGCGCCTGGAGCGCGTCGCCGCGATCGCTGTACGGGATGGTCTCGAACGTCTGCGCATTCTCGGCCACGGCATTGGTGAGCTCGTGCAGCCGGACGGCGGGCACGCCGCCATCCTGATCCACGAGCGCGACCTTGAGGTGCTTCACGTTGCCGCCGAACGCGTAGCCGAGCACTACGAGCTGCACCACGGGCATGAGGAGCGACATGATGATGAGCGCCGGACTGCGCCGGAACCGCCGCAGGTCGCGCTCGATGATGGCCCAGGTTCGCTGCATCTGCCTAACGCCTCATCATGAAGCGGCTGTCGGTTGCGGCGGGCTCCTGGAGCGCGTCGCGCAGCTGGTGCCCGGTATAGTGCACGAATACGTCGTCGAGCGACGTGCTCTGCACCGAGAGCGAGCCGATGGTGACGCCGGCGCGGGCGGCCGCCGACATGAGCGCGTTGGTCGTCTCGGGGCCACTGGTCGACACGAGCCGGAACACCGGCGCCTCGCCCTCCACCCGCGCCACACCAGGCAGTGTGCCTAACCGGTCGCGCCAGTCGGCGGGCGCATCGGCGAAGCTCACCTCGATCGTGTTCTCGCCGGGGATCGCCGCCTTGAGCTTCATCGGCGAGTCGAGCGCCATGAGCTTGCCGTGGTCGACGATGGCGATCCGGTCGCAGAGCTTGTCGGCCTCGTCCATGTAGTGCGTGGTGAGGAGCACCGTTAGGCGGCGGTCGGCCTTGATCGTGCGCAGCATCTCCCACACCGACGTGCGCGACACCGGGTCTAGCCCCGTGGTGGGCTCGTCGAGGAAGAGGATGCGCGGCTCGTGCACCAGTCCGCGCGCGATCTCCACGCGGCGGCGCATGCCGCCGGACAGGTTCTTGACCGGCTTGTCCGCCCACTGGCTCAGCTCCACGGCCGCGAGCAGGTCCGCGATGAGCGCCTTCCGGCGCTCGCGCGGCACGCCGTACAGCTTGGCGAAGATCAGCAGGTTTTCTTCGGCGGTGAGATCGAGATCGCTGGTGAGCGCTTGCGGAATCACGCCGATCGAACGCCGCACCTGGTCCGCGTCCTTCACGATGTCGAAGCCGGCGACGATCGCGGTGCCCGACGTGGGGAGGAGCAGCGTGGTGAGCATGCGGATGAGCGTCGACTTCCCGGCTCCGTTAGGCCCGAGCAGGCCGAACGTCTCGCCGTCCTCGACGGCGAACGAGATCCCGTCGACCGCGGTGAAGTCGCCGAAGCGCTTCACGATCTCGCGGACGTCGATCGCGATCGTCACGACGAGCGCGTGTGGTCGAGCGGGAGCACGACGTACGCGGTCATGCCGTCGGCGAGACGCCGGTCGTGATTGTCGACGCGGATGCGGATCTCGAACGTCTTGATGTCGCGCTTGGTGCGGCTCACGTCGCGCTGTGTCGCGAAGTCGGCGTCCACACCCCGGAAGAAGACCGTGCCCTGGCGCTCAACGCCAGACGGCAGGCGCACGGTGAGGTGATCGCCTAACCGGACGCGGTCGATGTACGTCTCCTCGACGTCGGCGCGCACCCACAGGCTGTCGGGGTTGACGAGCGTGACGACCGGCTGTCCCGCGGCGACGTATTCGCCGGCCCTCGCCGCGCGCACGTCCACCACGCCGCCCATCGGCGCGCGAAGCTCGGCGTAGCCGAGTCGCACGTCGGCCTTGCGGGTCTGAGCCTGCGCGGCGGCTTGTGCCTGGCGCGCGCCTGCGAGCGCGCTGCGCTTCGCTTGCACCTGATCTTCCGCCGCGCGCGCCATCGCCACGGCCGCGCGCTGCGCCTCGACCTGTCTGGAGGACGCTTCGAACCGGGCGAGCGCGACGGTGTATTGTGTCCGAGCGGAGTCGACTTGCTGCGAGGAGACGGCGCCGGCGCTGAGCAGGGGACCGTAGCGATCGTAGACTTGCTTGGAGTTGACCATGGTGGCAGAGTCCATGGCGGCTTGTGCGATCGCCGCGGCGAGCGTCGCTTCGGTTTGCCGGACTTGCTCGTCGGCCTGCGTTTCCTGGTAGTGCAGATCGGCGGCGGATTGGTTCACTTGCGAGGCGAGCGCTTGCGCGTTCTGCGCGTAGTAGCTCTGATCGGCGGCGAGCTCGCCCGGCGCGAGGACGGCGAGCAACTGATGCTGGGTGACCGAGTCACCCTCGGCGACGAGGAGGCGGTTGATCTGGCCGCCCACCTGCGGGCTCACGATGACGTCGTTGGTGGTGACGACGCCGGTGAGCACGAGCGATGCCGGCGGGCGGGTGACGAGGTAGACGATGACGGCGGCAACGAGGAGGGCAGCGCCTCCTCCTGCGGCCAGCTGTTTTCGAGTCATGGCGTGTCGAGCTCCAGGCCGGCGGGGAGAAAGGTTCGGCCGGCGTGCGGATTCAAACAATTGTATTAAACGGTCGTTTGAATCTCAAGGGCGGCAGTTTTTCGGCGGGAGGCGGTCATGAAGGCATTCTTGGCGCGGTGGCGTCCCGGACACGTGATCGCCGCGTGGGTCGTGTACTGGATCGGGCTCGCCGGCGTCACAGTCACGCCCGCGATGCTGGCGATCACGCGTGTGAGCTCGGCGCCCAAGAATTCCGCGAACGTGTCGGTGTCGTTCGACAGCACCGTGCTGCACATCACCGTGACGGAGCTCGGCAAGACGCTGTATGCCGCATCGGCCTCGCTGGGGCAGATCGCGCTCTGGGTGGGCGTGCCGCCGCTCGCGCTCTACGCGCTCTGGCTCTTCACCCGGCGGCGGCCGGGCGGCACGCCGGCATCGTTAGGCGAAGGCGACCCCGAGTCGCTACCGCGGCCCGACGTGCCCGAGGCCGCGCGGTCTTCCACCATCCACTCGCGAGCTCCCCATGCGTGACACCGGCCCTCGTCGTCGCGGTACCGTCGTGGCTGTCGCTCTGCCGATGCTGTTCGTGACGGCGCTGGCCCTGGCGCCCGCGCGGCCGGCGGCGCGGCGCGTCGACTCCGTTAGGCGGGCGCCGGCCGACACGGGCGCGGAGGCGCCATGGCGCGCCACGGTGCGGGCGTTCGCCGAGGCGCACCTGCAGCACACGGCGTGGGGCCCGGCGCACGGCCGCCGCGACTACGAGACGACCCTCGCGCTGGCCAAGGCCGAGGGCCTAACGGTGGACGACGACGCGCTGTACGCCGCGGCATACCTGCACGACATGGGCGGCATTCCGCCCTACGCCGTGCCCGGCATCGACCACGGCGACCGGTCGATCCAGCTCGTGGACAGCGTGCTCCGCGACGCGGGGTTCCCCATGGAGAAGTCGGCGCTCGTGAAGGAGATCATCGATCACCACCAGTACTATCGCCCGCCCGACACGCTCCGGGTGGCGGTGTTGTTCCGCGACGCCGACATCCTCGACTTCATGGGCGCGATCGATGTCGCGCGGATCATTTCGCTCACGTCCCGGGAGAAGTTCACGCCCGACCTGCCGCATGCGGTGGCGGTGATCAAGCAGCAGATGACCGAGATGCCCAAACTCCTGCAGAGCGATGCCGCGAAGCGCGAAGGGCAGAAGCGTGTACGCGAGATGCAGCAGTATCTCGACGCGCTCTCCGCGGAGTCCGATTCGCTGACGGTCCTGTAAGGCGGACCGAGCGGGACAGGGCTGGACAGGGCCGCACCAAAGCGGGGCGCGCCTAACGGAAACGGTGACGTCGGGATTGCTGGACGCGCGATGGCCCAGCGCGCTGGTCTGCTTGCGCGTGGCCGCCCCTGGTGTGAAGATGTACACAATTGTGTATGTCGCGGACCGGCCTTCGCCCCCGCGCCGACTCGGCGCCGTCGGCCCGGTACCCTGAACAGGATTGCGTGATGAAGAAATGCCTCATGGCCCTCGCGGCAATCGTCCTCCTCGGAACCCGGGCCGCGGCACAGACCCCGGGTAGACTGCCGGCGAACATGAAAGACTTCGACGCCTACGTGCAGCACGTCATGGACCAATGGCACGTGCCCGGACTCGCGGTGGCGATCGTGAAGGATGGGAAGGTCGTGCTCGCCAAAGGGTACGGCGTGCGCGAGGTGGGCAAGCCCGCTCGGGTGGACGGCGGAACCCTCTTCGATATCGGCTCCAACACCAAGGCCTTCACTGCCGCGGCCCTCGGCACGCTGGTCGCTGCGGGGAAGCTCGACTGGGACGCGCGCGTCGTGGATTACGTCAAGCCGTTCCAGCTGAGCAGCGCGTACGTGACGCAATCGATCACGTTGCGCGATCTGCTCACGCACCGCAGCGGATACTGCGATCCCGGCATGTGGTACACGTCGGACGACAGCGACGTGATCGCGCGCGTGCGCTACCAACAGCCGGACTACGGGTTCCGAGCCGAATTCTGCTACAACAACATTCTGTACCTCACGGCCAGCCGATTCATTCCCGCCGTGACGGGCGAAACGTGGAACCGCTACATCGTCGAGCATGTCTTCGCGCCGCTCGGAATGGATCACACGGTCACCACGGCGGCGGAGGTCGCGGCAGCGAACGATGTCGCCGTGCCCCACGGACTCGTGGACGGAAAGGTGGTGGCGATCCAATCGTACTGGGCGCACAACATGGACATCATGTCGCCGGTCGGCGGGATCAACTCCAGCGCCGACGACATGAGCCATTGGATGTTGATGCTCTTGGCGGACGGCCGGTACGAGGGGAAGACCGTGCTCGACTCGGCGACCGTCCGGGACATGGAGACGCCGCAGATGCTGATCCAGGCGATCGGCGTGGGCCGCGAGATCCGCGCATGGCTTCCGGGGAGCACGTTTTACACGTACGGCCTGGGGCTCTTCATCCAGACCTATGCGGGACACACGCTCGTGTGGCACGCCGGTGACATCGATGGGATGGCATCTGCCGTTGCGCTCGTACCGGACTCGCAGTTAGGCGTCGCGGTGCTGTCCAACATGAACCAGAGCGACGCACGGTTCGGGATCGTCCAGCGGGTGCTGAACGCCTACCTCGGGCTCCCGCCGGGCAACATCAGCGACACGCTGCTCGCGATGACGCAGCGGGCGCGGAAGGCGGGCGAGGCGGCTGCGGAGAAGCTGGCGGCGACCCGCGACAGCACTGGCCGCGTGCCGCATCCGTTGTCCGAGTACGCCGGCGTCTACGAGGATCCATTCGCCGGCGCCGTGCGGGTCAGCATGGAAGACGGGCATCTCGTGCTGCGCCTCGGCAACCTCGACTTCATCGGCGATCTCGAGTACTGGCACGACAACACGTTCCGGGTCACGTGGCGGTACCTCTACTACGGAACGCAGTACGTGACGTTCGATCTCAATGATCTCGGTCAGGCCACCCGACTCTCTATGGGACGGCAATCGGCCAGCTTCGAGCGAGTGCGGGCCGGCGCCGGCGGGAAGGGCGGCAGGGTGGGGGGCGGCACGTAAGACCCGTCGTTCAGCGGCGTCTGCCCTTCCGCGCGGCGGTGCTGTCGCCGACGAACGTGAACGGCTGCTCGACCACCTGCTGCACCTTGTGTCCCTTGAGCATTGCCGGCACGTACACGGCGTGCTGGAGCGCGTGCCTAACGGCAAAGGTGAATTCGGGATCGGTGGACGAGATGGCGCTGAACGTACCCATCGCCACCGATCCGCTGGTGTCGACGACGAATTCCGCCACCACTTTGCCGCTCGTCCCCGAGATGAACAGCGCTTCCGGATAGGCCGGCTGCACGTGCACGGTCGTGTCCTGGTGGGCCGGAGTGTCGACCTGGTCAGCTGTGTAGGCCGTTGCCGAATCGATCATCTTCACGATCTGGTCGGGGTCCGACGCCTTGTAGGAATGGCGCGGCTCGCCCTGTCGCGTCCAGATCACGATGACGCCGCACGCTTGCACGTCCATCGGCGGATGGAATTGCACCGGTGTCTCGGACGGACCGCTGTAGATCTCCATGGCTTCGATCGACAGGGGATCGATCGTGTCGAGGTCGTACTCGGCTGCCGCGGCGGGTGCACCGTCCAACCAGAGGAGTGGAGGACAATCCCGAGCGCCGCGCATGCGCACCGCGTTCTGGATCACGTTGGTCGACGCGAGCTGCATGCCGGGGATCCGCCGAAAGAGATCGGTGAGGTGCATCGGGTTGATGTCCTCGATCTCCGCGCGCGTGAAGAAGTGGCCGAATCCCGCGTTGCGCCGCTCGTAAAAGCCCAACATGCGGGAGCCGTAGGCGTGGATGGTGCCGCGCACGGTGATGACGTCGAGGCGGTGCGCGACTTCGACGAGCCGCACGGTGTCGATGGTCGCGCGGTTGCTGGTGACGGTGATGTCGGCGCTGGTGGCGCGGAAGCCGAGGCGGCGTACCGTTAGGCGCGCGGATCCGGGCGCGATGGGACCGAGATGCAGGTGGCCATCGTCGTCCGTATAGCCTTTGATGCCGGTGCCGGCGATCGCGAGCTCGGCGCCGGCAATACCGGCGCCGGTCGTGTCGCGCACGACGGCGTTGATGGAGCCGGGAGGCGTCGCGCTTTGTGCGTCGAGCGGTGGCGGACCGGTGGCGATCCAGCACAGGACTGCAACCGATCCCATGGTGCACAGACGGTGCATCACGGCGGAATGCGTGGCGATCGGGGGGATACGCATGGTCCGCTCCTTCGCCGCACGGATATCGGGATCGTGCGTGCGGCCCAGCCTCAACTTGCGGAGTAAAGGCAGACGGGACAAGGGCCACAGTCCCGCGCGTTGGCCGCTTGGGGCGACCGGTTCCCGCGCCAAGGCCGAGCGCCTTCGCCGAGGGGCCGGCACGGCTGTGCCCGGTGTCGAGGTACAAGCCTGACGCCGAGCGCGGAACGCGCGCAGGGCCGGCTTGGACTGACGAAGCGTTCAAAGGATAACAAAAGGGATGCAAGGGATGGGGAAGATCTTTCGGCTGCGGACGATGGCTCGTCGCCTAACGCGCGGAACGTGACGTAGGCCGTCCCGCGCGCCGCGGCTAGTGCGGCGCGTGATGCTCCGTTCGCTGAAACGCGAGGAACTCGTGGATCGCGCGAATGGCGTCGGGATCCGTGGTGTGCATCGTCAACTCGGCACCACGCGCAAGCGCGCGCACCGAATAGTCGATCACCGCTCGTTGGGCCGCCATCACCCGCGCGCCCGGGACGTCCTTGAAGTGCACGGCCACCGGCGACGTGAAGTCGCCGGCCTTGAATGCGGTAGCGATCGCACGCAGGTGCCGCTGAATGCGCGCGGCGCCCGCGGTATCATCGGCGTTGCGAACGAGCGTGATCCGGCCGCCGTTGGGCAGATCGTCGAAGTGATGGGTCGACGTGTATTGATCGACGCCCATGACGACGCGGCCGCGCTCCTGCATGGCGGCGTAGGCGGAGTCGTGCGACGAGCTGTCCATACTTGCATGTGCGTGTTGCGCGGGCACGCGCCGAGCGGAACTGGCTGCGACCAGCAGAAGCGCAACGAGGAGAGTGCGATGGCGCATGGCGGCTCCGTGGCTTGAATCGTGATCGGGCGGACGCCCGACCTGCGCCTATACATTGTGGCCGGCGGCCGGACGGCAAGCACTATCGGCCCGGTTCCCAATGGAGCACATTGACGCGATCCCGCTGGCGCCCGCTCTGCAACCGGGTCCCCTCACATCGTGACCGACACTCTCGCCGCCGCACTCGGAGGCAGCTACCGGATCGAGCGCGAGCTCGGTCAGGGTGGCATGGCTACCGTGTACCTGGCGCACGACCGGAAGCACGACCGCAAGGTTGCGGTCAAGGTCCTTCGCCCGGATCTCGCCGCCGTCATCGGCGCCGAGCGTTTTTTGCGCGAGATCAAGACCATCGCGACGCTGCAGCACCCGCACATCCTTGGTCTCATCGACAGCGGCGAGGTGGACGGCACCGCGTACTACGTGATGCCGTACGTGGAGGGCGAGTCGCTGCGCGATCGGTTGCGGCGCGAGAAGCAGCTTCCGATTCCTGAAGCCGTACAGATCGCCGGCGAAGTTGCGAGTGCGCTCGATTACGCGCACCGCCACGGCGTGATTCACCGCGACATCAAGCCCGAGAACATCTTGCTGCACGATGGCTCGGCGCTCGTCGCGGACTTCGGCATTGCGCTGGCCGCGAGCAAGGGCGGCGGCGGCCGCATGACCGAGACCGGGATGAGCCTTGGCACGCCCACCTACATGTCGCCCGAGCAGGCGATGGGCGAACGGGATATCACGGCCCGCTCCGATGTGTACGCGTTAGGCGCGACCACGTACGAGATGTTGACGGGTGATCCGCCGTTCAGCGGCAGCACCGCGCAGGCGATCGTGGCGAAGGTGATGACCGAGCGGCCGCGCCCGATTTTCCCGCAGCGCGATACCGTTCCTCCAGCGGTCGAGCAGGCCGTGCTCACGGCGCTCGAGAAGCTGCCGGCCGACCGCTTCGCCACGGCGGCGCAGTTCGCCGACGCGCTGCATGCGACGGGCGCCGTGCCGGGCGCGCGGAGCACCGGCGCGCCCTCGGGAGCGGCCGCCCGCGCCGCGCGTGTTTCGTTAGGCACGAGGCTTCGCGACCCCCTCGTGCTGGGGTTGGCGGCGGCCGCGATCGCGGGTGTGGCGTTCGCGGTGTGGGGGCGGCGTCCGCAGCCTAACGACGCACCGGCGGTGGTCCGCTTCACGCTGCCGGCGTCGCCCACGGCACGCACCAACGTGCTCGGACTCAACATGCTGAACGTGTCGCCGGACGGTCGCACGCTCCTGTATGCGGCGCAGGGCAGCGGCCGTCACGAGCAGCTGGTGCTCCGGCCGCTCGACGACGTCGCCTCACGTCCGTTGCCGGGCACCGAAGACGCCGGCCAGCCGACGTTTTCCCCCGATGGCCGATGGGTCCTGTTCATCCGCGGCAACCAGCTGTACAAGGTCTCGCTCGACGGCGGCGATCCGCAGGTGCTGGGCAATGCGCCCGGCACGTTCGCCGGCGCGAGCTGGTCGACCACCGGCGTGATCGTGCTGTCCGGAAATCGGTCGCTCTATCTGATGTCCGAGACCGGGGGCCAGACGCGCGAGTTCGGCGGCGGCAGCGCCCGCCCGAAGGGGGAGCTCTTCACGGCAACGCCGCTCGTAATCGACTCCGCGCGCTGCATCATTTACACGAGTGCGACCTCGGCCACGGTGTCGACGAACCGGATCGCGATTGCATCCATGTCCGGGGGCCAGGCGACCGTGCTCGACCTGCCCGGCCTCCAGCCGTTAGGCGTAGTGGACAATACGCTCGTCTACGCGACGGCCTCGGGCACCATCATGGGTGTTCCCATCGATCTCGCGAAGCGACGACTGCTCGGCGCGCCCGTGCAGCTGTTGGACAATGTGGTGGTGAATCTCAGCACAGGGTTGGCACGTGCCGCGCTCGCGCACGGGACGCTGATCTACCAGTCCGGATCCCAGCTGTCGCAGTTGGTGATGGTCGGACGCGGCGAGTCGACTCGGACGCTTCTTGGGGATCGACGCGATTACTTGTTTCCGCGGCTGTCGCCCGACGGTCGGCGCATCGCGATCACGATCGGTGCCGGCGATCGCCGCGACATTTGGCTGGACGATCTCGCCTCGGGGACGTTGACGCGCCTAACCAGCGAGGGCTCGGCGAACGAGCGCCCCGAGTGGTCGCCCGACGGCACGCGCGTCCTGTATCGCTCCGATCGCGGGAATCGCACGGGCATTTACTGGCGGCCCGCCGATCTGAGCGCGGATGCGACGCCGCTGGTGGTGGGCAAGCGTGTCGACGTGTACGAGGGCGTGATGTCGCCGGACTCGCGCTACGTCGCCTACCAGCTCGACACATTGGGCGCCGACATCTACTACCGGGCGCTGTCCGGCGACACGACGCCGCGCCCGATCGCGGCCAACCCGAGCGCGATCGAGATCATGCCGCGGATCTCGCCTAACGGGAAGTGGATTGCGTTCACCACCGACGAGTCGGGCCGGAACGAAGTGGTGGTGCAGCCGTTCCCGGGGCCGGGCGGCCGCGTCCAGGTGTCGGTGAACGGCGGCGCCGAGCCCGTGTGGTCGCGCGACGGGAGCCGCCTCTTTTACCGCGGCGACGGCATGCTGATGGCAGCGACGCTCGGTCCGGGTCCCGGCTTTTCGGTCGTTAGGCACGATTCGGTGCTCACCGACACGTACGTGTTCGCGGGGAATCCGCACGCCAACTACGACGTCATGCCCGACGGGAAACACTTTCTCGTTCTGCAGAGCGCCGACGCGGGCGAGCTGGTGGTAGTGTCCAACTGGGACGCGGTCGTGCGCGCGCGCATGAAGGCCGCGAGATAGGCGCACGGCGAGTGGACATCCGCGAAGCCGAGGAGCTATCGTATGGCTATGGCCCAGGCGGCGTGCGCGACGTGATCCGGTGGCGCCCGCCAAGCCTCGATCTTGTCGTCTCGATCGACCTCGGCGAGGTGTTCGCAGGATTGGCGTGAGGCACGCGCCTCACCAGACTGCATTCGCTGTCGCGTCCCACCCTCAACCGCGCTCATGCCTAACAGAATCCGTCTCGGCACGCTCTCCGTGCTCGCGTTGGTCGCGCTCCCCGCCGCCGTCCTCGCCCAACAATCGTCGCTCACGCCATACCAATCCCTCGGCAGAGACCTGCTGAAGGAGATGGTGGAGACCAACACCGAGTACTCGATCGGCAGCACGACCAAGCTGGCCGAGTCGCTCGCCGCGCGCTTTCGCGCGGCAGGCTTTCCCGCGGCGGACGTGCAGGTGGTCGGCCCCGACACGGGCCGCGATGCGAAGGACAAGAATCTCCTCGTCCGCTACCGCGGGCGCGGTGCGCGAGCGCCGATTCTGCTCATCGGCCACATCGACGTCGTCGAGGCGAAGCGCTCGGACTGGGTGCTGGATCCCTTCAGGCTCACCGAACGCGACGGGCACTTCTACGGCCGCGGCACGCTCGACATGAAAAACGGGGACGCGAGCTGGGTGGCCGCGCTGTTGCGCATGAAGCAGGAGAAGATCGTTCCCTCGGGCGACAGCATCCTCGCGCTCACGGCGGGCGAGGAAGGCGGCGGCGGATACAACGGCATCGAGTGGCTGCTCGGGCACGACCGTGACGCGATCCGCGCGCAGTACGCGCTCAACGCGGACGCCGGCGGCGGCGAGCTGCGCGGCAGCACACCGATCGCGATGGATGTACAGGCCGCCGAGAAGGTGTTCCATTCCGTCCGCCTGACCACGCACGATCCGGGCGGCCACAGCTCGCTGCCGCGCCCCGACAACGCGATCTACGAGCTCGCTGCAGCGTTAGGCATGGTGTCGAGGTACGCGTTTCCGTTCGAGACGAACGCCGTCACGCGCATGTACTTCTCACGCACGGCGCCGCTCGTGCCTGCCGATCTCGCGTCCGACATGCGCGCGGTGAGCACCTCCGACACGCCCGACAGCGCCGCAGCAACGCGCCTGGCTGCACGATCGGCCTTCTACAACGCGGAGCTGCGCACGACCTGCGTCGCGACGCTCATCGCTGGCGGCCACGCGGTGAATGCGCTGCCGCAGAGCGCGACGGCCACCGTGAACTGCCGGATGATGCCGGGAAGCGATCCGGTGGAAGTCGAGCGAACCATCCGGCGCATCGTGGCAGACAGTGCGGTGCAGGTGGAAGCCGCCGACACGGCGATCGCGAGTCCGCCCTCGCCGTTGCCGCCCGCTCTCGAGCGCTCACTCGAAAAAGTGACCGCGTCGATTTGGGGAACGCTGCCAATCGTTCCGAGCATGGAGACGGGAGCGACGGATGGACTGTTCCTGCGCAACGCCGGGATGCCGGTGTATGGCGTGAGCGGATTGTTCGTCGATCCCAACAACGACGAGGATACGCGCGCACATGGACTGAACGAACGCATCAGCGTCCACGCGTTCTACGACCAGCTCGAGTTCACCTACCGGCTGCTCAAGGAGTTGTGAGCAGGCGATGGCTTTCGCGTGGCGATGTCTGAGCACAATCCAATCTTCGGCGCCATGCGTCCCGCGTTGCGTCGCGCTCCGCGGGACTAACGGAACGCCGTTCCGCGCCTGTGACCACCGGCGCGCCCTCTCGTCAATGAACGGCTCGACGCCCCCACCGATCGGCGCGGCGAGCACACGCCCGCGAGCCCCGCCGGGCTTCCTTTCAATTCGAAGGCTGACGTCTCGATGGTGAATTCCGGTCCGACCGCTCTCTCAGCGCGCTTTTGGGCGCGCGTGCCACTCCGCCATCAAACTGCTGCAGCCGCACCCACCGCTCGAACCCGAACCGCCGCGCACACGATCACTGCGATCGGTATCGCGGCGTTGCTGGCGGTCGGTTGCCGCAGCGATTCGTTCACGTCGCCCAATGCCGCAGACTGCACGGGGCAGCCGGGTTGTCACACGCCCCAGGGCGCAGCGGCCGCTCCCGAGGTCTTCATCTCGCTCAACGACGCCGCCACGCGTCTCGTCCCATCGCTCGGCGCTCCGTCTGCCCAACAAGCGATCATCGGAGCGCTCAATGCCGTATCGCGGGCGCTCGAAGAGAACCGGTACGCCGATGCCCGCGCGTCGCTGGCCCAGGTATACGAGCTCATCGCGCCGTTCCGCACGAAGAACTCGGACGGCACGGCGGTCGATACGCCGGACGTGGCGGCCATCCGCCTGGACCTGGTGCCCGCGGCCAATACGTTAGGCATACAGATCCAGTGATGCGCCGCACTCGCACGGCCTCAGCGGCGGCGCTCGCGGCGCTGCTCGCGTGGGCGAGCGCGCCGGCCAATGCGCAAGCGCCGGCGCCGAGCGGCGCACGGCCCTCGTTGAGCATCGTGGTCGGGGCCGGCGGCGTGTTCGCCGGATCGCAGGCCGGCGCGGACCACACGGCGGGCGCAGCCCTCACGGGCGCGCTCGAGCTCCGCCAGCCGTGGCGGACCGGCTTCGTGCGCCGCATGGGGCTGCGCCTCGAGGCCGGTTACTCGTCGCAAGGGCTTTCATCGGCCGACCATTTCGTGAGCGGCAACGTCGAGTCGGTGTATGGTGCAGCGTTGGTCTCGGTCGCGCTGGTTGAACGCGGCCGATTCGAGTCGTATGCGTTGGGCGGTCCCGTGCTGGCGCGGCTGAGCACGAAGTTCACGTTCGACGCGCCGACCAACCAGACGCCGGGCGCGGGCTTCGAGCAGACCACCCACCAGACCGCGCCGGGCTTTGCGTTAGGCGTTGGCGCGGGGTGGCGGGTGCGGGGGGTGTCGCTCCGGCTCGAGGCGCGATGGATGTCGCTGGCGACGGACGCGAAAGCCACCACCAGCGTGCCCGTCATGCTCGCCGTCGACATCCCGCTGCACCGATGATCGTGCGCAGCACGTTGGCCGTTCGCCGTCCGTCGCTTCCCTGATTCCCGTCAACACATCGAGACCGTGATGCTTCATCGTTCGCTCGTCCACACTGCCGGAACGATCTTCGTCCTTGCGGCAACCACTGTCGGTGCTGCCGATCAGTCCCATGGCGGCGCGCACGCGGATGGTGCGGCGCCCTCGCCGGATTCGGCGAGCGCGGATTCCCTGATCAACGTCTGCATCGTGCCGGGCAGCGGTACCGTGTACCGTATTGGCGTCGCGGGCACGCCGGCCAATTGCGTGCAGACCACGCATACCCGCCTAACGATCCACACGTCGGGCGTCGTCGGGCCGACGGGTCCGCAAGGGGCCACGGGTGCGGCGGGTCCGACCGGCGCCACGGGCGCGATCGGCGCGATCGGCGCGACCGGTCCCGCCGGGGCGAAGGGGGCGACGGGCGCGACCGGTGCGGCCGGCGCCACCGGTGTCACCGGTCCGACCGGTGCGATGGGGCCGACTGGGCCGGCCGGTGCGTTAGGCGCGACTGGTGCTCAGGGAGTGACAGGCGCGACCGGCGCCCAGGGGCCAGCAGGTGCAACCGGAGCCACTGGCGCCGCCGGAGCCGCCGGAGCCACCGGAGCCACAGGAGCCACAGGCCCTGCCGGAGCCGCTGGATCGACCGGCGCAACTGGTCCTGCCGGAGCCACCGGCGCAAAGGGCGCGACCGGTGCGACGGGGTCTGCAGGCGCAGCAGGTGCGACGGGCGCCACCGGGGCCACGGGAGCCACGGGTCCCGCCGGGTCGGTGGGCAGCGTCACCGTCCGAACCGGCACCGCGGTGAGTCTCACCCCGCCCAACGGCGGCACAGCGACCGGGACGGCTACGGCGAGCTGCGCCTCAGGCGAAACCGCGATCGGTGGGGGCTTCACGCTGAGCGGGATCAACGTGAATCTGGACACGGCGTATCCGACGGCGAACTACCCGTCCGCCTCCACCACGTGGAGCACGACGATGGTGTTGTTCGGCACGAGCGGTCAGACGGGTTCGCTCACCGCGTACGTGCTCTGCGTCACCGCGACGCCGCCGGTCTGAGCAACGATCCTGGCCGACCGGCGCGCCGCGCGTCCTAACGGTGGACGCGCGGCGCGTCGTGCATCCGGCGTCCGCGCTTCACGGTGGGCGAGGAGATCACGTCGAGCACCAGGGCAGCGAGCAGGAGCTGCGCGCCGAGGATGATGGGCAGGGCGGCCACGAACACGGTGCCGGCGGTGGCCGGCACGCCGGTGCGCGCGGACTGGATCCAGTGCCATGCGCCGAACACCACGCCGAACACGACCAACGGGACGCCGAGCAGGGTGCCTAACGAGACGACGCCGAAGTCCTGGATCAGATAGCGCCAGTAGAACCGGCGCGCCATGGCGCCGATGAGCCGCGGCGGAAATGTCGCCAGGGTATGTCGGACGCTGAGCGAGCTCGGCGCGTTGCCGTAGCGGGCCGGCAGGGCAACGTCGGCGACCCGCGCGCGCTCGATGTTCAACTCCACGAGCAGGCTGGTCTCGAAGAAGTAGCGGTCGGCGAGCCACGCCACATCCAGTTGTCGCACGACGTCGGCGCGGATGGCCACGAATCCGTTGGTCGGGTCGAGCACGTTCCAGTAGCCGGATACGGCCTTCGTGCCCAACGAGAGCACGGCGTTCCCCAGCAGCCGCGTGCGGGGCATGGCGCGGAGGGCGGCGTATTGCACGAACCGGTTGCCCTTGGCAAAGTCCGCCCATCCCTCGACCAGCGGGCCGATGAGCGCGTCGATGTCGCGGCCGTCCATCTGTCCGTCGCCGTCGAGCTTGACGAGGATGTCGGCGCCGCGCGCCATCGCCTCGGTCCAACCGGTTTTCACCGCGCCGCCCACGCCGCGGTTCCGGTCGTGCCGGATGCACACCACGCGCTCGTCGCCTAACGCAGCGAGGGCGCCGGCCACGTCGTCGGGCGACGCATCGTCCACGCAAATGATGTCGGCGCAGGAGGCCGGCACCGACCGGATGACGTCCGCGAGGTGCGCGGCGACCCGATAGCACGGAATGATGACCGCCACGCGCGGCTGCCCGGATGCGCCGTCCGGCTCGCCGCTCACGGCCGTCCTCCCTGACGCCCCGTCGCTCCGTTAGGCGCCTCGGACGCGACCCACGCGAGGTTGGCGGCCACGAGCGAGTCGGCGGGCGCCAGCGCCCGCGCCCGTTCGAGCGGCGACCTGGCCTGTGCGAAGAAGCCGAGCTTGCCCAACGACCAGCCAAGGTTGTTGAGGGCGCGCACGTTGCTCGAGTCGGCGGCCACCGCCCGGCGGTAGGCCTGCACCGCCTCCGCGTCCCGCCCGGCCTTGGTGAGCGCCAATCCCGAGAGGTACCAGCGTTCCGTGCCGGCCATGCCGGCCACCGCCGCGCCGTTGGCCGCGAACACCGTCGTCCCGCCGGCGGCCAGCGCCCGGGCGATGGAGTCGGCGGGGTCGAGCGATAACACCGATCGCGCATCGGCGCGCGTGGAGGCGCTGTCGCCTAACGCAGCCAGCAAGAGCAATCGCTCGTGGCGGGCATCCAGGTCGCGGGGCCGATACGCGATCGCGACCTTGTACTCGATTAGCGCCAGGGGCGCGCGGCCGTGCGCCGCCAGCCAGCGCGCATAATAGCGGTGGGCGTCGGCGTCGGCCGGCGCCATCCGGATCGCGCGTCGAAAGTCCGCCACGGCGGCGCTCGTGTCGGCCTGCGCGTCCTCGGCGATGGCGCGATTGACATAGACGAGCGGATAGTCCGGCGCGAGCCGCGCGGCGCTGTCGAACATCACGCGGGCCTCCGCGTACCGCCCGCCGGCCATTGCCGTTAGGCCGTAGTTCATGAGGCCGCGGCCGTTGGCCGGGCTCACGCGCACCACATCGGCCCAGAGGCTCGCCTCGGAGAACCACACGCGGTTTCGCGCACGCGTGCCGGCTGCGTGGGCCAGAAGTACCGCCGCGGCCGCGGCCACGGCCCACCTCGCCGCGACCTTGGGTCTCGCGAGTCGGGCGATCGCCAGCACGCCCGCCCAGACCACCGCCAGCGTGAGGCCGAGAAACGCAAAGTACGGCCGGTGGTCGTTGGTGACCTCGGCTAACGGAACCACCGTGGCCGGGACGAGGCCGATCCAGAACCACGCCAGGCCGATGGTGATCGGCCGCGTGGCGCGCGCGCCGGCGGCGCGCCAGGCCGCCCACACCGAACCGGCCAGCAGCAGCAGGCCGGCAAGAACCCGCAGGTCTAACGGCGAGCGCAGCAGCGCCCAGTCGGAGTCCGCCGACAGCCCGACAGGCACGAAGAACATGGCGGTGTATCGCACCCAGACCCACACCTGCGTCCACAGGTACGGCAGGTGCGCGCCGCCGCCGTACGTCTGGCCCGGGGGGTTCATCCCTTCGACGAACAGGTACAGCGCGATTGCCGCGACGAACGCCGGCCCGGTGCCTAACGCAGCCCGCCGCGCTGCGGCGCGCCCGTCTGCCGTGCGAAGCGCTGCCGGCGAGAGCTGCTCCTCGATGACGAGCTTCCAGCAGAGCAGGAGTGGCGCGAACAGCACAGCCGGCGTCTTGGCGAGCGCCCCGAGTGCCATGGGGACGAGATACACGTACCATCGGCGCGAGCGTCCGCCGCGAACATAGAGGAGTAGCGCCCCGATCACGCCTGCAGCGCTCAGCGATTCCGATCGCGCCGAGATGTAGTTGCCCACCTCGCTGTTGCCGACGTGCACGGCGTACAGCGCCGCTGCGAACACCGCCGCGCCCGGCGCCCACCGCTGCAACCGTACATCCGGCGGAGCGGCGCCCTCGAAGAGGCGCCGCGCCAATTCGCCTAACAGAACGGCCACCAGCGCGAGGAGCACCAATTGGGTGACGTGGTACGGCCTCGGATCGAGCCCGTTGCCGGTGAGCGCGTGCCCGACCGCGTGGTCGACGGCCAGCGTGAGCGACACGAGCGGCCGGTACGTTTGATTGGCGGGGAGCGAGCTGAAGGTGCGCGCATTCGTGAAGAATGACGGCGCGTTTGCGAGCGACGCGATCGCCGGATTCGACGTGATGACGTGCGCGTCATCGAAGTGAAATCCGTTGCGCCAGGAATTGGCGTATGCGCCAACGAAGATCGCGGCGGCGACGACCATGGCCGCCGCCAGTAGCGTTGGGCGGCGGCGTTCGGTGTGTACGTCTACCATCGGTGCTGCAGTGTCGAAAGGTTAGTCCGAGCCGCCTACGAGGCGCGCATCACAGCGCCGCACTCGATCGTGCCCTTGAGCGCGGCCTTCGCATCGGGAACGATCAGCTGCAGACTGGTGAATGCCTTCGGGTCGCTCTTGTCCGCCGAGTACTGATTGCCCCATGCGCCGGCGCCGGCCAAGCCGTAACTGCAGCCACCATCCTTCATCGTCGCGTCATAGGTACCAGCGTGAGGTCCGCTGCCGACTTCCAAATGGACGGTGCCTTGTGCGGATGCTGGCGTTGCGCTGTCGGCGAGTGAGCCGGCTGCGACACTGCTCGTCGTATCGCCTGCCGCTGGCTTCTCGTGCGGCGAGCACGCGAGCGTGAGCATGGCGAACACCAGAGAAGAAATCGTGGCGAACGAA
>DASVAC010000006.1:0-19791 GCA_036376535.1 Gemmatimonadaceae bacterium | reverse complement strand
GGCGTGCTTTCCTGCCCCGCGATCGGGCGATCGACCTGGTGCGCCCACGCGAGCGTGAGCGTGTGCACGGTGCCGGTGTTGATCTGCGAGAGCGGGGAGTAGCGCGAGTTCGAGTAGTCGCGTCCGTTCGTCAGCCACGCGTCGGCATCGGTCGAGGCGTGGAGCAGCATCGCGTCGGTGACGGCCGACGGCGGTGCGCCCATGGCGGCCGGTGCCGGCGTGCTCGCCTCAGGTGCGCTGCCGCCGGACCCCGCGGCCGCCGTTGCGTTAGGCGCGGCGAACGTGCCGCGGCCGCCGTCGATCGTCACGCGCGGCTCGCCGCACATCATGTCGCGCGACGCCGCGCCGGCCAGCACCGGCCCATACGATTCGGCGCTCGTTCTCGTGGGGCGCGTGAGCGGCGGCAGGCGCGGTATGGTGTCGGGCACGAGATCGTACAACAGGATCGAGCGTCCGATGCGCGCCGCCGGCGTGCGGTCTTTGAGCCAGGTGAAGCACGACACGTAGTCGCCTTGCAGGTACGTCTGGCTCACCGCCACCCAGCCGGAGGCGTGAGCCGATCCGCCTAACCGAACCGTGTCGGCGAGACGCACGGCGCCCACCGGCGTGGATCCGAAGTAGAACAGCGTCACCGCGCGCACATGCCGAGCGTGCAGCGTGTCCGCCAACCGGTCGAGATCCTGCCCCCAATCGAGATTGCTGTCGACGAGGATGCGCTCGGGGTGCCGGCCGGCGAGCGCATTGAAATCGGCAAGAAATTCCGGGTAGGCGACGGCCGCCTGGGCGACCTCCCATATAATGAGTGCGCCCAACGCGCCGCGCACGAGCGGCCGCACGGGGATGCGCTCCCACAGCGAGACCACCGCACCCGCCGCCGGAATCGCGAGCAACGGATACACGGTGAGCACGTGGCGCACGCCGATGTCGATGTGCGAGATCATCGCCACGATCATCACGGCCGCCGCCGAGCAGAGCGGCGCGAGCGCGCGCCAATCGCGGCGCCGCGGAGACGACACGAGCCATGCGATGCCTAACGTAGCGAGCGACAGGAACGCCAGTGGTGTCTTTACCGCGAGTGCGACCCACCAGTACCACCACCATCCGTGCGTGCCCACGTGTCCGAACAGGTACGACGTGTGCCCCTCGCGGTTGTGCTCCGCGAGCGCGCGCAATCCGGTGAGCAGCTCCGGCGCGGGCAGCGGCATGCGGCTGCCGAACGCGAGGCGCGTGTGGAACCGGTAGACGGCCCACACGAGGAAGCCGACGAGCACCGCGGCGGCCACGGCCATGCGCGCGGGCTCGCGCAGGTCGCCTAACGCAATGCGGCGCGGGGCGCTGCCGCCGCGCGGAGCGGGAATCGCCCACCACGCGCACACGATGAGCGCGGCTGCCACCGCGAAGAAGGGCAGACTCGAGAACTTGGTGGCGATGGTCGCCGCACCGGCCATCGCGAACACGATCGTTCGCCTGAGGTCGGGCCGGTCGAGCCAGCGCGTGAACGTCCACAGCGCGGCGAGGAGCGTCGCCGTGAGCGGTAGATCGTTAGTCGCGAACCCCGCGTGCGCGAGCAGTTGCGGTGTGGTCGAGACCAGGAGCAGCGCGATGACGGCCGCGGCATCTCCATACAGCGAGCGTGTCCATCCCCACGTCACGCCGAGCAGCAACAAGAAAAATGGCAAGACGCCAAGTCGCGCGAGCAGCAGCGTGCGAGCGTACGAGCCGCTGTCCACGAGAATCGTGTTGCCTTCCGTCCACATCGTCGGCTGCCCGTGCGACGTGGCGCCGAACAGCTTGGGGCCGAGCGCGATGGCCAGGCGTGCGAGCGGCGGATGCTGCGGGTCGTAGTCGTAGCGTCCCTGTGCGAACCACTGCATCCCGGCCGCGAGGTGCGCCGGCTCGTCCCACGTCTGTCCGAATCGCGCCGCGGCCTTGACCACGACTAACGACGAAACGATGGCGATGATGAGCGCGACGACGCCGAGCCGACGCGCGCTGACCATGGGCGCGGGCGCGGCGGCATCCGGAGCGCCGGGCGGGGGCTCGGTCAAAACGCTCGACACGGAGACGTGCGTGAAGGGATTGGGCGTGGCACGAAAGAGGACGACCCGGGCGTCGTGCGTGTAAAGCGTGTCAACGTGCGAACACCTCGGTCACCGGTGTCACGCGAACATTGCGTCCCTCGAGACCCAACCGCCGCTCGCCGATCACGCGATCTTCGGCCAACAATTCGGGTGGCTTGGGCGCGTCGTAAGTGAGCGTGGTTGGCTCGTCGGAGAGCAGGGCGTTACGGAGCGCGTTGGCATCCGGTGCGATCATCACGATGTCGAGGTCGCGCGCCGAGAGGTGGCGGCGCGCCGCATCGTTCACGGCGGCGACATCGAGTCCGCGCAGATGGTCGCGCATGTCGGTCGTGAAGTCGCCGGTGCCGTGCCACCGCGCGTCGAGCGCGTAGCCCAAGCGGTGATCCTGCGTCGCCGTGAGCAGAGGCAGGCTCTTGATCAGGTAGTCGCGCGTCGAGATGAACTGCGCTTCGGTTAGGCCGTTGGTGACGAGGTGGTCGAGCTCGTGCAGCGCGATGCGCAGCGTCATGACCGCCGCGTCGGGCGGCACGGGCCGGATCCAGATCTCGAACAGCTGGCGGTGCCGCGGGCGGTTGGCGTCCGGGAAGAACTGGAACATGCCGCCGGGGAACGCTTCGATGTACGCGTAGTCGCCGTAGTTGAGACCGCGGATCTCGCGGATGCGCTGATACAGGTGCGACACCGACGACCGGTGTTCGCCTAACCAGGTGCGCGCGAGCCAGAGCGCGGCGAAATCCGGGTGTGCGCGCGTGACGGAGATGGGATGGCCGAGGGAGATGGCAATGGCGCGCGTGTCCTTCTGGATGATCTCGACGCGCATGCCGGGGCGACGCGCGACATCAGGCGCAGGCGTCGCGACACGCTCGCCCACGGGCAGTGTGCCTACCGCGGTGCGAACGCGCGAGAGCAGCGCCGACGGCACATCGCCCGCGGCGCCGATCGTGACGCCGCTCTGCACGTAGTGCCGCGTGATGAACGCCTGCACGTCGTCCATGGTGATGGCCGCGATCCCGGCGTCGGTGCCTAACACCGGGTGCGCCACGCGCGTGCCGGCGAACACGTTCCACTGCAGCCGCTCCTTGCCCAACTCCTCTTCGTTGTTCGACCGCAGGTCCTGCAGGAGCGCGTTCCGTTGGGCGTCGCGCAGGCGCGCGAAGTCCTCCTCGCGCAGACCGGGCTCGGTGAGGAGCGGCAGCACGAGGTCGGCGAACGGCCGCCACGTCTCCTGGTGCACGCGGGCGGTGAACGTGGTCACTTCCTTGTCCACCTGCGCCGTGAACGTCGCCGCCATCGGGAACAACGCGGCCCGTACATCCTCGGCTCTCCGCTCGCGCGAGCCGCCCTCGGCGATCATGGACGCCGCGAGCGCGGCCAGGCCTTCCTTTCCTTCGGGATCGTGCGCCGATCCCGCGGTGAACACGAGCTTGATGTCGAGCGACGGATGCGGCGTCGCCTGCGTGAGGATGTCCAACGGACGGCGGCGGGCGCGTGCCGTGGTGCGCTCGACCGATGCAGGATGCGCGATTGATTCGGGCATGCCGTCGTGCGACAGCGTCGTGATCACGAGCGCGGCATCGGTGAACACCGTGCGCGCGGCGTCGCGCACGTCGCGCGGCGTGACCACCGAGTACGTCGCGAACAAGTCCTCGAGCGTCTGCGTGGTTCGATCGTAGTGAACGAATCGCGCGAGCGTCGCCGCAATGGTCTCGGTATCGTCCAGCTCGCGCACGAAACCGTAGCGTTGATGCGCTTTGGCGTCGGCCAGGCGCTTTGCGGTCACCTGCGCATCGCGCGCGCTCCGCACCGTATCGAGGATCGCGTCGCGCACCGGCACAACGTCATCCTGGCGTTTGACGCGCGCGGCAATCGTGATGAGTCCCGGGTCGACGTTGCCCGGGTTGTACGCGAACAGTGTGTCGACCACCTGCTCGTCGTCCACCAGACGCCGGTATAGCGCGGACGTGCGGCCGAACCAGAGGTCGACCATCAAGTCGGTCGCGGCGAACGCGCGGTCGGCTGCGCCGAATGCGGGTGCGCGGAACGACGTCGTCACCCACGGGAGCGTGGGCGTCTCCCACGGCACGTGCGCGTACACCGGACCCGACGGCGCCGGATCGAGCGGGACATCGGCACGGTGATTGCCGCGGTGCCAGTCGCCCCAATGGCGCTCGACTAACGGAAGCACGTCGCCCGCCGACACGTCGCCGGCGACGAGCAGCGTAGTGTACTCGGGCCGGTACCAGCGCTCGAAGAACAGCCGCGAGTAGTCGAACTGGTTAGGCATGTCCTCGATGTCGCGCAGGAAGCCCATCGTGGTGTGCTTGTACGTGTGCGTCGTGTACGCGTGGTCGCGCATCACCTCGAACAGCTTCTCGGTGGGGTCGGCGCTGTTCTTGTTGTACTCGCCTAACACGGCGCGCGCTTCGGTCTTGAAGTCCTCCTCGGGATAGCGCAGCCGCTGAAACCGGTCGCCTTCGATCTCGAGCACGCGCGCCAGGTCGTCGCGCGAAAACGTGGTGTGATAGTTGGTATAGTCGTCGGTGGTGTACGCGTTGGACCGCGCGCCGGCACGCGTGAGCACGTCCTGGTAGCGCGCGGGCGGATATGCGTCCGTCCCGCGGAACATCATGTGCTCGAAGAAGTGCGCGAAGCCCGTTTTCCCGGATTCGACTTCGTTGCGCGAGCCGGCCTGCACCGGAATTTGCAGCGAGACGACGTCAGGCAGTCCGGTTGGGACGATGATGACGCGCAGGTCGTTCGCGAGGGTGTGCTCGGAGATCGGGAAGGTCAGTAGCTTGTTCGGCATGTCCGTACGATAAGTCGAGAGGCGAGCGGGAGCGAGGCGCTCGCGGGCTGGCCGGCATCTACGACGTTGATTCCAGCGATAACAACAAGGAGACGAGGGCTGGGGAGCGGATGACGAACACCGAACGACGGACCACGGGTAGGAAAACACGAAACGCACAACGAAGGACGGACCACGATATCCCGGGCGAGATTGAGCACCTTGTGTCTCCGACGACGATTGGCTATCTCCTCCGCGTATGTTCACGATCGATCTGACCGGCCGGCGCGCGCTGGTCGCGGGCGTGGCCGACGATGCTGGCTATGGGTTCGCCATTGCGAAGGCGCTCGTCGAGTGCGGCGCGACAGTGGTGGTCGGCACGTGGCCGCCGGCGCTCAACATCTTCAACAACCTCCTCGAGCGCGGCAAGATGGATGCGTCGCGGCGGTTGTCCGACGGCGCGATGATGGAATTCGAGCGCATCTATCCGCTCGACGCCGCGTTCGACACGATGGCCGATGTGCCCGAAGAGATCCGCACCAACAAGCGGTATGCAAACACCGGCGATTTCACCATCGCGGGACTCGCCGAGCGTGTGGTGTCGGATTTCGGGGAGCGGCCGCTCGATATCGTCATCCACTCGTTGGCTAACGGACCGGACGTGAAGAAGCCGTTGCTGGAGACGAGCCGCTCGGGCTATCTCACCGCGGTTGGCGTGAGCGCGTATTCCATGGTGTCGTTCGTGCAGCGCTTTGGCCCGTTGCTCCGCCCGCACGCATCGTTCCTCTCGCTCACGTACATGGCGAGCGAGCGCGTGATTCCCGGCTATGGCGGCGGCATGTCGTCGGCGAAGGCGGCGCTCGAGAGCGACACGCGCGTGCTGGCGTACGAAGCCGGTCGAAAGTTCGGCGCGCGCGTCAACTGCATCTCGGCTGGCCCGTTGGCGTCGCGCGCGGCGAGCGCCATCGGGATCATCGAGAAGATGGTGGAGTACGCGTCGGCCAACTCGCCGCTCACCGAGCCCTTGAACCCCTCCGAGGTGGGCGCCACCGCGGCGTTCTTGTCGAGCGCGCACGCGAGCGGCATCACCGGCTCCGTGGTGTATGTGGACAAAGGCTACCACGCGATGGGAATGTCGGCGCAGGCGGCCGAGCCAGGCGCCTAACGGGATGTTCTCGAGGAGCGATGTATGACCAGGTCGCGCGTCGCGTGGAGGGCTTCCTCGCTTGTGGGAACACGGATTGGGCGGATAACAGCTCGGATGAAACGGATCGCTCGGCTGCGGCGAAAAGTTCTTCTCACGTTGGTCGATACCGACGCGTATTGAGAAAACACCAACATTGTTGTTGTTCTCGTTGCTGGCCGTTCGGACCACTCGCGACGTGTACGCCCACATCGGTGGCTCGTCGCGCCGGGCAGGGCACCACTGTAAAGGACTCAAAGGATAACTAAAAGGATACGAGAGATGAGGAGGATTGCTTCGACATCAGGGAGAGCGCGACTTGCACGCTCTTCGCTAAGTTCTGCTTGCGTTAGGCCTTTTGACGGCTGCCTGGCGGGGCTCGGCTACACATTGGGCTTCTCTTGCTGTTGCTTTTAAACCAACAACAAAGAAGTCAGCCCGCTGAAGAGGCCCTCATCCCCGCACACCGATTCAGCATTCAGTGCCTTTAGTCTCAAGGAGTGAAGTCGCCAGCTACGAGCGTGCAAGTCGCGCTCTCCATGATGTCGACGCAATCCTCCCCATCTCTCGCATCCTCTTAGTTATCCTTTGAGTCCTTTTACAGGGGAGTCCCGCCCCGCTGCGACGAGCCACCGATCGCAGCCGAGCGATCCGTTTCATCCGAGCTGTTATCCGCCCAATCCGTGTTCCCACAAGCGAGGAAGCCCTCCAAATGCTTTCGAGCCAGACGGGAGATACAGGGGGGCCGGCATTGTCGTCGGCCCGGTGCCGCCATCAACCGGAAGCGGCTAGGGCGGCTACCGCGCGCACGAAGTCGGCCATGTCCTCGCGCGTGGTGCGAAAGCCGATCGGGCAGATGCGCAGCGACAGCGCGCCGCGGATGCGCGTGCTCGAGATGAAAAACCGGCCCCCGGCGTTCACGGCCGCGTTGATGCGCTCGTTGAGCGCGTCGAGCGCGGCCGGGTCGTTCATGCCGGCCGGGTGCACCCGGAAACACAGAATGCCTAACGTTGCCGGCGCGAGCACTTCCATGTTGGGCTCGCGACGCACGAGCGCTTCGGCGTGCGCGCCCAACGACAGGCTGTACGAGATCGCCTCGCACAGCACGTCGGTGCCGAAGTAGTTGACCGTGAGCCAGACTTTGAGCGCGCGCGCGTAGCGCGTGAGCTGTTCGCCATAGTCGGCGAAGTTGATCTCGTCGCCGTCGCTCTCGGCGTCCTTGAGATAGTCGGGATAGATCTGGAACGCGGCCTTGAGTCGCTTGGGCTCGCGGGCCATGAGGCATCCGCACTCGAACGGGACGTAGAGCCATTTGTGCGGGTCGAGCGTCACCGAGTCGGCGCGTTCGATGCCGGCGAGCGCCTGGCGACCTTCATCCGAGAGAACGGAAAACCCGCCATAGGCAGCGTCGACGTGGAGCCAGATGCGCTCGCGCGCCGCGAGGTCGGCCAGCGGGCCGAGCGGATCCACGGCGCCGGTGTTGGTGGTGCCGCCGTTGGCGACGATCATGAGCGGGATGAGACCCTGCGCGCGGTCGCGGGCGATGGCGCCGGCTAGCTGCTCGAGCGGGATGCGGAACCCCGCATCGCAGTCCAGCAGCCTGACGTTAGGCCTGGCGATGCCGGCGATCCAGGCGGCGCGGATGGCCGACGAGTGCGTCTGGTCCGACGCGTACACGGTGAGGCGCGCGATGCGCGACGGGTCGTCGCCCACGGCGCCGTGGCGGGCGGCGATCATCGCGGTGAGGTTCGCCGCCGACCCGCCGGTGGTCAACAGCCCGCCGCTTCCGTTAGGCATGCCGAGCCAGGTGCGGAACCAGTCGAGGACGTGGACTTCGATCTGGTTGGGCCCCGCTGCCACCGGCCACACGCCGGCGAAGAAATTGTAGCCCGTCGCCAGCCAGTCGCCTAACGATGCCGGGAACGCCGGGCAGCTCGGCACGTACGCGATGAACCCCGGGTGCGGCTCGCGCGCCGCGTGCGCGAACACGTGCTCCCGCAAGAAGCCGAGCAGCGTGTCGATGTCCGAGCCGCGGGCCGGCGGCCCCGCAGGAATCAGCCGCTCGGTGGCACGCCGCGGCAGCGTGTCCAACACCCGCTGCGTGCGTATCGTCGACAAGTGCTCGGCCACCGTGTCGGTGACACGGTAGCCGAGTCGGCGCATGGTATCGAAGTCGAGGTCCAACGGCGAGCGCGGATACGTTCCGGTGCGTGCGTCTGGCATTGTGTGTGAGTGTAATCGGCGGGAGAACGTGGGTTCGCTGGCCCGGCACAGGCCGGCGACACTACCTTATACGCGATACAACCTGTCGGTTCCAGTCATGAGCTCGCCTGTCCCGCTGTCCGTCGAGGTCTCATCGGCCAAATCCGGGGCCCAGGTGCCGATGCCGATCCGCACGCTGTCGTTCACGCGCGGACTGTGGCGGATCGCATCCGCCGGCGCTTCGGCGGGCAACCGGGTAGAGCTGTTGCGCGACGGGGGACAAGCGTTCGATGCCATGTTAGCCGCGATCGCAGACGCGCGCGACAGCGTGGTGCTCGAGTGCTACCTCGTGACCGCGGACGCGGTGGGCAATCGGTTCGCCGATGCGCTCGTCACGGCGGCCAAGCGGGGCGTGCGGGTGCGCATGGTGGCCGACTGGGTGGGGAGCCGCGGCGCGGGGCGCGCGTACTGGAAGAAACTGCGCGAGGCCGACGTGCACGTGCGCATCTTCAACCCGCCGGGCCTGCGGCCCTGGTTAGGCATGTTGCCGCGCGACCACCGGAAACTGCTCGTGGTGGACGACGCGGTCGGCATCACGGGCGGCTTCGGGTTGAGCGAAGCGTGGTCGGGCGGCATGCGCCGGCGCCGCACCGCGCCGTGGCGCGACACGGCAGTGCGCATCGAGGGACCCGCCGCCGTGGACATGTCTCGCGCGTTTCAATTGATGTGGCGCCGCGCGAACTTCGAACAGCGTCCCCGCCGCTGGCGCCGGCGACAGTTAGTCCGCCCCGCGCGCGGCGCCGACACCGATCCACAAACCGCGCAGGCCGCGGTGGTCGGTATCGTCGAGGGCGAGCCGTGGCGGCTCAGGGTCGCGCGCGCGCTGCAACTGCAAGCGGCGTCGGCGGAAAAGTTCATCTGGATGGCGAGCGCGTACTTCTATCCGTCGGCCGCCGAGCTCGAAGCGTTAGCCGGCGCCGCGCAAGATGGCGTGGACGTCCGACTGCTGGTGCCGAGCAAGTACGATCACCCGTGGGTGAGACGTCTCACGCGCCGCGTGTACCACCGTCTGCTGCGCAACGGCGTCCGCATCTGGGAGTGGAACGGCGTGATGATGCACGCCAAAACGAGCGTCGTGGACGGCCACTGGGTGCGCGTGGGCTCCACCGACTTCAACCCGCTCGGCATCGCGATCAACTACGAGCTCGACGCGATCATCGAGGACGCAGCGTTAGGCGAAGCCGCGGTCGAGATGTACCTGTCGGACCTAGAAAACTCCACGGAGATCCGATGGCGTGGCCGTGCGAAGCGCTGACATCATCACGCGGCGATCGCCGCATCGTAGATCCGAGTTCTCGCCACAGAGAGTCTCCTCGCTCTGGGGAACACGGATCAGATCCGATATAGCGGATTGAGCGGATCGCTCGGCTTCGATCGATGGCTCGTCGCGGCGAAGCCGGCCCCACTGACACAGGACTCAAAGGATAAGGGATGCAAGAGATGGGGAGGATTGCGTCGACATCAAGGAGAGCACGACTTACACGCTCGTGGCTAGATACTGCTTCCGTTAGGCATTTTGGCGGCGGCGTGGAAGATCTGCGCTACGCACTGCGCGTCTTTTGCTGTTGCTTTTAAACCAACGACAGCGAACTCGGCCTGCTGAGGAGACCCTCGCCCCAGCACTGCTTCGGGTTCAGTGCTTGTTGATCTCAAAAGAGGTGAGGTCGCCAGCTACGGGCGTGCAAGTCGCGCTCTCCATGGTGTCGACGCAATCCTCCCCATCTCTTGCATCCTTTTAGTTATCCTTCGAGCCCTTTTTCAGTGTGGCTGGCTTTGCCGCGACGACCCCACCGATCGCAGCCGAGCAATCCGTTCAATCCGCTATATCAGATCTGATCCGTGTTCCCCAGAGCGAGGAGACCCGACCGTGCCACATCGTCCCGGCGCGATGATGTCTAACGCGTCCCGTAAAACGTCCCTTCGTTCTCCTCGAGCAGTGCGTACGTCGAATCCCCATCTCCGTTGCCCGAGCACGGGCTGCCCGACACGGTTGGACTCCAGTCGCGACGCACCCAGAACTTGAGCGTGATGCTCCCGTGCAGGGGGCGCGGCGGCACACGATTCGCGACGACACACGCGTCGTCCGACAGCTGCGACAGCGTCGTGTCCAGCGAGAGACGGCCTTGCGCGTCGGACGAGAGCCGCGCCACCGTGTAAACGGCCTGATCCGTGGAGAGTTCGAGTTGATAGCGCTTCGATGGCACGAGCCCCGCAGCGCGCAGTTGCAACGTCAACGACGGCGCGCGCGACCGGAACCATACCGATCCGGTCGCACCGCCGCGTGACGGCGGCACGACGTTGAATGCGCTGTCCTTGGTCGCGATCGCAATCCGCGTCACCCCGTTGTCGTCCGACGATTTCCGCCGGCTCAGCAACCCTTTCGGCCCGTAGAGGAAAATGGCAACCACGATGGTGACGACAGCCGGCACGACCGCGCGCCAGACCACGGATGCCCAACCGGCTGGGCGCGAGTGGACCGGCGTCGGCACGTCGTTGCTCATCGGATGTCTCATGCTCGCCGCCCTCGTATTGCGGTTGCATGGGTTAGGCAAGGCCAACCTCTGGCTCGACGAAGCGAACTCATGGTACGTCGCTCACCTGTCGTGGCCGAACCTGTGGGCAAACCTCCGCGCCAGCCCGTTGGGCCCACTCTATTTCGTCGCACTCAAACTCTGGATGGGCGTGGCCGGCGCGTCGGAAGCCGCGCTGCGCGCGCCGTCGCTCATCGCCAGTCTCGCGCTCATCCCGCTCGTCTACGCACTCGGTGTTCGCACCGTATCGCACCGCGCCGCGTGCATCGGCGCGGCGCTCACCGCGCTGTCGCCACTGCATCTGTACTTCGCGCAAGAAGCGCGCATGTACATGCCGCTCGCGCTCCTCGCCGGCGGCGTGATGCTCGCGTACGTCGAGTGGCGCGACAATGTCACGCAGCCCACGGGTATCGCGACACCGCGCCGCCGCAGCATCGTTGCCCTCACATTCTACTGCATCCTCTCGATGGCGATGCTCGGCACCAACGCAGTCGGGGCGCCGCTGCTCGTCGCCATCAATATGGATGCACTGATCGTCCTCGCGCGCCAGACCCCGGCGCCACGCCGCCGCGGCGGCATCGCCGGATGGGTGATCGCCAATGGCGTCATCGTCGCCGGTGCGGTGGCCGTCGTGCTCTTCGTCGTGCCGCGTGCCGCCGAGGCCAGTCAGGCATGGCGCGGCGCGTTGGGCATCGTCGGCGCCGCGCAGTCGCTGCTCCAGTATCCGGTGAGCGCCATCCACGGCGTGTACTTCTACTCCGACGAATTGGTCCGCGCGTTCTCCGATGTCCGCTACACGCCGAGCCGCGACGCCGTGCGGCGCTTCGCGGCGCTGTTCATCGCCCAACCGGTGATCGTCGGCGTGGTCGTCGTCGCGATCGCGCGCGTGTGGAAGGATGCATGGCGCGGCCGCGCGCGCGTGCTCACGCTCGCAGTGCTCATCCCCGTCATCATCGGTGCGGTGATATCGGTGCGCCATCAAGTGGACCTCACGCGCTATTTCCTGTACGGCACGACGCCTCTCTTCCTGTTGATCGGCGCCGGACTCGCGCGCCTTTCGCGCCGCGCGTGCGCACTCGGCCTCGCGTTCTGCGGCGCCGCCATCGCGATCGGAACGCAACGAACGTACGCGGTCGGGTCGCGCGACAGCGACTACCGCTCGATCGCACGCGACCTGATTGCGCGTCGCACCCAAGCGGGCGCCGTCATCGTGCAGCCATCGGAAATGTACGAGCCGCTCTCGTACTACCTGAACGGGCGCCTCGATCTTCCCATCACGCGCGTTGCCCAACGCGCACCGATCGCGCCCGCCATTGCGCGTGCTGGACACGATCCGGTGTTGGTCGTGATCGACTACCGATCGCCGCTCTATGGGACGCCTCCGGATTCGCTCGCGTCTGCGTTGGGAGAATGCGTGTCGAGCGACATGTACGATGCGGCGAGCGGCGCAGGCGTTCGCCTGGTGCTCGCCGTGCCGTCGCGCTGCGGCGCCCCCGCCCCCGCCTCCATCCCCACGTCCTCGACCCAGCCACCCAACCGGGCGGGCGACGCCACGTGCGCTACGTGCCGCTGAACTGGAAGTTGTGAAGCTCCGAGAGCTGCGCGCCGAAATCGCCGTCTCCATTGCCCGAGCACGCAACCGTGGAACCGCTGCTGCCCGTGAGAGAGCTGCCCGTTTGGCCGCCCGAGCGCGGCGCGCCGTCGTTCTTCACGACCACCCCGATCACGTGATGACCGGTCAGTGGAAGACTCGGATGCTGGCTCGAGCCCATGCACACCTGGTCCATGAAGGCGAACAACCGGCCCGATGCAATGAGCGCGCCGGTCGAGTCCGCGCGCCTGCTGGCCACGTCGAACATCTCGCCATCCACCGAGAGCTGTACGCGATACGCGCGTCCGCTCGTTAGGCCGGTGGCGCGCATGCGCCAATCGAACGTCGTGCCCGACGACGCGAACCAGAACATGCCGCTGGGATCACCCTGCTGCGGCGCAATTGGTGTGAGGTTCGCGTCCTTCTGCACCAGCGGCAGCGAGTCGAGTCCCACGGTTCCGGCCGGCAGCACCGCCGGCCCCGGACCCTGACTCGTGTAAGCGGCCGGCAGCGTCGCGTCGCCGCGGTCGCAGTGGAGCAGCAGCGCCATGAGCACGAGCGGCAAGAGCGTCGTCATGGGCCGCGCGACGCGTGAGACCTCGGAGCGAGTGGCAGTCGCAGTCGCCGCAGCTGCGGGCAGAGACGCTGCACTTGCCGTCTCGTCCACCACGGTTTGCGGCGCGACACTGAGTTCCACCGTGCGAACGTTCATGAGATGTGCGATCGAGTAGCCGCCCACGAGCAGGTAGCCCGTGGCGAAGAGCAGCAGGAACGGCAGCGCGCCCCATTCGCCCACGTACAGCGCGTACAGGAACGCGGTTGTCGTGTAGAGACCGAGTACCACTTCGAAGACCGTGCTGTTGGTGAATGCACTGCGATACCGGCGGCGCCGCGCGGCCTGCGACTGGCCCGTGCGCAAGTTGTATTTCGGCGTCCGCAGGAAGGGCGTGCGTCTGCCTAACACTCCCTCGATCGCCGCCTGCGCATTGTAGACGCTCAAGCCGATCGACGCGGCGAGGAAGAGCGGAAAGCAGGCCATGCGCCGGCGCCAGTCGACGCGAATCTCCTTGATCGCCGCCGCGTAGTAGCTGAACGTCCCGCCTAACGATATCAGGAAATAGGCGGAGATGGCCCACGAGAGCTTCACGCGGTCCTTGTGGGCGATGAACATCACGATCGGATTGAGGATGCCCACCACGAGCAGAAACGGATACACGGAGTTGCCGAGCAAGTGCGCCGTGCCCTGCAGCTTCTGCCACAACGGAATCGCGGCGCGCCACAACGGGAAGAAGAGCTTGCGTGCGGTTTCTTGCGAGCCCTTCGTCCACCGGTACTGCTGCGTCTTGAGCGCGTGCATGTCCGGCGGCAGCTCCGATGGACACGGCAGCGCCGGCAGATATTGAATCCGCCATCCCGCCAGTTGGGCGCGATAGCTGAGGTCGAGATCTTCGGTGAGCGTGTCGTGCTGCCAGCCGCCCGCGTCGCGGATCGCGCTCGCCCGTAGCACGCCGGCCGTGCCGTTGAACGTGAGGAAGAGTCCGCCGCGGTCCCGCGCCGGCTGCTCGATCACGAACTGGCCGGAGAGGCCTAACGCAGTCACGCGCGTGAGCAGGGAGTAGTCTTCGTTCAGGTAATCCCACCGGGCCTGCACCACACCCACGCTGGCGTCGGTGAAGTAGGGCACGGTGTTACGGAGAAAATCGCGCGGAATCACGAAGTCGGCGTCGAACACCGCGATCAGCTCGCCCATCGCACGCTCGAGGCCGTACTCCAGGGCGCCGGCCTTGTACCCCGTGCGGTCTTCGCGGTGCAGATGCTCGATTTGATATCCTTTCGCGCGGTACTGGCGGACCAGGCGTCGCGTGAGCGTCAGCGTCTCGTCGGTCGAATCGTCCAGTACCTGCACTTGCAGCAGATGTCGCGGATAGTCGAGCGCGCACGCCGAGCGGATCAGTCGCTCAGCGACGAACAGCTCGTTGTACACTGGCAGTTGCACAGTGACACGCGGCATCGGTGACGGGTCCGGCGGAGGGACGCGCGGGTGGCCGCGATACCGGCGAAACAACGAGATCATCACATATCGATTGAGACTGAAGAGCGACAACACGAACAGTGCAGCCGCGTACGTCCCGATAATGATCCACTCTAGCTGTGTCCGCATCGATGACGGGTGCGAGGTCTGTGCATGGATGCGCGGCGACGCTCTGCGCGACGGCGCGGGGTTCCTCCGTCGGAGTCAGCTCCGGCCTCAGGTCGGCGAGGCATCCGGCTGTGTGCTCATCGCGGAGAGGCGGGAGGGCGAGAGGGCAATGGGCATGCCCGTTGGGGTTTAGTCCGTCAGAGCGCGTGATGCGGAACGCCGATGTTAGAACGCTTTAGGAAACGATCGATTTTCGAGCGTGCGCTCGACTCATGAGGCCCGGAAGCGTTGCATGCGCAGTGCCTTCGCGACCGAATTCTCGATAGTTTTTCCTTATGAAACGTGGATTTTTCATTGTGGCGGAGCTCACCGGCCCATCGCGCGACGCGGTGCTCGAGGTGCAGCGCTGGGCGGACCCGAAACTCGCCAAGGATACCACGCCACATATCACGCTCGTTGGCTCATCGGGCGTCGGGCCGATTCCATCCGACACACCCGTTGACGAACTGCGCGATGAGCTCACGTCCGCGGTGTCGCAAACCTTGCCGTTCACTCTGAAGTTCGGCCGGCCGATGCGCTTCATGCAGACGGACATCGTCGTGCTGCCGCTCGATCCGCACGGCGCATTGCGCGCGTTGCACGAGCGCATCGCGGGACTTAGGCTCCGCTTCGAGCGCGCGCGCTTCGTGTTCTCGCCGCACTGCACGCTCAGCTTTTTCACGACGCTCACGCCGATGGCCGAGCGCAAATTGTTGCGCGTGCGCGTGGATGAGCCGGTTACGATCGACCGAGTCCAGTGCTATCTCACCGTCGAGCCCGTCGGGGGCCGACGCATTCTCGACATCCCGCTTGGCGGCGCGGCATGAGCGACGCCTGGAGTTGACGCCGTCCGGTTTTGTCCGGCTTTGTCCAGCCTTGTCCGCCCTTACGCTTTGTCCGGCTCTGTCCTGCCTTGTCCGACTTGAACATGCGACCACCGGTTTTCGATCTGCTCGAGCAGGACATGGAGCGCGACGCCGCGCTTCCGTTCGTCGATCTCGCATCGCGGTACTTTCTGCGCACGCGCAATGGCGCGGATCCAGTGTCCACCGCGCTGTCCTCTGCCGAGATCGCCCCGCGATTCGACGAGCCGATGCCGCAGAACGGCCGTCCGCTCAACGAGGTTGCGTGGCGCATCGAGCACGATGTGATGAGTGCGATGAATCAGCTCGCGCATCCCATGTGCATGGGCCATCAAGTGTCGGCGCCGCTGCCGGTCGCGGTGTGGATGGAGTCGGTGATCGCGGCTCTCAATCAATCGGTCGCGGTCGCCGAGATGTCGCCGAGCGGGACGGTGGTGGAGACGCAGCTCGTGCGGTGGATGACCGGGCTCATCGGCTGGGACTCGGGAGCCGGCGGCACGCTGACGTCGGGCGGGACGGAAGCCACCTTCACGGCCCTGCTCGCGGCGCGCGCGGCGGCGCTGCCTAACGCGTGGCAGCGCGGCGTCGGCGCCGACGGCGGCGCGCTGCCGGTGGTGGTGTGCGGCGAGCACGCGCACTACGCCGTCACGCGCGCGGTGGCCCAGTTAGGCCTGGGGCTCGACCGCGCCATGGCGATCCCGTCGCGCGATTGGCGCATGGACACCGAGGCGCTCGCCGCCCGCCTGGATGCGCTCGCCGCGGCGGGCACGCCGGTGATGGCGGTGGTTGCCACCGCGGGGAGCACGGCCACGGGCTCGTTCGACGAGCTCGAGGCAATCGGGGCGCTCTGTGAATCGCGCGGCATCTGGTTTCACCTCGACGCCGCGCACGGCGCCTCGGCGCTCTTGTCCGATGCGCATCGCGACCGCATGCGCGGTGCGTCCCGCGCGCGCTCGGTGGCCTGGGACGCGCACAAGATGATGCTGTTGCCGTTGTCGGCCGGCATGCTGCTCGTGCGCGACGAGACGGACCTGGACCGCGCGTTCGCCCAACGCGCGCCGTATCTCTTCCACGGCGACGAAGACGGCCGCGTGTGGGACCAGGGCACGCGCAGCTTCCAGTGCTCGCGCCGCGCCGACGCGCTCAAGATGTGGGCCGCCATCCAGCGGTACGGCGCGTCCGGGTTAGGCGCGATCTACGACCACCTGTGCGGTGTCGCGCGCGACCTGCACGCCGCGATCTCCATCCACAGCCAGTTCGTCGCGCTCCACGAGCCCGAGTCGAACATTCTGTGCTTCCGCTGGGTGGGCCGTGCCGGCGAGGACGACGCCGCCGTCGACGAGTTCAATCGCGACCTGCGCGAGCGCTACAACCGCAGCGGCCGCGGCTGGATCACCACGACAGTGTTAGGCGGCCGCCGCGTGCTGCGCGTGACGGTGATGAATCCGCGCACGACGCGCACGCACGTGATCGAGTTGTTGGAAGGGTTGTCGCAGGAGGCCGCCGTCATGCGTCGCGAGGCGTCTGCGTCTCTCGTCGAGGAGACATAGTTCTGGCGTGTCCCGGAAGAACAAAACGTTCCTGTCTTGTCCCTTCGTGTCCGGCCTCGCCCGCGCTCACAGTCGTGAGACTCTCATCATCGTCGGGAACGGATTCGCGAGCGCTCAGTCGTGGTCGCGTGTCCGCCTCCGCTGTCTCGCCAGGATCCACGAGTTGATAGCGGACACACCAGGACAAAGCCGGGCAAAGCGAATTCATTTGTAACTGCTCGAGATGCCTTTTGAAGCCAACAACAATTTCCTGTTCTGTCCGTTCGAGTCCGGCTTCCGTCCGCGCTCACAGTCGTGAGACTCTCATCATCATCGGGAACGGATTCGCGAGCGCTCAGTCGTGCTCGCGTGTCCGCCTCCGCTATCTACCAGGTATCTACGAGTGGATAGCGGACGCACCCGGACAAAGGCGGACAAAGCGAATGGATTTGTAACTGCTCGCGGTGCCGGCTATCGAAACCACCAACAAGTTCCTGTCGTGTCCGTTCGTGTCCGGCCTCGTCCGCGCTCACAGTCGTGAGACTTTCATCGTCATCGTAGGCGGACTCGCGAGAGTTATGGCGTGCTCGCGTGTCCGCCTCCGCTGTCTACCAGGTATCTACGAGTGGATAGCGGACGCACCCAGACAAAGGCGGACAAAGCGAATGGATTTGTAACTGTTCGCGATGCCGGCTTTCGCCAAAACAACAAAGTTCCTGTCTCGTCCGTTCGTGTCCGGCCTCGTCCGCCCTCACAATCGTGAGACTCTCATCGTCATCAGTGGCGGATTCGAGAGAGTTCAGTCGCGATGCACCTTTAGTGCGTTCCGGCAAACGACACGCTTGAATTCGGGCCTGTCGCCGAAGGTGAAGAGTAGCCCGATTTCGAGGCGCGTCGCCCGCAGATAGCTGAACAACTGCCTGGCCCCGGCGCTAAATGTGTCCGGCGCCGCTTTGACCTCCACGACAAGGGTGCTGTCGACGAGCACGTCGAGCCGTTGCAGCGCGATCTTCTCTCCCATGTAGAAAACGGGAACCGAAACCTCTCGAGCGACGTGATGGCCCCGCCGCCGAAGTTCGCGCGTGAGCGCCTCGACGTAGATTTGCTCGACGAATCCGGTGCCAAGCCGATCATACACGGCGAAAAAGGCACCGATCGCTGAACCCGTGAGCGCTTCGCCTATCAACCCGATTGGTGGCATGCGCAAACGTGTCCCGAAACGCAATCGGCTCTGGCAGCATTTCATTGCCACCGGAGCCCTTTCGTTGCGGAAGAATTTTGACGACGCGTGCCGTCGGGTGGCTACGCCGATCGCCTATAGCGCACGTTTGATCGCGCTCTCGAGATCCTGGTCGCCGCCTAACCCGGTGTACACCACCTTCCCAGCCTTGTTGACCACTACCACGTACGACGTAGCCGGCACGTTGTACGCGCTCACCGCGTTGCCGTCGGTGTCGTACACCAGCGTGTGGCTGTAGTGATACTTCTGCGCGTACAGCTTCACGCGCTCCGGTGACTGATTCACCGAGACAGCGACGTCCACGAACGTGACCTTCGGCGAATACTTCTTCACCATCTCCAGGAACTTGGGCTCGAGCTCCTTGCAGTTGCTGCACCAGGTCGCCCAGAACTCGAGCACCACCGGCGCCTTCCCGATGTATTGATCGAGGTTCACGCTCTTGCCGTCGAGCGTGTGCACCACTGCGCCCGGTGCGGTCGCTCCCACCGGCACGCCGATTTCATCCTGCGCGGTGAGCGCCGGCGCCGCGGCCATCACCGCGGACGCCACGAGCAGTACCAACCGGGTGAGTGTCATATCAACAGTTGCCCCATCTTGATGAGATAGTACTCGGCTGCGCCGAGCATGATGATCGCGAAGATTTTCTTGACCCACATCATCCACGAGCCCGCGCGCGGCAGCCGCGACAACGTCCCGGCCGACAGCCCCACCGCCACCAGCAGCGTGCTCATGCCTAACGAGAACACGAACAGGTAGACGAAGCCTAACACCGCGCTGCGCGTCGTCGACACCCACGTCAGCACCGCCGCCATCACCGGCGCCGAGCACGGCGCCGCCACCAGCCCCGACGCCGCGCCCATCGCGAACGTCCCCGCGAGCTGTCCGCCGCTCCCCGCGTTGGCCGCCCGCTGCGCGATCCCCTGCGGAATCCGGACGGGAATCACGTCCACCATGGCCAGCGCCGCGATGACCAGCAAGTTGGCCATCCCGAAATACAACCACGGGTTCGTACTCACCGTTCCGAACAACGTCCCGCTCAGGCCGGCGAAGAGACCGAGCGCCGCGTACACCAGCGCCAGCCCCAGCACGTAGCTCAGCGTGAGTGTCACCGGCCGCCACCGCGACGCGGCAACGCCCGACGTTTGCCCGCCCACCAGCGAGGCCGTTATCGGAATCATCGGATAGATGCACGGCGTCAGGCTGGTGAGAACGCCGCCGACGAACACCAACGGCAGCGCCACGAGCGGGCGCGACGAGAGCATTGCCGTGATGTCGGGTGCGAGCATGGCCACACAGTACATACTCCACCATCACCAGCGGAAGTTCCCCCGACTGGCGCACTATTTTTGGTGCTAACTCCGAGGGAAGAGGGAAGCGCTCGCTGTCGCTCGCTGGGGGAAGCGCTCCGCTGGGGGAAGCGGCGGCAACGCCGCCTGAGGGAGAGGAAGGACATCAGTTGTCTCTGGGTAGAGGAGTACCGGATCGGGGCCTGTCCGAATTTTTGTGTGCGAGGCGGTTTCAAGTGACCCGGGCGTCACTCGACGCTC
>DASVAC010000005.1:0-22836 GCA_036376535.1 Gemmatimonadaceae bacterium | reverse complement strand
GCGACGCCCGCCCCACGCGCCTAACGGAGTCACATCGTGCGCGGCATGCCGGCCGTCGGGATGCCCAAGCCGAGCGCGCCCACCAGGAAGGTGATGCACACGGCGAGGATGATGCCGACGATCACGACAAGCGCCGTATAGCCGAATGCCTTCTCGGGCGGTGACTTCATGAGCACCGGCAATCCCGTGTAGAGCAGATACAGCGAGTACAGGCCGAGGAGGCCGCCGACGATCGCGAGCGCCGGAATGATCGCGAGGATGCCGAACACCCACGCCGCGGTGTACGAGTACGTCGCGACTTTCAGCGCCTGCAGGCTGTTCTTGGTGCCGCCGAAGGTCGGGGCGAGCGCGTCGATCACGAGCGCGAGGATGTAGATGCCGATCAGTCCCGCGACGAATCGCACGGCCGCGCCGCCTAACGCAGTGCCCAGCGGCATCTTGATGCTGCCGAGGAACGGCAGCGAGATGCCGAAGATGACCATCCCGAGCATCGCGCAGAGTGCCGATACGAGCGAGAGCGGAATGACGTAACCCGAGTACAGTCCGCCGACCGTGGCCGGCTCGCTGTCGATCACCGCCCATTCCGCCTTCGGCTGCACGATGATGTTTTTCGCCCTGTCGATCAGGCCCATGTGAGTATCCCTCGCCGTACCGTAGTGGGGGGATGGCGGATCGGGCGCGCGTCGCGCTCTACGTGCATCCGCCGGACTGAACTGCCTCGGGAACGGGTGATAATTCGACATCCGCGAATCCGGCGCAAGAACCCCCTCAACCGCGAAGTGCAGAATTTGCGGAACCGTAGCTATCGCAACATGTTGAAGAAGGTCCGCCGAGCTCGCTTGACGGGGTGTCCCAAAACGGCCACGGGCACTGTCCAGCCGGGCGGACGAATTAGCGGCTGATTTTGTGGAAAAGGCGTTGCGGGGCAACGACTTGCCTTGCGGCACGACAGTCGCCATAGTCCGGTAGGGGCGCGATGTTCTGGGCGCCTGTGGTTTCGCCGGCCAGAGCGGGTTGGCGGACTCGAGTTTTCGGGAGGGGATATGCTCTCCGTTTTGCTGGTTCCCTTGATGCTTGCTGGCGTGGCGACGGGCGGTGTGCCTGCGCCCACGCACGCCAATGCTGCGGACCCTGCTCCGGCGGTTCGCGTGTCGCTCGATCGCAGTGTGTACCAACGCGGCGATCAAGCGCACGTGCAGATCGACGTCCGCGATGATGGCTACCTCGTCGTCATGCGCGTGTCGCCCGACGGATTGGTGCGGGTGCTGTTCCCGCTCGATCCCACCGACGACAACTTCGTGCGCGGCGGCAAGAGCTACGAGATGGTGGGCCGCGATGGCGGCAGCGCCTTCACGGTTTCCTCGAACAACTCGGGCAACGGTGTCGTCTACGCCGCGTGGTCGGCGCAGCAGTTCCGCTTCGACGATTTCGCGCGCGACGGGCACTGGGACTACACCGTGCTGGGCGACAGCGCGATGGCGCAGGACCCGGAAACGGGCCTAACGAACCTCATCGGGCGCATGGCCACGGCGCACTTCGACTACGACCTGCAGTCGTACAGCACGCAGCAGGTGGTCGCGTACTCGGGGCGCAACTACTACATGTATCCGGACTACGGGTACAATCCGTACTATGGATACGATCCGTACTACGACCCGTTCTATGACGGCTACGGTCCGTTCTACGGTGGATTCATCAGCGTCGGCTTCGGCGATCCGTTCTTCTTCCAGCCGTTCTTCACGCCGTTCCCGCCGTCGGTGTTCTTCGCGCGGCCGTTCTTTTTCAACCGTCCGTTCTTCAACTGCTTCAACTGCGTCGTGTTCAACCGTCCGCGGACGTTCGCGCCGTTCACGCCGTTCCGATTCAAGGGGGACTTCCCCGGTGGTCGCACGGTCGTGGGCGTTCAGTATCGGCCGCGCACCGGCTTCGCCAACAGCGCGTTCGACGGACGGCCCGGAATGCGGTTCGCGGGCATGACGGTGGGCGGGGTGCACGGGTTCACGCGACAGCCGGCCTTGCGTCCGGCGGACGTCGTGGGCGGACGCCGTGTGCCGACCTCGCTGCGCATGCCTAACGGCGGATCGCGCTTTGATGGACCGACCGTGTTCGGGCCGGGTCGCCGGGCGGCGTTCACCGGTACGCGGGCGGTTCCAGATCGGCCGCGCTTCGAGCCGACGATGCGGGCGCCGGAACCCATGCGCGGCAACGCCGAGCCCCGTACGCGGGTGGCCGAGCCGCCCAGCCGGGCGAGCTCGCCAGGTAGCCGAGTAAGCTCGCCGCCGACGCGCGTCAACTCACCGCGTGGCCGGCCGTTCGAGGTGAGCCCGCAGCGGCCGAACTTCCAGCCGGGGATGCGCGCGGAACCCGCCGAGCGTGTGCCGGCGCCGCGAATGGAGTCGCCGCGCATAGAGTCTCCGCGGATGCAAGCGCCTCGCATGGAGTCGCCACGGTTCGAGGGAACGCGCACGGAACCTCGCATGGCCGAGCCGCGCATGGAACCGCGGATGGCGGAACCTCGGATGTCTGCACCGCGTGAATCGTCGCCGAGGATGTCAGCGCCGCGTATGTCGGCGCCGCGCATGTCGGCGCCGCGCATGTCGGCACCCCGTGGCGGCGGGGGTGGCGGCGGCGGTGGTGGTCGCCACCACGGGTAACCCGGTGGGGCCTAACGGAAGAGGGCGACGGCGGAAGCCGTCGCCCTTTTTCGTTAGGCCTCGTCAGTCCGCGCCGCCCGCTTCGCGGGCGGCCAGCATCGCGCCCGGCCGGTTCGTGATCACGCCGGCCACCCCCTCCTCCCACAGCGACCGCGCCGCCTCCGGGCTGTCGATCACCCACACGTGCGTGGGACACCCGACCCGTCGCGCGGCGCCCGCCAACATGCGCATCGGAATCGGAATGCCGTTGAATCGCGTCGGTATCGTGAGCGCGCGGTAGCGCGGCGGGCGCGGCGCGCGCCCAACGAGCGCACGGCTCAACAGCGACAACGTCTCGGCCCGCGAGGCGCTCCGGATCCACGGCGGTGTGTCGAACGGCGCCAGCGCGCGCTCGTCGAACGAGGCGAGAATGCAGCGCGACACGGCGCCCGCGTCCGCCACCACATGCTTTACTGCCTGCGCCGCGGCCACGGCCTTCATCTCGACAATGACCGGCGTGTCAGCGAACATGCTCAACACTTCAGCAAGGAGTGGCACCCGCACGCCGCGGCCCTGGAAGGGAAACGTCGCACCGCGATCGGTGGTGAATCGCGCGCCCGCGTCGGCCGCGCGGATTGCGTCGTACGTCATCGATGCGACCGCGCCGCGGAGGTCGGTGGTCCGGTCGAGCGTCGGGTCGTGGATCACCACGGGCTGTCCGTCCGCCGTCAGGTGCACGTCGAGCTCGAAAGCTTCGGCGCCGAACGCCGCCGCGCGCTCGAATCCCACCAACGTGTTCTCCGGCGCGAACGCGGACGCGCCGCGGTGTGCGATCACCGGGTGCGCCGCGGGATCGAGCAGCACGCTCGTGGCCGACGTCACACCGGCAGCCTGAGCCGCGCTTCGCACCCCCGCGCGTCGCGGCGATTCTCGAGCGTCAGCACGCCGCCGTGTGCTTCCGCGATCTGCCGGCTGAGCGCGAGTCCGATGCCCGATCCGTTAGGCTTCGTGGTGTAGAACGGCACGAACAGGTTCGTCGTGTCCGGGACGCCGAGTCCTTCGTCCCGCACCCAGACGTCGAGCGTGCCGCCGTTGCGCGTCCACCCGACTTCCACCGCACCACGCGTCTCGAGCGATGCATCAGCGGCGTTGCGCACGAGATTGATGAGCAGTTGATCCAGCTGATCGCCGTCGGCGGAGATCATCATCGACGGTCCCGGCGCGACGCGCACCGCGAGTCGCGTCTCGAGATGCGCGACGCGCCGCACCCACTGCTCGACGTCCAGAGACTTTGGCTGCGGACTCGGCAGCCGCGCGAGCAGCGCGTACGCGGCCATGAAGCGGCTGAGCGATTCGCTGCGTCCCGCGATCACGGCGAGCCCGTCGCCAAGGTCTTCACGCCAATCTCCGGGCAGCGTTGGGCGGCCGAGCAGGTCGCGCAGGCTCGCCGCGATCGACTTGATCGGCGCGAGCGAGTTGTTGATCTCGTGGCCGAGCACGCGAATGAGTCGCTGCCACGCCTGGCGCTCCTCTTCTCGCAGCACGCGGCTGAGGTCGGAGAGCACCACGAGCTGGTGCGGCAGTCCGCCCTGCCGGAAACTGCCGCGCCGCAGCTGCCACTTGCCGCGGCCGCCCGGGAAGTCGAGATCCACCGTGCGCTCGGCATCGCCGCGCAGGCATTCGGCCAGGCCTAACGCAGCCGACGTGCGGCCGAGCAGCCGCTCGGCGGGCTGGTCGAGCAGGCGCTCGCCGCCGCCGTTCACGAGACGCAGCGCGCGGTGTTCGTCGAACGCAAAGATCGCGACGTCGATCTCGGCCATCACCGTCCGCAACAGCGCCGTCGCCTCGAGCGCGCCGAGTCGCTGCGATCGGAGCGTTTCGCCGAGGGTGTTGACCTCGAGCAGCGCGAGTCCGAGTGCGTCGTCCTCGCGCGCGCCACGTGCGCGAATCGAGAAGTCGCCCTCGCGAAGTGCGGCCAGCATGTTGGAAATCGTCTGCAACGGGCGCACCACTCGCTCGCGCAGCGCGAGCGTCACGCCGAGCCAGGCGGCGACGACGAGCACCGTGAGCGTCCAGCGCAGCCGATCGGAGTAGTCGCCGGTCCAGAGGAGCGTGAGGGCAACCACTCCACCGGGTGTTCCGGCGAGCAACGACAGGAGAAGGATCCGGCGCTCGAAGGCCGAAGGCTGCGCCGGGCGCGAACGTTTCGTTAGGCTGGGGAAGAGGGGCGGACGCTCAGAGGCCATGCGTGGAGAGCCGGCGATAGAGCGCGCTCCGGCTCAGTCCCAATGCTTTTGCCGCCTGGCTCACGTTGCCGTCGTAGCGGGTGAGCGCTTTCTGGATGAGAACGCGCTCGGCTTCATCGAGGGTGAGCTCCTCGTATCTCGACACGGCGCCCTGCGTGCCGGGCCGAAGCGCGAGGTCGGCAGCGCGCACCGTGTCGCCCTGCGCTAGGAGCACCGCGCGCTCGATGGCGTGGTCGAGCTCGCGGATGTTCCCCGGCCAGGAATGGTCGAGCAGCGCCTGCATCGCCGCCGGGTCGAAGCCGCCGAGCGGTTTCTGGTAGCGATCGGCGTGGCGCTTGAGGAAGTGCATGGCGAGGGCGGGAATGTCCTCGCGCCGCTCGCGGACCGGCGGCAGGTGAATCTCGATCGTGTTGAGGCGGAAGAGCAGGTCTTCGCGAAAGCGGCCGGCGCCGACTTCGCCGTGCAGGTCGACGTTGGTGGCCGACACGATGCGCGCGTTCACGGCGTGCGCGCGCGAGGAGCCGACCCGCTCCACTTCGCCGGTCTGCAGCACGCGCAGCAGCTTGGCCTGCAAGCCTAACGATATGTTGGCGATCTCATCGAGAAACAAGGTGCCGCGGTCGGCGAGCTCGAAGCGCCCAACGCGGTCGGTTTTGGCGTCGGTGAACGCGCCCTTCACGTGGCCAAACAGCTCGCTCTCGAATACGCCCTCGGACAGTCCGCCCATGTTGACGGCGACGAACGTGTGACCGCTGCGCGGCGAGACGGCGTGCAGCCAGCGCGCGACCATCTCTTTACCGGTGCCGTGCTCGCCGGTGACGAGCACGTTGGCGTCGGACGGTCCGATGCGCTCCATGAGCTGCAGCACCGGGCGCATGCGCGGCGACGCCGCGATGAGGTTGGGCACGCCGTCCTTGCGGAGCAGGGCGTTCTCGCCCTCGAGGCGCTGCGCGCGGCGGATGGCTCTGCCTAACTCGAGCTGCGAGCGCAGGGTCGCCATGAGGCGCGCGTTGTCCCACGGTTTTTCGATGTAGTCCCAGGCGCCTTGTCGCATGGCTTCGACGGCGCCGTCGACGCTGCTCCACGCGGTCATCACGATGATGGGCAGCGTGCGGTCGAGCTCGCGCAGGCGCGGGAGCAGGTCGAGCCCCTCGCGTCCCGACGTCGTGTCGCGCGTGTAGTTGAGGTCCATGATCACGGCGTCGAAGTCGCGTTCTTCGACGGCCGCGGCCACGCTGCCCACGGAGCGGGCGGTCTCGATCTGGAATCCCTCGCCTTTGAGCATCAGCCGTAGTGCTTCGAGCACGTCGGCCTGGTCGTCGGCGATGAGGATGCGGAGCGGAATCTCCGGTGCGGTGAGTGGACTCACGGGTGCCTAACGCGCTGCGCCGGTCACACGATCCAGCCGTCCTTCAGGTTGATGATGCGATTGCCGTACCCCGCGTTCGTCTCGGAGTGCGTCACCTGGATGATCGTGGTGCCCTGCTGGTTGAGGCGCGTGAAGAGCTCCATGATCTCCGCGCCCTGGCTCGAGTGCAGGTTGCCCGTGGGCTCGTCCGCGAGAATGAGACGCGGGCTCGCGATCACCGCGCGAGCGACGGCGACCAGTTGCTGCTGTCCGCCCGAGAGTTGGCGCGGGTACAGATCTTTTTTGCCGACGATCTGGAAGCGGTCGAGTGTGTCGGCCACCATGGCTTCGCGCTCGCCCTTCTTGATGTTCCGGTACGAGAGCGGAATGTCGAGGTTCTCGGCGACGGTGAGGTCGTCGATCAAGTGGTACTGCTGGAACACGAAGCCGATGTACTGCTTGTTCAACGCGACGCGTTCCTTGATCGTGTACGTGTGGACCGGATGGCCGAGGAACCAGAATTCGCCCGTCCACGCGCTGTCGAGCATGCCGACGACGCTGAGCAGCGTCGACTTGCCCGCGCCGGAGGGACCCATGATGGACACGAACTCGCCGGGTTTGACGTCGATGCTCACCCGCCGGAGCACGAAGACCTGTCCGTTCCCCACGGGATACGACTTGTCGATGCTGCGCGTGGAGATGAGCATCTGATCGGCGGGCGGCGCGTCCGGATGCGTCTCGGATGCAGCCGGGACTTCGGGTCGAGCGCCGCCGAACAGTGATTTGAGAGAGGCCATGGGTCCCAGGATGAGAGGGATGCTTAATGGTAACCTGTCATTCGGAGCGCAACGCCACCATGGGGTCGACGCGTGAGGCACGGTGCGCGGGCAGCCAGGCGGCAACGAGCGCGGTGGCGACGAGCACGATCACCACGCCAATGAGGCTCGACGGATCGGCGGCGCTCACTTGATAGAGCAAGTGCGTGATGAGCCGCGCCGATGCGAGCGCGCCCACGAGGCCGATGGCCAGTCCGCCTAACGTAAGGGCGAGCGCGCGGCGGAGGACCATCGCGAGCACGTCGCGCCGTTGGGCGCCGAGCGCCATGCGGAGGCCGAGCTCGCGCGTGCGTTGGCCCACCAGATACGACATGAGGCCGTAGAGTCCGATCGCCGCGAGCACGAGCGCGAGCAGGCCGAACACGCTGAACATCGATGCACCGAGGAGCCGCGACTGGAGTTGCGGGCGCAGTAGCTCGGTATACGGCTTGACCTCGATGTACGGCAGTCCCGGCACGAGCGAGGACAGCGCGCGGCGAATGTTCGTGACGGCGGCCGCGGGGTCGCCCGTCGTGCGCACGAGAATGTTCATCGATCCCATGCTCGGTGTCACCGGCTTCCAGTACGACTGGCGCTGCGTTTCCACGATGTTCGAGTACTTGGCGTTCGCGGCAACACCGACGACGCTGTAACAGACCCACTTGTTGTCCGCGTCCTGCATGTCGACGCAGTGGCCTAACGCAGTCTTCCCCGGCCACATGCGGGTGGCGAACGCCTGGTTGACGATCACGACGCGCGCGTTCGTTTCGACGTCCGCGGTGGTGAAGTCGCGGCCCGCGACGAGCGGTGTCCCGATCGTCGCGAAATAATCGGCGCCAGCGTCCCAACTGAGCGCGGCATCCGGTCCCGTCATCGCGCTCATGAGGTCGGCCGCGTCGGATAGCGAGTGCGACGGCGTGGCCGCATCCGGCACGCGGAAATCGTTTACCGCGAACGTCCCCGTGACCGGGATTGCGCTCGCCACGCTGGCGCTTCGGATGCCGGGCAACGCGTCGAGTCGTTGGCGCGCGAGCTCATCGAATCGGAAGCTCGCGCTATCACTGTAGCCGACCACCCCGAGGTCGACCGACACGGTCACCAGGTGCTCCGTGTTCATGCCGAGGTTCACGGACTCGGTGTTGCGCAGGCTGTGCACAAACATGCCGGCGCCCGTGAGGAGAACGACGGCGAGCGCGATCTGCACGATCATGAGGGCTGTGCGGAGGCGCGATCGGTGATCCACACCCTCGCGCGCGCCTTGTTTGAGCGCGGCCGAGAGGTCGGCGCGACTCGCGGCCCAGGCGGGTGCAAGGCCGAACAACAGTCCGCAGGCGATCGCCGCCGCCGACGTGAACACGAGCACCCGGCCGTGTGCGAAGAAGCTGAGCGGCGGCAGCCCCACAGCGGGCACGAGATCCGATCCCCAGAAGGCGAGCGCCAGCCCGGCGCAGGCGCCTAACAGGGCAAGCACGACGCTCTCGACCAGCAGCTGGCGGGTCAACCGCGACCGGCTGGCGCCGAGCGAGAGGCGCACCGCGATTTCCTTCCGCCTAACGGTGGCGCGGGCGAGCAGGAGGTTCGCGGTGTTGGCGCAGGCAATGGCCAACACGAGCGCCGCGGCGAGGGCGAGCCAGCGCGCAATGCGGGCACTATCAGAGGTACTTGGCCCGCGAGCCGCGAGGATCGGTCCGAGGGTCAGTCGCAGATGCGTCGGCCGAGCCTCTTTGGCAGTTCCGGCCTCCAGGACGTGCCGATAGATCGATTCCAGCTCGCCGCGGGCCGTCTCGGCGCTGACGCCGGCTGCGAGGCGTCCAACCGTCTGCAGCCAGAACGCGTTGTTCGACGTGAGGTACATGGCCGGATACCCGACGAAGGACGCGTGCGACACGGTGACCCACACATCCGCGTTGTCGGCATCAATGCCATGAAACTCCGTCGGCGCGACGCCGATGATGCTGTACTCGTGTCCATCGAGTACGATCGGCTTGCCGAGCACGGCGCGATCGCCGCCGTACATTCGCTGCCAGTACGCATGGCTGATCACCGCGGTTGGCGGACTGCCGGGTCCGGCGTCGTCTTCGGCCGCGAAGAAACGGCCCAAAGCCGGTCGCACGCGGAGGACGGAGAAGTAGTTGCCGGACACGATGAAGCCGTCGACGTGCCGCGCCGCGCCGCCGAGTCCGGCGCTCATGCCTAACGACGAAAAGCCGGCGATCGCGGACAGGGATTTCGCGCCGTCGCGCCACGCCTGATACATCGGGTACGACACGTCCGGCGCGTTGTTCATCATGATGTACTTGGCGTGCACGTCGATGTACGGCCGGACGATGCCGCCGGGGTCGCCGACGCCGGCCGGGGGCCGGAAGAAGAGCGCGTCGACGATGCCGAAGACCGTGCTGGTGGCGCCGATGCCTAACGCAAGACAGAGGACGGCGGCCGCGGCGAATCCTGGCGTGCGGCGGAGGGAGCGCAGGGCGAACGTCAGATCGAGCATACTCGCTCCGGGAAGCGGCGGCTGGCGCCGCCTGGGCGACGTGGGGATGAGAAGCGGTCCCCTGACGGAAGCGGCGGCTGTTAGGCCGCCGCTTTGCTCGGGGCTCGATCCCCGCTTCCCTCAGGCGGCGCCAGCCGCCGCTTCCCCAGCTCTCAGAATCCGGCTTCCTTCAGCTGCGATTCATCGGCCTTTTCTTTCGGACCCGACTCGTCTTCCACCACCCGCCCGTCGAACAAGTGGATCGACCGATCTGCGTGCCTCGCATACCGCGGATCGTGCGTCACCATGATGATCGTCGCGCCCTGACGGTGCAGGTCACGCAGCAACTCCATCACCGCCTCGCCGTTCGTCGAGTCCAAGTTTCCCGTGGGCTCGTCGGCCAGGAGAATCAACGGATCGCCGGCCACCGCGCGCGCGACGGCCACGCGCTGCTGTTGACCGCCGGACAGCTGCGAGGGATAGTGCTTCACCCGGTGCGACATCCCGACCTTTTCCAACGCCTCGAGCACGCGCTTCCGCCGCTCGTTGGAATCCATGCCGCGATACGTGAGCGGGAGCTCCACGTTCTCGTACACCGTGAGGTCGCCGATCAGGTTGAAGGCCTGGAAGATGAACCCGATCTGGCGATTCCTAACGCGCGCGCGCTGGCTCGCCGTGAGGCCCGCCACCGGCTGCCCGTCGAGTAGATACTCGCCCTGGGTCGGTGTGTCGAGCAGGCCGAGGATCGAGAGCAGCGTCGTCTTGCCGCAGCCCGACGGTCCGGCGATCGCCAGGTACTCACCCGGAGGCACCTCAAGGTGCACGCCCGCCAACGCGTGCGTCTCCACCTCGTCGGTATAGAAAATCTTCGCGATCGCGTCGAGACGAATCAGCGCTTTGCCGTCCGACGTGGCCGATGAGTAGGAACTGCCTGCAGAAGCAGGCACAGGTGTTGGCGAGACGGAGTCCATGGGAGGCGGGGTCGAGGTTTGGGCTTGAGCGTGTGCTCGGCGAATCCGGTGGTCGCGATCAGTGCAAACTGACGCGGTCGTGCGAATCCCACTGCGACATGTCGGAGATGATCACCTTGTCGCCGACATTGAGACCCTGAACTACTTCGATGGTCGTAACCGAGGCCCTGCCTAACTTCACATTCACGCGCGTCGCTTCCTTGCCATCCGGCGTCAACTTGAAGAGACCGACCGTGCTCTCCGGCTGTCCGTAGGCGGGCCGCCCCACGTACAGCACGTTCTTGAGGCGCTCCACCTCGATCGTCCCGTCCACGCTCAGGTCCGGCCGGGCACCCGGCGGCAGCGGTCCATCGAGCGCCACGTCCACTCCCACGGTCCCCGACTGCGCCGATGCGTCAATACGCGTTACGTGTCCTTGGACGATTCCGTTTCGCAGGTCCACGGCACACGGCTGACCATCCTGCACGTCGGCCGCCTGGTTCTCAGGAATACGGAGCTCCGCTTTGAGCTTGCCGGGCTGCGCAACCTTGGCGAGCAGCGTGCCCGGCTGCAGCCATTGCCCCGGCTGCAGATCCATGTCCTGAAGCACGCCGTCAGAGCCCGCCCGAACCTGCATCGATTCCACCCGCTTCTTCTGGAACTCCGAGATCGCCTTGAGCCGGTCGATTTGCTGCTGCTGGAGCTTCAACTGGTCATCGATGGTCTTTGACATCACATCGAGCCGTTGGGTTTCCACCTTGAACGCAGTTTCTGATGCGCCGGCTTTGCTCTTGGCGTTGGCGGCGTCCTGCGGCGAGATCAATCCTTTGGCGAGCAGGGCCCCCGAAACGTCGGCGGCCCGCTTGTCGGTCTGATACTGGTTGTCGGCGTTGGCGACCACGCCTTCCTCATTGAGACGCTGCGTTTCCAGCGTCGTCTTGAGGCTAGCCATGGCGGCCTCGGCAGCGCTCAACTGCTGGTCGGCATTCAGCTGCTCGAGCGTCACGTCCGGGTTGGACATGGTAAGAATGAGTGTGTTCGCCTGGACCTTGGCCGGCGGACGCACGTAGATCTGGTCGATGCGGCCGCCCGTGAGGGCGGAGATCCACAGGATCTGGTCGGGCACTAGCGTGCCAGGACCGCGTACCTGCCGCACCATCTCGCCGCGGCGCACGGTGTCGATCATGAGAGTCGCCCGATCCACCGGGGGCGCTGCAGGACTCAGGCGACTCAGTGCGGCGGTGATGATTACGACGGCGAGCACGCCGGCGCCGATCAGGATGTTGCGCTTCTTCTTGCTGGGTGGTTCGCGCGGAATGTCCACGGATCAATGACTCGGATGGTTCATAGGCGCCGCTAAGTTACGGCATTTCGCTCACTCCCCTACGGGAAGGAGCGTGCCCGGGTGACAGATTGGACAATCGCTTATAGGGCAATGGTTTGTCCAGCAGGCCAGATCCGCTTTGTCGAGCTGGGTGCCCGCCATTGGGAATGCACGTCCCATAAGCGGACACGCTGTCGAGCGGTCGTTCCGACCGCTTTCGCGCGCCTGCTCGCGTGCTGCTTCGCGGCCTTCGTGTGCGGGACCGCGCTCGCGGATCCACTCGCCTCCCAGGAAGTGGCGCGCGCCGATTCTGGCGCCGTCCGTGTCTGCATGGGCGGGGACGTCTCACTCGGCACCAACCTCGATACGACCTGGGTAGATCGCGCCGCGAAGTGGATGCGCCGTCGACCGCCGGCACTGCCAGCGCCGGCGCACTTATTGGCTCCGTTGGTCCCGATGCTCGATGGTGCCGGTGCTGACCTGGTGATGGTGAATCTCGAGGGTGCGATCGGTGACACCGCGACTGGCACCGATACGACGGCCAAGTGCACGGGCGCGACCACGCGTTGCTACGCGCTCCGGATGCCTACATCGGCAGCGTCAGCGCTCCGTCATTTGCGCGACAGCGGAGAAGTCGTGGCCAACGTCGCGAACAATCATTCGCGCGACGCCGGTGTGACCGGTCTCACGCGCACGCTCGATGCGCTCGAGCAAGCCGGCGTGCACGTGACGGGCGCGGACACCATCGCGACACCCGTGGTCACGTCGCGCGGTGACACGGTCGCCTTTCTGGGCTTTGGAAGCTCGGGCGAGCCGGATGCGCGGAACCTCGCTGCGGTGCGGCGCCACGTGTCGCGCGCGGCGGCGCGCTATCGGCGGCTCGTGGTCACGATGCACCTGGGCGCAGAAGGCGCGAACGCCCAGCGCACGCGCGATACGATGGAAACGTTCCTGGATGAGCGTCGCGGAAATCCGGTGGCGTTCGCCCACGCGGCTGTGGATGCGGGCGCGACGCTCGTCGTTGGGCACGGACCGCACGTGGTGCGCGCCATCGAGTGGCGGCACGGCGCGCTCATCGCGTACTCGTTAGGCAACCTCGTGACATACGGACCGTTCGCGCTCGACAGTCCGCTCGACCGCGGCGCGCTCCTCTGTGCGACCATGGATCGCCGCGGCACGGTGAGCGCGGTGCGCTTGATCTCCACTCGACAGCGCGCGCCCGGATTCGTACGCGCCGATCCGCGAGCGCGAGCCGCGGTCTTGGCGGACTCGTTGTCGAAGTTGGATTTTCCGAAAACGGGTGCGCGACTCGTCGTCGAAGCGACGGTGCGCGAGCCGCGCTAGTGCGACGGTGCGTCGCTCGTTGCCAGCGTGTCGATGTCGGTCAGGGCAATACGACGCACTCCCTGCCACGGCTTGATGCCGCGCGCCGTCGGGCGAACGAGCGTCGTCTCGATCACGCGCCCCGCCTTGGTGCTCGCGTGAATGAAGCGGCCGTTGCCGGCGTAGATCCCGATGTGCGTGATGCGCGAGCCGCGACCGAACGTGACGAGGTCGCCGGGCATGAGCTGCGCGGTGTCCTTCGCGATCGCCTCACCGGCGCGCGCTTGCAGACGCGCGGTGCGCGGGAGAACGATGTGGAGCATGCCCGCGATGTACTGCACCAAGCCGCTACAGTCGAAACCGCGCCGCGGCGACGAGCCGCCGAACACGTATCGCTTGCCCAACTGTTCACGCGCCAGCTCCACGATCGAGTCGCCCAGCGCGAGGGCGGAGTGGCGGAACGCGATGAAGGAATGCGGTTCTTCGACGAGAGGCGTGGTGCGCACACCATCTTGCGCGCGAAGCACGGCGGGGCTCATCACGAGAGCGGCCGCGAGCGTCGCGACGACGGCAAGATGAACGTGTGAGCGACGCGGCATCTCGTGCGAGCAAGTGGTGTAAGAGATTCGTGTGTGCCCGAACAGACGAGCGCGCGCATGTTCGAGCAACCCGCTTGGGCGAGCATGGTAATCCGCACGGGTACCTGCGTCAACCGCAGTGCGAGCTCCGTGCCAGCTTCGCCGACGCGCTGACCGCGGGAGCGACGGAGACCTTTCGCTCCGTCGCTCGATGACCGAATTTGGCTCTGGACGATTTCCGCCCATTTCGACTCGACGAGGCCTATGCACATCGACTGCCTGCTCCGTCCGCTCCGTCGCGCCATTGTGGCACTCGCAGTCCTTTCCGTTGGGCTTCCAGTCACGTCGTCGGCGCAGGTCACGACTCGCAGGCCGCCTACGCGTGTGCCGAAAGAACCGGCGCGATTGCCGGTGCCGCTCGGTCCCGCGAAGTACGTGAAGGAAGCGGGCACGATGTGGACCTTCGATGCACCGCCGCTCGACTACTGGAAGCAGATGTACGGATTCACGCCGGACTCGACGTGGCTCAACCACGTGCGTCTCGCCTCCGTGCGCTTGCCGGGATGCTCGGCCTCGTTCGTCTCGGCGCGCGGATTGGTGTTGACTAACCATCACTGCGCGCGGGCGTGTGTCGCCTCGGCGTCGCCGGCGGATACCAACTACAACACCACGGGCTTCGTGGCCGCAACGGTGGCCGACGAGCGCAAGTGCTCGACGCTGTACGTCGACCAACTGCAGTCGATCTCGGATGTAACGCGCCAGATTCGTGGCGCGGTCACGGCCAAGAACGCGGATGCGCAGGTGCAGCAGCGGGATTCGGCCATCAACCAGGTGCAGACCGACTGTCAGGCGCAGACGCACCTGCGATGCGAGGTCGTGACGCTCTATCAGGGCGGGATGTATTCGCTTTACCGATACGAGCGATACACCGACGTTAGGCTCGTGATGGTGCCCGAAGAAGAAGCCGCATTCTTCGGCGGCGATCCGGACAACTTCACGTATCCGCGATACGACCTCGACATGGCGCTCTTGCGCGTGTACCAGAACGACTCGCCGATGGTCGTGACGGACTACCTCAAGTGGAGCAAGTCCGGCGCGCGCGAGGGCGACCTGGTGTTCGTGACCGGCAACCCGGGCTCGACGGGCCGGCTGCTCACGCTCGCGCAGATGCAGTCGCTGCGCGACGTGCAGTATCCGTTCACGCTCGCCGCATTCGATCGCACGATCGCCGTGCTCAACGCGCTGAGCGCGCAGAGCGCGGAGAACAAGCGCACGTACGAGAACCTGATCTTCAACATCGAAAACTCGAAGAAGGCGATCACCGGATACCGCGCGGGGCTGCTCGACACGACGATCATGGCGCGGAAGGCGGCCTTCGAGCGCGATCTTCGCGCGCGCGTGGACGCGGACCCCGCGCTGCGGCCCAAATACGGCAGCGCGTGGACCGAGATCGCGAACGCGGAGAAGCAACTGACCGCGATGGCGGCTGAGAGCAATTACTACGGCTTCAGCTTCAACCCGCCCTTCGGGTCGCAGCTCATGAACTGGGCCGGCGCCATCGTACGGTTGCCGGCCCAGAGTGCGCTGGCCGACGCGAAGCGCCTGCCGCAGTACCGGCGCGATGGCCTGGCGCGCATCCGCCAGTCGGTGCTGGTGGACCAGCCCATCGACTCGGCCACGGAGCGGATGGAGCTGACGTCGTTCCTCAAGGCGGTGCAGCAGGGGCTTCCGCCTAACGATCCCTACCGCACCGTTGTGTTAGGCGTGCGCGCGCCGGAGGACGTCGCCGCGTCGCTGTTGTCGGGCACCAAGCTCGCGTCGCTCACCGCGCGGCAGGCGCTGCTCGACGGCGGCGCGGCGGCGGTGGACACGTCCACCGATCCCATGATCGTGCTGGCGCGCAAGATCGCTCCGTTAGCCGACCAGGCGCAGATGGCGCAGGCGCGGCTCGACGACATCGTGTCGGCCAACACGGACCGGGTGGGACAGGCGCTCTTCGCGGTGTACAACACGAAGCTGCCGCCGGATGCGACGTTCACCCTGCGCATCACCGACGGCGTGGTGAAAGGCTATCCGTACAACGGGACGATCGCGCCGTACAAGACCACGTTCTACGGCATGTTCGGGCACGCGACGGCGTTCGACGACAAGCCGCCGTTCCACCTGCCGGATCGCTGGATGCAGCAGCGCGCCAAGATGGACCTGACGACGCCGCTCGATTTCGTGTCGACCAACGACATCATCGGCGGGAACTCGGGCAGTCCGGTGATCAACCGCGACGGCGAGCTCGTGGGGCTCATCTTCGACGGCAACATCGAGTCCCTGCCTAACCGGTTCATTTTCACCGACGACGTGGCGCGCTCGGTGAGCGTGTCGTCTCGCGCCATCATCGAGGCGCTGCGGGACGTGTACGAGTCGGCGCGCCTGGCGGACGAGCTGGAAGGCAAGTAGCCCGTTCGCTGAACCGTTGGGGCCCGGCGCGGAGTTTCCGCGGCCGGGCCCCTTCCGTCTTTGGGCTGCGCCGTTTTTCTTCCTCGTCTCCCAAACGTCGATCCCGCATGGCGCAGCCGATTGCACCCGTCGTTACAGAGGGTCGCGCGCCCGCGGCGCCGGTTGTCACGTCGCCCGCGCCGCGGTGGGTGGAGTTCATCCTCCTCTGCGCCGTGGCGGCGGTTACGTTCGGCGTCATGCGCGCCGCTGCCGAATGGCGCGCGCCGCTGTCGCCCGGCTTTCGCATTTCGCTTTCGCCCCTGCGGCTGCCGTACTACGCAGCGCTCTCGACGCTGCGAATGGTGCTCGCGTACATCGTGTCGCTCGTGTTCTCGATTGCGTATGCGCGCTTTGCGGCATCGAGCAAAGCGGCCGAGCGCGTGATGCTGCCGCTGCTCGACATCTTGCAGAGCATTCCGATTCTGTCGTTCATGCCGGGCGTCGTGCTCGGCCTCGTGGCGTTGTTCCCCGGGCGCACGCTCGGGCTCGAGCTCGCGGCCGTGATTCTCATTTTCACCAGCCAGGCGTGGAACCTCGCGTTCAGCTTCCATCAATCGCTGATCACGATCCCGAGCGAGCTCACCGAGGCGGCGCGGATTTACCGTCTCGGTTTCTGGCGGAAGTTCACACGCCTCGAGCTGCCCTTCGGAGTGATCTCGCTCATCGCGAACAGCATGATGAGTTGGGCGGGCGGATGGTTCTTTCTCATGGCCAGCGAGCAGTTCGCGGTGGGCGACGGGCGTCTGCGACTGCCGGGATTGGGCTCCTATCTCGCGGCCGCGGCCGATGCTGGGGATACCCGCGCGTTGGTGTATGGACTGCTCACGCTCGTGGTCGTGATCGTGCTGCTCGACCAGATTCTGTGGCGTCCGATGCTGGCGTGGTCGGACCGGTTCAAATTCGAGAGCGCCGGCAGCGAGGCTCCCTCGTCGCGGGTGCTCGACGCGCTGCGCGGCTCTCGCTTGATCGACGCATTGCGCTCGCGGGTGCTGCGGCCGGCCGGCAAACGCATCGACCATGCGTTGGGCGCGTCACGAAACGGTGACACGCCCGATACCGACGGCGGCGAGGTGCCGCCCGCGCGGCGGCGCCGGCGGCGCGCCATCGGAATCGTGGCGCTCGTGCTCGCGGGGGCGGCCGTGGTGTGGGGCCTCGTGCTCGCGGCGCACACGCTGGGCGGCCTAACGAAAGGCGATTGGGGTCGCGTGGGCGTGAGCGCGGCAGCGACGCTGGCCCGCACGACGATCGCGCTCGTGATCGCGGCGGCATGGACCGTCCCGGCGGGCGTCGCCATCGGCACGAATCCCCGTTGGGCAAGGCGGCTCCAGCCGATCGTGCAGATCACGGCGTCGATTCCCGCCACGGCCGTGTTCCCCGTGCTGCTCCTTGCGCTGCTCGCGGTGCCGGGCGGGCTCAACGTCGCGGCGGTCGCGCTCATGCTGCTCGGCACGCAATGGTATGTGTTGTTCAACGTGATCGCGGGCGCGATGGCGATCCCGTCCGATCTCAAGGAGGCGGCCACCATGTATCACGTGGTGGGCTGGCGGCGCTGGAAGACGCTCATTCTTCCTGCCATCTTCCCGTATCTCGTGACGGGGATGATTACCGCTACGGGCGGCGCCTGGAACGCGAGCATCGTCGCCGAATACGTGACGTTCGCGGGACACACGACGAGCACCACCGGTTTGGGCGCGCTGATCGCCGGCGCGGCCGAGCGCGGCGACTTCCCTGTATTGCTCGCAGGCACGCTCGTCATGGCGGGCATCGTGATCGTGATGAATCGTCTGCTCTGGCGTCGCCTCTACGGCTACGCAGAAACGCGTTTCCGTCTCGGCTGATTCGCGGAACGAGGACCATCGATGGCAACCACGACGCGCGCACTCGCTCCGAAGCCGCCGGGCACCGTGCTGTTGGCAGCCGAAGGCGTGCGCAAGTTCTTCAGCGACGACACGGCGCCGGTGCTCGAACGCATCGACCTCGAATTGCGCGAGAACGAGTACGTGGCACTGCTGGGCCCATCGGGCTCGGGCAAGTCGACGCTGCTGCGCATCCTTGCGGGTCTCTTGCAGCCGTCGGAGGGCCGCGTGCTCGCGCGCGGCGCGCCGCTGCACGGGCCTAACCGACAGGTCGCGATCGTCTTTCAGGGATTCGCCCTCTTTCCATGGCTCACGGTGTACCAGAATGTGGAGCTCGGCTTGTTGGCCACGGAGGTACCGGAAGCCGAGCGCCGCGAGCGCACGCTGCGGGCCATCGACCTCATCGGTCTCGACGGGTTCGAGGAAGCGTTCCCGAAGGAGTTGTCCGGCGGCATGAAGCAGCGCGTCGGATTTGCGCGCGCGTTGGTCGTGCAGCCCGAGGTGCTGTTCATGGACGAGCCGTTCTCGGCGCTGGACGTGCTGACCGCGGAGACGCTGCGGGGCGAGCTGCGCGACATGTGGTCGGACAGCGCGATGCCGACGAAGTCGGTGTTGATGGTGACGCACAACATCGATGAAGCTGTGTCGATGGCCGATCGCATCCTCGTGTTCGGCGCCAATCCCGGCCGCGTACGCGTGGAGCTCAAGGGATTGCGTCCCACGGAGCGTCGTGAAAAAAGTCCGGCGCGCACGCGCCTTGTGGATGCGATCTATCAGGTGATCACGAATCCCGACGAGGATGCGGAGCAGCTGGTGGAGCAGTACATCGCGCGCGCCCCGACGCGCCAGCGGCGCAAGGCGGAGCCGGCGCGGCCGCGGCGCTATCAGGCGCTGCCCGATGTGAGCATCGACGACCTGACGGGCTTCGTGCAGTATCTCTCGGGGATCGGGAATTCCGGCCCGCTGAGCGATCTGGCGCGCGACCTCCAGATGCGCGGCGAGACCATCCTTCGCATCGCCGAGGCGACCGACCTGCTCGGATTCGCGGACATCCAGGAGCGCAGCGTGTTCCTCACTCCGTTAGGCCAGCGATTCGCGCCGCTCGAGCTCGACGCGCAGAAGACGTTGTTCCGGCACGCGGTGCTCGACCACCTGTCGCTCATGCGCGAGATCGTGCACCGGTTGGAGGCGAGCCAGTCCCGGGTGCTACAGGCCGAAGAGGTGCTGGCCGAGCTCGAGACGTCGTTCGCGCGGACTGAAGCGCGGCGCCAGTTCGAGACGCTCATCGACTGGGGCCGCTACGCGGAGCTGTTCAGCTACGACGACGTGGAAGGCGAGCTACGGTTGGACGAGGAGCACTACAATGCCTGACACCGGCGGCGCGCCAACCATGCACGGCTTCAAGGGCGAACGCGTGCTCATGCGCATCCACATCGGCGAGCGCGACAAGCACAACGGAAAGCCGCTGTATCGCGAGATCGTCGAGCTTCTCCGCCGCCGGCACTGTGCGGGTGCCACGGTGTTGCGCGCGATCATGGGATTCGGCGCCAGCTCGCGCGTGCGGAGCGATCGCATCGAAGTGCTGTCGCTCGATCTGCCGATCGTGATCGAGGTGGTGGATACGGAGGAACAGATTCAGGGGCTCCTGCCCGAGCTGGACGGCATGATCGGCGGCGGCCTCATCACGTTGGAGCGGGCCAAGGTGATCATGTATCGCCCGCATTTGCCGGAAGAGGAGCGGCCGGCGAGCTGGCCGATCGACATCACGGGCAGTTGGCGCACGGTGGGCGACGACACGGAATCGAGCGATGCCTAACGATACGGCGGGCTGGCCGGCGTCGCGCCGGCTGTTGCTGTTGAGCAACTCGCGCGACGCGGACGGCCGCGTGCTGGTGTACGCGCGCGGGGCGCTCGAGGACGCGCTGGCCGGCGTGGCGCGCGCGGCCTTCATTCCGTTTGCGGCCGTGTCGTTCTCGATGGACGTGTACGCGGAGCGGGTGCACGAGATCTTCACGCCGTTAGGCGTCGAGGTCGAGTCGGTGCACCACGCGGCGGACCCGGCGCGGGCGGTGCGCGACGCGGGCGCCATCATCGTCGGCGGCGGCAACACGTTCCAGCTCTTGCGGCAGCTCGCGGTGTCCGGGCTGCTCGGCGTGATTCGCGAGCGCGTGCACGCGGGCGTGCCGTACATCGGGTGGAGCGCCGGAGCGGTGGCGGCGTGTCCGACGATCGCGACCACCAACGACATGCCCATTGCCGACCCGCCCGGACTCGGCGCGCTCGGCCTGGTGCCGTTCCAGATCAACGCGCATTACACCGATTTTCATCCGCCCGGGCATCAAGGTGAAACGCGGGCCGAGCGGATCGCGGAGTTTCTGGTGTTGCACCCGCGGGTGCCGGTGGTGGGTTTGCGCGAAGGGAGCGCGCTGCGCGTGGCGGGCGGTCTCGTGGAATTGACGGGGCGTCCGGAGGGCGGCGCGGGGGCGCGCGTGTTCGTCGCCGGCCGCGAGGCGATCGACTTCCCGCCAGGCTCCGACCTGTCGTTCTTGCTGGCGTCGCCCGACGCCGCGGTGGAGGCGGTCGCGGCGTGGCCATGATCCTCGCCGTTGCGTTAGGCAGCGCGATCGGCGGCGTGGCGCGGCTGCTGTTGGGCGCCGCGGTGCAGCAACGGTTCGGGCCCGGGTTTCCCGCCGGCACGCTGCTCATCAATATCACGGGCTCGCTGCTGCTCGGATTGCTGATGCGATTCGCGTTGGCGACGCCGGCGATCTCGCCCGAAATGCGGGGCTTTCTCACGACGGGCTTGTGCGGCGGTTACACGACGTTCTCGACGTTCACATTCGAGACGATGGCGCTGATCAACGATGGGGAAGTGGGGCGGGCGAGCGCGTACGTGGCGGCAAGCGTGGCGCTGTCGCTCGTGGGCGTCTACCTTGGCGCTTGGGCGGCGGGCGGCCTCATCGCGCTCCGCCAGCGGTGAGCAGGCGGTCCTTCATGAGGAGACCGATGGTACATCGTGGAATACGACTGTGGGCGTGCGTCGCGGCGGGCGTGCTCGCGGCCGCGCACACCGGGCGTGCGCAGGCCGACAGCAGCGTCGCTCAGTTAGGCCTGGATCGCGTGGGCTCGTACCTGAGCTACACGACCGTGGAGCACGGCCGGAACGGCTGGGAGCTCGGCGGCGACGTCGACCTGGGCTCGGTGTTCACGCGCAAGCTGCACCTGCTGGCCGAGGTCAACTATCTGCACGCGGACGTCCATCGGTTCGACGCCGACGACGTGCCCATCCCCGGCTCGTTCCACGACTTCAGCGTGGGCATGGCGGCGCGGTACTCGGTCGCTCACGTGAAACGGTTCGAGCCGTATGTCGGCGCGGGCCTCGCTGTGCACTTTCTCGGCACCGACATTGCACGGTCGCAGCCCATACATGACGACTACACGGGCGCGAAACTGGGCGGCGAGTACTTTCTCGGCATTTCGTACGACCTCACCACGCGTTGGGCGTTGTACGGGGAGGTGCGTCGCATGGAAGTCCCGCCGGCCTCACGCGTCACGTATCGCCTGGGCTTCTTCGTGCGGCTCTAGCCCCGCACCATAGGGGGCGATCAATGGACCGCTCGACGGTCATGCGCACCGATGTCGTGGTCGAGCTCGAGGACGCTCGACTGGATGCCGTGTTGAGTGTCCCGGTGTCGGCGCGCGGCGTAGTCCTGTTCGCGCACGGCAGCGGCAGCGGTCGCACGAGCCCGCGAAACATGCTGGTGGCGCACGCACTCGAGGGCGCCGGGCTCGCCACACTGCTCATCGATCTGCTGACGGTGGATGAGCAGAACGAAGATGCGCGCACGGGTCTGCTGCGCTTCGACATCGACCTGCTCGGCGCGCGTGTGTTAGGCGCGTCGCGATGGGTGCGCGAGCGCCCCGTGTCGTCCGCGCTCGCTCTGGGATATTTCGGCGCCAGCACCGGCGCCGCGGCCGCGTTGCACGCGGCGTCGGAGCTCCGCGACGTATTCGCGGTGGTATCGCGCGGCGGGCGACCCGATCTGGCGCGCGATTGCCTGAAGCGCGTGCGCGCACCGTCGCTGCTGATCGTGGGCGGCGAAGACGTGCCGATCATCCCGCTCAACGAAGAGGCGTGCGCGATACTCGGGTCCATCGCGAAGCTCGTGGTGATCCCCGGCGCGACGCACCTGTTCGAGGAGCCGGGCGCGCTCGAGGAGGTGGCGCGCCTGTCGTGCGGCTGGTTCGTCGACCACCTGCCGCCGCCGGCGCGCGGCGCGTGAGATGCTGTTCGCGGACCGCGCCGATGCCGGCCGTCAGCTGGGTGAGACACTCCTGGCGCGGCTGCCGAATCTCGTCGACCAGCGTCCGCTCGTGCTCGGCGTCCCGCGCGGCGGAGTGATCATCGGGCGCGAGGTCGCGCGTGCGTTAGGCGCGCCGTTGGACGTGATCGTCGCGCGCAAGTTGGGCGCGCCGGGGCACGAAGAGCTGGGCATCGGCGCGGTGGCGGCGGACGGCACGCGCGTGCTCGACGACGAGATCGTGGCAGCGCTCGGTGTGAGCGATGCGTACATCGAGAAGGTCACGAGGCGGGAGCGCGCGGAGCTCGACCGCCGGATGCTCCGCTTCCGTGACGATCGGCCGTTCCCCGATCTGGCCGGGCGCGCGGTGGTGCTGGCGGATGACGGGCTCGCGACCGGCGTGACCGCGCGCGCGGCGCTCGCATCGGTGCGGCGCGCACAGCCGGCGACGCTCGTGTTCGCCGCGCCGGTATGCTCGGAGGACGGATGCCGGACGCTG
>DASVAC010000004.1:0-7335 GCA_036376535.1 Gemmatimonadaceae bacterium | reverse complement strand
GGTGGCGAGATCGAGATCCGGCATTCGACGCCCCAGCAACGGGTGACCCGCGCCGAGGTCGTAGTGCACGTCCAGACCCGACATCTGACCGGCCAATCGCTTGCGCGGCTCGTCCATGGCGAGCATCTCCGCAACGTACTCGCCCAACGCCTTCGTGCGTTCGTCCGTCTCGCGCAGCGCGCTGAGCGCCATGACGCCGCGCATCACGCGGGCGGCGACGGGGTGGCGCTCGGCGTGATACGTATCGAGGAGCGCCGCCGGCGATGTCTGCCTAACGACCTGCGCCAGCTTCCACCCCAGGTTCACCGCATCCTGCACGCCGATGTTCAGGCCCTGCCCGCCGATCGGCGCATGCACGTGCGCGGCGTCGCCGGCCAACAAGACGCGGCGGTCGCGGTAGGCCGCGGCCTGCCGCGTCATGTCGGTGAACCTCGACACCCAGGTGGGGCTGTGGATGCCGAAATCGGTTCCGTAGACCGCGACCAGCAGTGCACGCGCATCATCGAACGTCGGTTCGCCGGCGCGTCCGACGTGCGGTTCCGTTAGGACAGCCCGCAGGCGCCGCGGTCCGCCATCGGCGTGGCCGATGGCGTGGCTGCCGACGGCGTCGTGGTGCCAGCCCCACCTGGGTTCGTCGGACGCATCGGCCTCGATGATCAACCAGCTCGTCGCCGCGTCGTACCCGGGGAACGCGATGCCGGCCGATTTTCGGACCACGCTGCGCCCGCCGTCGCATCCGACGAGGTACTGTGCCGTTAGGCACGAACCGTCGGCCGTCCGGACGACGACGCCGGCGTCGTCCTGCGTGACCCCGGTCACGTCACGCTCGCGATAGAACCGCACCGGCAGCTCGGCGACCCATTCGGCGAGAATGCGCTCGATGTGGTTCTGCCACAGGCCGAGGACGTAGTTGCGCCGTGATGGAAAATCACTCAAGTCCAACGGAACGTGGAAGTGCACGACCGGATACGTTTGCCCCTGCGAGACGAACCGATCGGCGACGCCCCGCTGGTCGAACACTTCGATCGTGCGTGCGTGCAGACCGCCCGCGCGTGCGCCTGACATCTCCTGGCCGGCGCGCCGCTCGACGACGGCGACGTCGACGCCCGCCAGCGCCAACTCGGCCGCCAACATCAGTCCCGTTGGACCTCCGCCCGCAATCAGTACCGCATGATCCGTCATCACGAACTCCGTGGTATCACGAGTCCGCGACTCTACCGCGTGACCCGGGCCTTGCCGCAAGCCCCGGTCTTCGTTATATGCTCAAAGTGGCGGGACGGGTGATGAGCGCACGGCAGTTGATGCGACGAGTATCGGTATTGATCGCCCTGCTCGCACTCGCGAGCGCCCGCCCGGCCCTCGGCCAGCAGTCCGGTGCCCCGCCTGCCCTCGCCGGCCTGAGCAATCACGGACAGAGCACGCACGAGCCGTACGTCACCGCCGGCGACCGCACGTACCTGATCGGCACGCAGGACGGAGCCTTCCCCGATCTGGGCGGTCACGTGGGCGGCGAGATGGGCGGGTTGTGGCTACAGCCGATCAAGCTGATCGACGGCTTTTGGGCCCGCCTAACGGACAGGGCGAGTCATCGCGACACCGCGCTGGCCGAAAGCGAGGACTTCACCGCCTTTCCGTACGGGAGCCGATTCGACTACGGACCGGTGCTCGACGGCGTGACAGTCGAGCGCTTCGAGTTCAGCCCCGATGGACAGAACGGACTGGTCGTCCAATACATCGTCCGTAACGCGAGCGCACGCCCAAGGCGGTTGAGTCTCCAGCTTACGGTGAAGACCGACCTGTTGCCAGTGTGGATGTCGGACAGTTTAGGCATTCACGACGCGCCGGACAGCGTTGCATGGCAGCCGTCGCGGCGCGGGTTCGTCGCACACGATACGCGCAATCCCTGGTTTTGCATGTGGGGCGCGACGTCCCGAACGGGCGACCCCGTCGCACACCCGGAGCCGATGCATACCGCGGGACTCGGCGTCACCGCGGCGTCGCGCTACGCGCTCACGGTCGCGCCGCACGGGAGCTCGACGCTGACGTTCGTGATCGCGGGGTCGGTCACCGACGAATCGTCCGCGCTGCGCACGTTTGCGCGCATCGCGCACACGCACGCGCGTCTGCTCGAGCAGAAAAAGGCGCGCTACGCGGCGCTCCTAACGGAGGCGCGAATCACCATTCCCGACCGGCGGCTGCAGCAGGTCTACGATTGGGTGCGGATCAACAACCAGTGGCTCGTCCGCGATGTGCCGGGAATGGGCCGCGGCTTCGGGGCTGGTCTCCCGGAGTATCCGTGGTGGTTCCCCGACATGTACACCGCGCAGGCGCTCATCGCCACGGGCGACTTCGATCTCACCAAAGAGACGCTCCGCCTCTTGTGGCGGCAGTCGATGAAAGCCAACGGCAACGGGCGCATCGTGCACGAGGTGACGACGAACGGATTCGTGGGGAACCACGGCAACACGCAGGAGACGGCGCAGTACGTCATGACGGCCGGGCAGCTCATCGACTGGACGGCCGATACGGCCTTCGCGCGCGAGATGTACCCGGCGATGCGGAAGAGCCTCCACTGGCTCCTAACGGACGCCGACACGAACGGCGATCTGTTCCCCGAAGGCTACGGCATCATGGAAGTACTGGGTCTCAACGCCGAGTTGATCGATGCGGCGGCGTATACGCAGCAAGCGCTGCGGGAGACGAGCCATGTCGCGGCGTTCCTGCACGACTCCGGCGCGGCGGCGCACTACGATTCGCTCGCGTCGGTGCTCGAGGCGAAGATCAACGATCGCTTCTGGCTCGAGGACCGCGCGTCGTATGCCGACTTCTACGGCACCAGGGAGCAGGCGGTGCGCGCGGCCGAAGGCGCGATCAAGCAGATCAAGTTAGGCGAGGATGGCAAGCCGACCGCGCGCGGCTCGCAGCTCATCGCGAACTACGAGCAGCTCGGGCGTCGCTTCGCGGCGATGCCGGACACGAGCCGCGCCTGGATCACGAACGAGAACTGGGTGATCGCGACGCCGATGGAGATGGGGATCGCCCCGCGCGATCGGGCGATTCGCCTCCTCGATCGCATTCGTAAGGACAATGTCGGGGCGTACGGCCCGTATCTGTCGGCCGTCGAGCGGCAAGCGATGATGACCATCTCGACGGGCGTCGAGGCGGTCGCCGAAGCGCGCTATGGGCGCAGCGACGACGCGCTGTGGTACATGAACAAGATCGCGGAGACGTTCGGGATCAGGTCGCCGGGCACGATCTCGGAGATGATGCCCGACTACGGCAATTTCGTGATCGCGTGGACCAGCTATGGCATTGTGGTGCCGTTGGTCGAGGCGTTCTTCGGCATCATGCCTAACGCCCCGAAAAAGACGGTGGTGCTCGATCCGCATCCGCCCACGGGCTGGGCCGACATGGCGATCCGGGACCTTCCCGTCGGAGCGACGCGGATGTCGTTCTCGCGGACCCGCACCGCCAAGGGGCTTGCCTACGACGTGCGGACGAGGGACGATGGTTGGACCTTCGTCCTCAAGGCGGGCGCAGGGCCCGGCGCAATGTATTACTTGAACGGACGGCCCGTGCCGTTCGACTCGTCGGGCATTCGGATGAGCGGGCGCCGGAACCGCGTGCTCGTCGTGCGGTGACCGAGCCGCCGGGCTACCGCTCTATGGAAATGGCGGTCCGCGCTGCACATTAGGGGGAGCCGGCTCCGCCGCGGTCGGTGCGTTAGGCGGATGCCCCGAATACTCCCGCGCATCACACCCGGGCTCGTCATGCAACTGTGCCGTCGCCGCCTCGTCGCGCTCGCCGCCGTACTGGTGACCGCCGCGCTCCCGCGTCCCGCCGCCGCCCAACACGGCGTGCCCGCCACGCCGCCTAACGGCCAGCCGCTCCCGATCCCCGGCCGCTCAATGGTCATCACGCGCTACGGCATCGTGGCGGCGAGCCAGCCGCTCGCCGCGAGCGCCGGCGTGCACATGCTCGAGTTAGGCGGCAACGCCGTCGACGCCGCCATCGCGGCCAACGCGGCCAACGGTCTCATGGAGCCGGCGATGAACGGCGTGGGCGGCGACCTGTTCGCCATCGTCTACATCGCCAGAACGGGACGGATCTACGGGCTCAACTCGAGCGGATGGTCCGCGAGTGGCATGACGCCGGCGCTGGTCAAATCCAAGGGCCTCGAGCGCATTCCCCTTCGCGGCATCTGGGGCGTGACGGTGCCGGGCGCAGTCGCCGGATGGCAGGCGCTGCACGACAAGTTCGGGACGCTGCCGCTCTCCACCGTGCTCGCGCCGGCGATTCGGTACGCGAACGAAGGGTTTCCCGTGTCGCAGGTGATCGCGGACACGTGGGCCGAGTATCTGAGGACGCTCAGCGAGACGCCGGACGCGACGAAGACGTATCTGATCGATGGCCACACGCCGCGCGAGGGAGAAATCTTCCGCAATCCCGACCTCGCGCGCACGCTCACGCGCATTGCGAAGCACGGCCGCGACGGGTTTTACAAGGGCCCAACGGCCAACGCCATCCTCGCCACCGAGCAGCAACTCGGCGGCACCATGACGCCTGAGGACCTCGCGGATTTCGAGCCGGAATGGGTGACGCCGCTGCACGTCGACTATCGCGGCTGGACGGTGTACGAGCTGCCGCCTAACAGCCAGGGCATCGGCGCCCTCATGATGCTGCAGATGATGTCGCACTACCCGATGGCGGCGTACGGATTTCACGCGACGCAGGCGCTGCACGTGACGATGGAGGCCAAGCAGCTCGCCTACGCCGACGTCCTGCGCTACGTGGGCGATCCACGGTTAGGCGACGTTCCGGTGACGCAGATGCTCGATTCGGCGCACGCGGCCGCGCGTGCGGCGATGATCGACTCGACGCGCGCCATCTGCAGCGCGGCGCCATCCGAGTTCTCGTCGATCACCGACAAGAAGGGCGGCGACACGATCTATCTCACGGTCATCGATGCCGACGGCAACATCGTCTCGCTCATCCAGAGCAACTACGAGGAGTTCGGGTCGGGGCTCGTGCCGGCCGGCACGGGATTCGTGCTGCAGGACCGCGGCGCGCTGTTCACGCTGGACACGGGCAGGACCAACACGCTGGCGCCGCACAAGCGGCCGCTGCACACGTTGATGCCGGGATTCATGCAGAAGGACAGCGTGCGCATCGGGTTCGGCATCATGGGCGGGTGGAACCAGGCGCAGGCGCACGCGCAGTTCGTGTCTAACGTCGCCGACTACGGCATGAGCATCCAGCAGGCGCTCGAGGCAGGGCGCTTCACCAAGCCCGGGTTCTCGGGCTGCAACTTCGACATCGAGTCACGCATCCCGCAGGCGGTGCGCGACTCGCTCTCGCCGATGGGCTACGATCTCACGCTCTATGGTCCGCGCACCGGACATTTCGGGTGGGGACAAGCGGTGATGGGGACGGCGGGCGGCGTGCACTACGGGGCCAGTGATCCGCGGCATGATGGCGCGGCGATCCCGGAACAGCTCCCGCTCAAGCGGTAGGGGGTGGTTGCGCATCGTCTGCACGCGCTGCCACTTCATCTATCTCAGCCTAACTCGGACGCCACGATGGCGCGCTTCCACCCTGTCGCCACGGCCGTGACCCTTTCCACTCGTGCACTCTCCGGTGTGCTTCTATTGCTGGTCGCGGGTTGCGGAAGCGGCAACGCCCTCATGGCGCGCTTCACCCCGGCCGATGCCGATGCACGCGCGCGCACTTATCTCGGTTTGTTTGTTCGGAATCAACCCGATTCCGCGGCCGATCGGATCCTTCCCACGTTGCGATCGGCGGATGCGATGACTCAGCTCCACAAGATCGCCGATATCTTACGCGACCAACGCTTCGACACGACTCGCGTTGTGGGGGTACAGACCAACACGATGAATGGCATTCGCCATGTCAACCTGAGTTACGAGCTGCATTCATCTTCGGGTTGGTTGCTGACGAACGTCGCGACCGTCGATTCGGCCCGTACCTGGTTCGTCGAAGGGGTTTCAGCTCGACCACTTTCGCGTTCGCTGGAAGTCGATACGCACTTCACGCTCGTAGGGCGCTCTGCCGTTTACTACGTGTGGCTGCTGTTGGTCGGCATTGCTGTTTTGACGTCGCTCGGCACCGCGGTGTTTGTCGTTTCGCGGCGCGGGATGCCCAAGCGCTGGGTGTGGGCGCTCGTCGCCTTGATAGGCGTCGGCGCGTTCAGTCTGAATTGGCAAACGGGTGCGATCAACGTGAACCCCCTGAACATTCAGCTGGCGTCCGGAGCGGCCGTTCGGGCTGGGCCTGCGGCGCCATGGATTCTCACGTTTGCGATACCGATCGGCGCATTCTTCGCGATTCGACAGTATCGGCGCTGGCTTTCGACACGTGGTGCGACGATTGTCGATCCGCCGCTCGCTCTCTAGCTGCGCGTTAGGCATCGCGCTCGCTGGCGTCGCGCGGCCGTGCCTCGCCCGGGTGGCGTGCGCCGATCCGCTTCCTGCCGACTCCGCATGGTGGCAGTGGAGGCGCGCTACTGGTTCGCAGCGGCCCGTCCGACTGACCGCGCCAGAAGCGCCTCCGCAATCGAGAACATTTCGCGTTTCGCAGCTTTGCGGTGCATATGTGCTGCAAATGACGACTACCGCCGGGCGCCAGCGACGTGATCGGGTCATTGCTGACGTGACGATCGGCAGCGACTCGGGTGGAACGGCGACAGTTCGCGGGCGGTGGCCGGACTACTTCAGCCTGACGCGCGACAGCGCTCACCGCGGCGACCTCGACATTCTATTCGATGACACCAGGCGACTGTCGTTGATACTCGGCAATCCACATCTCCGGACGACCGACACTGGTGTCATTCTGGACGTGTTTACGGTCGACCAGCAGATGATCGTCGGACGCTGGGTCGATGGCGGGCTGGCAGTCGACGCGAGAAGTGGTCTGCATCCACAGGGATGGTTCTGCCTGCAGCGGCGCTTGCCGTAGGCGGCCCAACGTAGCAGCGCTTCAACCGGGCCTCGAGCATCACGCCAGGGGCCGGCGGTTCAGCGCGCGCGCCTAACTATGGAGCCGGAAGATGCCGAACGCTGATACGCGAGTCACAATCCACATGGCGGCGAGCCTCGACGGCTTCATCGCACGAAAGGACGGAAGTGTCGACTGGTTGGAGACGTCCGACCGATTCGAAGGCGGCGAGGTGATGGCGCCGGAGTCTGTCGCAGAATTCCTCAAGACGATCGACTGCTACGTGATGGGCTCGCGAACGTACGAGACGGCATTGGCGTTCGCCGACAAGGGCATGGGCTGGGCCTATGGGGATACACCGACATTCGTGCTGACGCGTCG
>DASVAC010000003.1:0-3300 GCA_036376535.1 Gemmatimonadaceae bacterium | reverse complement strand
GAACCCGGACCCGCTGAACGCGCTGCTGTCGGGCCACTGCACGGCGATCATCGTCACCGCGGGCCCGCTCCGCGACGCGATGGTCGAGTAGTCGACCTGGGCCGCGGTGAGCATCGCGTGCCGCCGCGACTCGAGCGCGTGCAACTCGCGCGATAGCGTGTCGGCGTGCGCGCCCTTCGTCTCCGAGAGCGCGCTCCGCATGCGATCCCGCTCGAGCTGCGCCGCGGCGAGCGAAGAATCGAGCCCGGCCGCGCGACTGTTGATCGATGCCATGCGGTCCGCGTACGTCTGCGCCAAACTGTCGTTCGCCTTCGTTAGGCGAATCAGCTCGGCGTCCGTCGCCCGGGCATTGCGGTGTCCAAGCCAGTACGCGCCGCCCGCCGCGATGACGATGACTGCCGCGAGTGACGCGGCGACCGGCGCCATGCGCCGCGCGTCACGCCGCGGCACAACGCTCGCGGCGCCCACGGCAGACCGCGCCTCCGTGACGATGCTCCGCGTCGCCGGCGGCGCCGGCTCGGATGACGGACCGCGCTCCGCCCCCTTCCCCCAGGCGCCGTTAGGCGCCGCTTCCCCCAGCGGAGCGCTTCCCTCAAGCGACGTCAGCCGCTGCTTCCCGCTCTCGCCCTCGATCTCGACCGTCACGCGCGGCCCGAATTCCCCAAACGAAATCTCATCCCCCGACTCGAGCCGCCGCTCGCGCGCGATGCGGACGCCGTTCACGTACGTCCCGTTCGTGCTTCCGATGTCCACGAGCACGTATCCGTCCCCCACGGCGCGAATCTCCGCGTGCCGCGTCGAAACGTCCAGGTCCTGTTGGGGATCGAATCGGAAATCGCAGAGCGGGTGCCGCCCGATGGCAATCACGGACTTCGTGAACCGCTCGCGCTGCCCGGCGCGCGAGCCGGTCAGAACGCGAAAGTCGACGCTCACGGCGCCGCTTTCATCTCGCCCGACGCCGTGTCGTGCGGCGCCGCGCCGCTCCCGTTCGCGTGCGATTTGCCTAACAGACCGCGCGCCGCGAACACGATCACCGCCAGCACGATGAGCGCCACGATCGTGAACAGCCACACGCGCGCCGGCGAGCGCTCGCGGGTCGCCTGGGGCTCAACGCCGTCGTTCGATCGCGGCGTCGGTGCCGACACCATCGGGCTCGCCCTCTCGTAGCGGGGCCGAGGAGTGGGGCCGGTGATCTCCTGTCCGGGGAGCAGGAACACGGAGTGCCCAACGTTGTCATCGGGCTCGGCGTCCGCCAACCCGCTGCCCTCGAAACGCGCCGCGATCACCGTGATGTTGTCCGGGCCGCCGTTTTCGTTCGCGCGGTCGATGAGGTCGCGGCACACTTCCACGAGATCGGGCTGGCTGGCCACCACCTCCGCGATCTCTTCCTTCCTCACGAGACCCGACAAACCATCGGTGCACAGCACCAGTGTGTCGCCGCGCCGCAGCTTCTGAAAGGTCAGGTCGATCTTGACCGTCGGCTCGGGGCCTAACGCTTGAAGAATGATGTTCCGCCGCTCGCTGCGCTCGGCTTCGTCGGGCGTCAGCTCGCCGGCTTCGATCAATCGCTGCATGAGCGACTGGTCCTTGGTGATCTGCCGGGCGACGCCGTCGCGGATGAGATAGGCGCGGCTGTCGCCCACCTGCGCGAGGAACAGCGTATCGCCTAACAGACCGGCGACGGTCGCGGTGGTGCCCAGCCCGCGGTTCTCGGGATGCTCGAGCGCGTACGCGAAGATGCGGTTGTTCGCCGTCTCCGCCGACCCTTTGATCGCGGCGGCGAAGGCCTCGGCGTCGGTGCGCGGGCCGTGCACCCACCGCGTGCGCAGCTCCTCGTGCACCGTCGTCACCGCCATCTCGCTCGCGATCTCGCCCGCGGCCGCTCCGCCTAACCCGTCGGCGACCATGAACAGCGTGCCGCGCGGCCCCGCGACGTGCGTCCGGACTTCCGCCTGCAGCGACGCGTTGTCGGCCGACAGGTCGACCACGATGAACGCGTCTTCGTTGTGCTCGCGCGTCCGGCCCACGTCGGTGCGGCCGAACACGTGCACGACGACGTCGCCGCGGGCGGCGTCCGGCTGGGAAGGGACGGGAATCGTCACGAGGCTCGCCGGAGATCGCGGGTCACTTGCAATATTGATTGAACATGAACGAGATGCTCTCGGCGTACGTCGTCCCGCGTGCGTTGCGCAGGCTGCCTAAAATGGCGCACGCGCGCTGCCGGGGCTCGGTGGTGTTGGTCATGTCGGCGCGCTCGAGCAGCGCCTCGCTCACGTGATAGAACGCGGTGACGCTGTCGTTGCCCGTGGGCAGCGACTTGAGCGCGCGCGACAGGATGACGAGCGCGCGGTCGGGCTCTTTGTTCTTGATCAGCTCCGCCGCGCGGTTGACCGCCGCCTTCGCCCGGTCGCCGGTGAGCGTGCCGGCAAAGTCGCTGTCGGGCGCCGGGGCTGCCGGCGGGCTGACGGACGGTCCGTTAGGCAGCGAAGTTCCCGGCGTGCTGGCGGGCGACGTGATCACCGGCGGAGTGGGCGCCGGCGACGACGGCTGGGACGCAGCGTGCGGCTGCGACGACGACGCGCCGCTCTTGGCCGCACGACGCTCTTTCCGCGACGCCGTCGGCTTCGCGAACTCCTGCACCGGCGGCTTGGTCGCCGAATCTGCGTTAGGCGCCTGGGCGAGCGTGGACTCCCGCGCCGGCGGCGCCGCGCTCCCGCCCGCCGGCGCTGACGCCGAGTCGTGCAGCGCCACCGTCGCCTTAGGCGACGGTGCCGCCGCACGATGCCCCAACACGTAGTACCCGCCGCCGCCGAGTGCCACCACCACCAACCCCGCCGCCGCGAGCACCAGCCCGCGCCGCGACCCACCCGCCGGCTTCCCGGCCGCCGCCGCCCCGCCCACCGTCACCGGTGTCGCCGTCGGCGTCGTGTTAGGCATCGACGCCCCGCGCGTCCCCGCCCCCGCGCCCGCCGCGTTGCGCACCGCCGTCGACGGAATCGCCCCGCCCGACGCACCCGCGCCCGCCGCACCCACCGACGCTCCGACGATCGTCGCCCCCTTCGGGATCCCCGCCACCGCGCGCGTCAGATCCGATGAGAAATCCGTCGCATGCTGATACCTGTCGGCCGACTTCCGCTGCAACGCCCGGTCCAACACCGTCTGCACCGGCGCCGGCCACGACGCGTCCGGCCGCATCTCGGCCAGCGTCCGCGGACGGTCCGTTAGGCGCATGATCATCGATTCCTGCAGCGTCGAGCTCGGGAAGGGCAGCGTCCCCGTCAACATGTGGAAGGTCACGAG
>DASVAC010000002.1:0-10469 GCA_036376535.1 Gemmatimonadaceae bacterium | reverse complement strand
CAGGCGGCCATGATCCACGCGAAGCGCAGCATGGGCGTCACGGATCAGGTCCTCATCGACGGCCGGCCTGCAACGATCCTGTCCGACAAGCACTTCGCGCCGGATCGCATCATGAGCGTGGACGTGATCGAGCACGCGAACTCGACCGGGCTGGCGACGATAACGAAAGACCACTGAGCGCTGCCGGGTTAGGCCTGTACGCGGTGGCATGTTAGGGGTGCGGTGCCCCTACCAGACACGCTGCGGCCTTCGGACCGTGTGACGATTCTGCGCATCGCGTAACGAACTTGCGCATGGCGTGACGAAGTTGCGCGTTTGATCTCTGGCGCGTTATGACGGTCCTGCCTTAACCATCCCCGCACATCGCCGCACGACGCGGCGTTGTGCTTTCGGGATGGAGGGCGGATTTGATTTCTCCTAACGTCAGGCCGCACGCCGCGGGGTCCGCGGCCATCAGACCGATCGACGTACTCGGCTGCATGGCCGCGATCGCAGCGGTCAAGGCGTCACTCGCGTCCCGCGGTTTCGCGCGCACGGTCGCACGGATTCACGGTCGAACGCCCCGCCCAACAGACGGAGCGGATGCGCCAGATGACGTGGTCGCACGGCTGGCGCGGCTCGTAGCGATTGCGGCGGCGTGGTACCCAGGGCGCGCGATGTGTCTCGAGCGCTCGCTCGTACTCTACGAGCGGCTCCGCCGCGCCGGCGCGCACGCCGAGCTCCGGTTAGGCGTCCAGGCAGTCCCGTTCGCATCGCACGCGTGGGTGGAGCGGCATGGCGAGCCCCTCAACGACGTCCTCGAGCACACCGAGCAGTTCACGCCTATCCCGTTAGGCATCCCGTGAACCTCTTCTGCTCCATCACTCGCGACGGCAGCGATCCGGTGCCGCGATTCTGGCGCGCGCCGTTGGCCGTCGCCGCCGTGCGACTCGGTCTCGCTCCAGCGGAGACGGAACATCCCGGTTTCTGGGGCCTTACGGCCGGGACATCCGCTGGCCGCCGCCCAACGGTATGCACCGACGGCCCTCGCATCGCCATCGGCACGGTCCGCCTCGACCGAGGGTCAGGCGATGCGGCGTCGTCCAACGATCTCTCGAACGTGATGCAGGCGTGGCCGACGGACGGTACCGACGTCGCGCGACTGCGCGGCGACTTCGCCGTCGTGCTCTACGATAGTTCGCGACACACCGTGTTCGCTGCTCGCGACGCATTCGGCGTCGATGCGCTGTACTATCGCGTGTTGCCGGGCGGCATCGCGCTCTCGTCGCGCGCGGACGTGCTGGCCCTCAGCGCCGATGAGTACGACCGTGGGTATCTCGCGGCGTTTCTTGCCGGGTGTGCGCCGGTCGAGGGCGCAACGCCCTTCCGCAGTGTGTCGGTAGTGCCGGCCGCGCATTTCCTGCGCTACCGGGATGGTCGGTTGTCCATCGAGCGGTGGTGGACGCCGGCGCGGTTCCTGGATGTCGAGCCGCGGCCAACGAGCGACTTGATCGACGACTTCCGGCATCGCTTCGCCGGCGCGGTGCGATCTCGCATGGCACCGGGCGAGCGAGAAACATGGTCAGAGCTCTCGGGCGGCCTCGACTCCTCGTCAATCGTGAGCATGGCGTCGCACCTCGCGACACGCGGCGACGTGCCGCGTGGCCTCGCGGGGACTGTCACGTTGGTCGACCGGCACGGCACAGGCGGCGACGAGCGTCGCTACGTGAACGCGGTGACGTCGGCCTGGCACGTGCCTAACGTGCAGCTGCTCGATGACGCCCATGACGCGGACGACGATGATCCGCCGCCGCTCACCGACCAGCCGACCGCTTCGTATCTCGCGTTCGCGCGCGATCGCCGCCTAGCGCGCGTGGTGCGGCGCGCGGGCGGGACCGTACTCTTTTCCGGCTACGGGTCCGACCACTATCTCGGCGGCAGCGCCCTCTTCCTCGCCGACTGGGCTGCGGCCGGCAAGTTAGGCAGCGTCGTTCGTGAGGTAACGCGGTGGGCGATCGTCGGCCGGGTATCGGCGTGGGCGATGCTGTGGCACAACGTCGCAATTCCCCTTCTGCCCACTACGCTGATGCGCCGATCGCTCGATGCCGTCTGTGTGCCGCCGTGGATCGCCCCGGCCGCGATTCGCGACTATGGACTCGAGAGCCGCGCGGTCGTCGCCCGCGCCGCGAGCGGTCAGTTAGGGCGAAAGTACGTCAGCGATATCGTGCGCGCGATCGAGAACATGCCCGAGGTTCTGGCGCTCCATGCGGTCATTCAGGACGTAGTGGAGGAACGCCACCCATTTCTCGATCGACCGTTGGTCGAGTTGTCGCTCGGCTTTGCCCCGGCGATTTGCGCACAGCCGTGCGCCCGAAAATGGGTATTGCGCGAGGCAATGCGCGGCATTCTGCCCGAGCTCGTGCGCACGCGCCATGGCAAGGGCTCGGTGGATGGCGCGTTCGGGCACTGGCTCGCCCGAGAAGGCATCCGCCTAACGCGCAAGGTGGAGGGTTCCGAAATCGCACAGCTCGGGATCATCGAGCCCGTGGCGCTCAGAGTCGCGATTCAGGAGGGGGTAAACGGGGAGCCGCATCTGCGCGCGGCGCTCGTCCGCGCGTTTGCCCTGGAGGTTTGGTTGCTCGCGAGATCCGGTCAGTGGACGGCCGGCGGTGTCAGTCGTACCACAGCAGCACGATCGCAGTTTGCACTTCAACCGTAACTCCAACATCACGAGGATTTCCAAATGTCTACGTCCAAGAAGCCTTACGAGGCCCCGGCGATTCGCGGTATTGCGAATCTGATCGCAACCACCGAAAACGTGCTGATCAACGCGTTCGAGTCTGATCTCACCGGTCGTGATCCGTTTGGCGCCGTTGGCTTCGGCGTCTAACGCACCAAGCACCGTCTTCGTCCACACTGTTGATCGACCGAGCGGCGGCATCGTCGCGCGCGATGTCCGCACGAGCCGCCCCGATCAGTTTGGGGCGGCTCGACTCGTATCGGTTCCCGGCTTGCCAAGTGTGGTCGAAAGCCACGCGAACATCCGTTGCCACATATCGCGAACGTTCGCGGGTGATTCGATTGCGTGTGTATCGCCAATGTAGCGAACAAACGTCGCTCGCTTGCCCAGGCGATACAACGCACTGAAGAACTCCTCACCCTGCTGGATGCCCTCGAAGTCTTGATCGCCTTGAATGATCATTGTCGGAGTTCCGACGCGATTGGCTTGCAGCACCGGGCTGTCCTCGATGTACTGCTCCGGATACTCCCAGAGCGGGCCTTCAAGTGACTGTTGGCCCGCTTCTACCATTTTCCCGGGTGCGATTACCGTGTGCGCGTACGGCCACGGCCTGTCCCACGGTCGGAACGTGCCACTGTAGCTCAGCTGGTCGCTGACCGCGGCAAGCGCGATGGCGGAACGAAAGCGTTCCGTCCGAGTGATGAGTGCGAGCGTCGTCCATCCGCCAAAGCTCTGCCCCATCACCGCTACGCGCGACGTATCGACGACGCCTAACGCGCCGACCCGGTCGATCGCCGGAAGAACTGCCCCCGTGAGATGCGGCGCCACCGGACCGTCGCTGCCCTGCGGCGCCAGCGGAATCGATGGATACAGTACCGCATATCCCCTCGCGGTAGCCAACGCCAAGTTGTACGGCGACGACCATGCGTGGTCGGCGCGCATCGCGGCAGTGTCGCCGAATGTCATGCCGGCATAGACCCACACGATCAGCGGATACGACTCATCAGGCCCAGTTGACGGCGCAGCAGGCAGCAAGAGCAGGCCGGTAAGTGGAGCGCCATCACTCGCCGCATAGTGCAGGAGGACCTTCCGCGGCTCGGCGATGCCATCACTCCACGCGTTGATCTCGAATAGCGTCACGAGATGCCCCGACTCGAGCCAGGCAACCGCGCGGTCGCGCCGTTCCACGATCACTCCGTCCGTATGCGGAACGCACGCTCGCACGTAATACCCGAAAGGGAGCACGCCCAACGAATGCGTCGTTGCGGCGTCGGATGCTATGATCACGCGATACGCTGTTGTTTGCCCTTTGCCGTCGTCGAGCGTTGCGATCACGCAAGGAGGCGCGTTTCCGTCTCCGGCCAGTCCGAATTGCTGCAGGCGCAGCGTTGGTCTGCGGAGCGACGGCGGCAACAAGTCGACCCGATGTCCATCGCGCGCGACGCGATAGAGTGCAGTGTCTGTGACAACTGTCGTCGGCCGCGCCGCGCTCGCCGCCTGCCGCGCCGAGCATTGGGGCATCGTCGCTGGACAGGCCGTGCGCGTGATACGCCCAGTGAGAGCATCGATCCGCCAGAGTCCCGGTTCCCAGCGGCCGGTAGCGTTCCACTTACCGCGCAGCAGGAGCCCTTCCCCGTTAGGCGTCCAGGCCGGGACCGGCATGTCCTCGCCGGTCGCTCCATGCCTACGCACATCAGCGATCCAGCGCACGGTATCGCGGCCGCTCACATCGACGAGCCCGAGCGCATACACGCTCATGGTGCGCGTGAGTCCCTGGCCTGCGCGAGGAGACTCGAGACGCGATGTCAGCACCGCGAGCCTGCGATGGTCGGGCGACACGACGATGACGCGCCGACCCGACGTGGTTGGATCCCTCGGAATTGTCGCGAGAACGCGAGTGGTATGCCGCTCCACGTCCGCGATCACGATCGATTCGTCACCTAAGTAAGGTTGCACCGCTCCCGGAATGCTCTCGAGCACACTCGCGGTCGATACTCTGCCCACTCTCTGTGCGCGCCATCCGGCGATCGTTGCCGACTCCGCCTCCGCGACGAGGTCGACGTGGGCGCGCCCGCCGGCCGGCAGCAGCGGCATGAGCAGTGTGGTCTCACTCAGCCACACGAGTGGTTGTAGATCGCTCTCCAATCCCGTCTCACCCGCGAATACCCAGAAATCCACGCTGCGCGAGTCTACGAGGCGAGGAGCACTGTCGCCTAACCGCCAGGTCCAGGCCCGAAAACATGAGCAGCCATCGGTCGACAACATTGCGAGTCTGGTCCCATCCGGCGACCACACAGGATGGAACCATCCGCTGCCCGTCCTACTGCCATGCGTCAGTTGCTGTCGCTTCCCATCGCTCAGGCGGACCAGCCAGATGTCGGTCCTCGGACGCGCGTCGACCGCCGTCATATGAACACGTGCAACGTCGCTCAGCGGCCTCGCGATCTCGATGGCGACGTACTTGCCGTCCGGCGACGGCACCACCGCATTGAGCTCTTCGAGGCGCAGCACGTCATCCACGGTCAATCCGCGCGATGCTTGCGCTGGCGCGCCCCGCCCGGCGATCGCCGCCGCACAGGCCATCACCGCTCCGCAACGCCGCGCGCTCACCATGTGGCACGCAACCCGACGACCGTTAGGCGGCCGTACACCGCGGTGATGTTGTCGACTTCCGACGCGTACGAGTTGGTGAGGTTGTCCACCCGCACGAACGCGCGCACGCCGTGCGGCAGCGCCTGCGTGACGCTCGCGTTCCACTTGAACACTGACGGATAGTCGATGATGTACGCGCGCGGCGCCTGCGGGTTCGGGTCTCCACCGAACACCGCGTTGAACAGCGCGATACGGTCGTAGTTGCGAAACGATCCGATGAACGTCAGCCCGGCCTGCAGCTGCGTACGGCCGAGCGTGAGGCCGGAGTTGAAGCCGCCTGAGGTGTGCGGGATGAGCAGCAGGCGATCACCGGAGTGATATTGGCCCGTACCGTCGCCTAACGCACCTCCGGACACATTCCGCACCGTACTGTTGAACACCGAATAGGTCGCGCTCAACGTGACCGGCGCCAGGTTGAGGGAGCCCTCGAGCTCAATGCCGGTATTCTTGATCTGACCGATATTCTGATTCTGCTCGATCGTCGTTGTGTCCCCGGGAGCGCTCAAGATCACCGTCGTGATCATGTCGTCGACGCGCTGGTTGTAGTACGAGGCGCCGAACGTCGCACGATTGCCGAAGTAGAGGTCAACGCCGGCATCGAGTCCGCGCTGGCGCTCGGGTCCCAGATCGGGATTGGCGACCTGAACGCTGAACGGCGCCGCCGCGAGGATGGCTGATTTCTGGAACGGCAACGGCGGCTGGATCGCGACACCATAAGAAGCTCGGACCTTGTAGCCCACGCTGCCCGCGTTGCCGGCGTATGATGCGCCGACCCGCGGCGCGATCGCCGACCCGTACCCTGAGCCGAAGTTGTCGTTGCGGTCGCCGCGCACGCCGGCCGTGAGAAAGAATCGCTTGGCGAAGCCGAGTTGCTCCTGCGCGAAGAGCCCCGCGTTGTCATATGAGTCACGACGGTACGCGGCGCCCGGCGCGAACGTTCCATCGGCGTGCTCGGATGCCGAAACGCTCGATTCGGTACTCGACCAGTAGTCGGCGCCTAACGTAAGCGCCGACGTCACGGCCGAACCCAGGTTTGCCGATAGTGTGGTATTGTAGGTGACGCTGGCGCGCGATGTGGCGAATTCGCCGTACGCGCGAAGACTGTCGGCGGGCGTGAGGAATCGCGGCTCCGTCGATCCGCGCGGATTGTCGTAGCCGTCGAAGCCCAGCACGATGTGATGCTGCCACCACGGCGCCGTTGAGAATGACGCAGTCAATCCGACGTTCTCATCGGAGCGCGTGTCGCTCGGGAAAAACGGCGTGTCGTAGAACGCGTCGAAACTGGTGTGCCATCTTCCGTCGCGCACCGCCTGCGCCATGTAGGCACCGACAGGCGTCACGTGATACACGCGGTGCGAGTACTGGCCGGTCAGGTCCAACCGGACGCCGCCGAGGGCTCCGCCCACGCGCCCCGAGAACACCGCGCGTTTGGAAGCGTACTCGGGCGCCCACTCGCCGGTGCTCGTATACGACCCGCGCGCTGCGTAGTCGAACGCCGTATCGCCCGCGCTCACGCCTAACGAATGATCCTGATGAAACGTTTCGCCGCTCGCCCACTGGCTCTGGACGCCGCCCGCCGACACCTGCGCATCCACCTGCGGGCGCGTGAGCGAGGCCGACCCATGCTTGGTGAAGATCTGGATCACGCCGACCATCGCGCCCGCACCGTACAGCGTGGACGCCTGCGGTCCGCGCGTGATCTCGATGTGGTCGATGCTCTTGGGATCGATCTGCGAGAAGGCGTTGCCATACGCGAGCTCGACGCCATCCAGGTAGATCTTTGCCGGCGATGACACACCCTGGTTGAAATCGATGCCGCCGCGGAACGTGAGTCCGGGGTACCCATCGTGCGTGCCGTCGTCGATCGCGACTGCACCCGGGACCGTGCCGCGGAAGAGGCCATCCACCTGGGTTGCGCCGGACCGCTCGATGTCGCGCGACGAAATCACTGTGATCGGCGACGGTACCGCCCGCACCTCGGTTGGCGCTATCGTGCCCGTCACAACAACCTCATCCAACGATCGGGGCGTCGCGCGCAGCGCGAAGTCGATGGTGATCGCGCTGTCCGATGCGAATACGACGCTGCGCGTCATCGGCGCGTAGCCGACGCGGCGCGCCGTCACCCGATGGGGGCCCACCGAGACCCCAGTTAGGCGAAACGACCCATCCGCGGCGCTCACGGCGGCCGGCCCCGCGTCGTCCACCATCACGCGCGCTCGGTCCACCGGCGCCCCTGACTCGGCGTCGGTGACGCGGCCGGCGGCGTCGGTGCGCTCCGGCGCCGCCCGCGTTGCGTTAGGCGACACCTCGAGCACGATCTGGGTGGCCGACCAGAATCGCGCGACGATGCCGGTCCCGGCGAGCGCCGAATCCAGCGCCTCGCCGACCGTCGCGTTGCGCACGTGGACCGATACGCGGCGCGTCACGGGTACCACGTTGCTGCTGTATGACACGCTCACGCCGCTTTCGTGGGCGATGGCGTGCAGGGCGTCGCGCATGGTCACGCGGTCGAGCGAGAGCGAGATGCGGGAGGGTGCCCCGCGCGTCACCGGGAGTGCCACAGCGCGCTCTGCCTGCCCACCAACGTGGAGCGCCGCGCGCGGCTGCTGTGCGTCGGCACGCACCGCGAGCCCCGCAGCGAGTTGGAGCCCAACCAGGATACTTGCACGAACGACACGTTGCATGGAAGAACGCCTCCGACGTTGGGGTGCCTAACGCCCGGACGACGGGCGCGATCTGTCAGTGCTGCGGACTCGGGAGAAGAACAGCGGTGTCCGCGCGCCAGGCGAGCCGCGTTCGCGTGCTGCGCGCGACGATGGCGAGAACGTCGGCGAGCGACTCGCGGTCGAACGAGCCGGTGAAGTCTCTGCGGGCGAGCGACATATCCCCGACTATCACTGTGGTGCCGTACCAGCGCGTGAGATCGGTGGCCACGTCGTCGAGCGGCGTCGCATCGAACACCAGCGTGCCGGTGGTCCACGCGACGAACCGCCGCGTGTCCACCGGGCGCATCGTGACGGCCCCCGTCGCATCCCATTGCGCCAGATTGCCGCGGTCCACGATGCGTGCATCGCGAGCCGCGCGAACCGCCACGCGGCCTTGGGCGACCACGATGCGAATGCGACCGTCAGACGGATACGCACGCACATCGAACGCCGTGCCGAGGTCGCTGATCGTGGCGCCGTTGGCGTGAACGACGAACGGCCGGCGGTCGTCGTGCGCCACCTCGAAGTACGCTTCGCCGCTCACGTCGACGTCGCGGGTCGCACCGGCCTGTGTCGCGGGGTAGCGCAATGTGGTCTGTGCGGCGACGACGATCTGCGTGCCGTCGCCGAGCCTCACGATCGCGCGCTCGCCCGGCCGGGTGACGACGGTTCGCGCCGCGACGGTCTCGCGTTTCGTTAGGCCGAACGCGCCGCGGCGCGCGGCAACGAACACCGCGGCCGCGAGGAGGGCAGCGGCGAGCACCCAGGCCAGCCGGCGCGGTGCGCGAGCGGTCCACGCGCGGCCGGCGCGCTCGCGCATGCGCCAGTGCGGCGCCGGCGGCGGATCGAGCGACGGCCCCGCGTCCGGCGTGCCTAACGCAATGACGTCGTAGAACGCCCGGTGGCGGCGGTCCGCATCGAGCCAGCGGTCGAATTGCTCGCGGTCCGCGAGCGCGCAGTCGCGCTCCGAGTACCGCAGCAGCAGGTCCCAGTCGATGTCCAACATGGCGCTCAAGGGGATCGGGGTCGGTGTCTGCCCTATTCGACCCGTCCCTCGGCGCCGCACCCCACAGGACTATGAAAAAGCGACGGCTGTGGGGTCCAGCCGTGCGTGATGTGTCGTCATGTGTGTGAGCGACGGAACACAGGTGCTCGACGTCATCGTCGGTTGCAATAAAACGATGACGCTCGTGCGCGAGGAATGATGTATCCTTGCGCAACCCGAAACGGAGCACGTCGCCATGTCAGAAGTCGTCGCCATTTGGCCCGTCCCCGAACTCCGCCTGCCCGGCGCCGAGATACCCGACGATGCCCTGGACCGTCCGCCCCTTCGCTGGCCGCTGACGATCAGAGAACGCGACACCGATGAAGATCGGGCAGCGTCCCGACGACTCGGCGCCATCTTCCGCGCGCATTACTCGGAGCTGTACAGCCTCGTGATGCGGTACGTGCGCTCGCGCGCCCTCGCCGAAGAAATCATCCAGGACGCGTTCCTCGCGGTCTGGCAGCGACGCTTCGCGTGGACGCCCGAGATGGACCTCAAGGCGTACGTCTTCCAAACCGCGCACAATCGCGCCCTGAATCACCTCCGACGCGACCGCATCGAAATCGATTGGCAGCATCTCGTCGCCGAGCGACGAGAGGAGTGGGGGATGAGCCAGTACGCGGTGGATGCGCGCGACGCGGCTGACGTGGATGAAATGGTGGAGCTCATGCAGCGCGCCGTGCGCAGTCTTCCCGCGCGCGTCCAACGCACCATCGTCCTCAGACTGCAATTCCACCTCACCAACGCCGAGATCGCCGAGGTGATGGGAATAACGGTGAAAGCGGTGGAGCGAAATATTACGCGCGGGCTCAAAACGCTGCGACTCGCGTTCCGAACACCAGACCCGTGACGCCGCCTGCCTAACGGCCGGCGCGGGGACACCCTTCCGCCGTTAGGAGGATGCGCGCGGACGTGTGCGACTCAACGCACGAACACGATCCAGAGCAGAATCGCCAGCGCCACGCAGGCAATCGCTACACCTGCGCGTCGTCGCCACACCGCGCGCGCGCGATCCCTGGCCGCCTGCTCCGCCATTCGCTCCGCGAGCCGATCCCACGCGTGCTCGATCTCGCTCTCGGTGAAGGTCACCGGTGGCTCGTGGTCGACAGGCTGCGCGAACAGGCTCTGAAGCCGATTGATGAAGAGCCGGCGCTCAGGCTGGCCGTCGATCCAGGCCTCGAGCTCCGCCAGATCTTCCGGCGTGCACTGTCCAGTCGCGTAGCGTTCGAGTAGCGGCAACGGCACGTCGTCCGGCACCACGATCGATCTCTCCCGAGCGTCGATGGCGACCAATATACGGTCGCACGCGCAGCCGAACACATCCAAAGCACGCGCCGCGTACCAAATC
>DASVAC010000001.1:0-6729 GCA_036376535.1 Gemmatimonadaceae bacterium | reverse complement strand
CCGACCTGCGTGAGCAGGCGTCCAACCTTGGCTGGTATGGCATCGCGCGACGTCCCGGTGACCTCGAGCGCGAAGGCGATGTTCTGTTCGGCGGTGCGATCCTCGAGCAGTCGAAAATCCTGGAAGACGATGCCCAACCGGCGGCGCAGCTTCGGGACTTCACGCCGCTTCACGTCGCTCGATCGAATACCGCCCACGCGAACTTCTCCGGACGTGGGTCGCTCCTCCATGTAGACCAGCTTGAGGATGGTCGATTTGCCGGCGCCGCTGGGGCCGGTGAGGAACGCAAATTCGCCCTTGGCGACGGTGAACGAGGCGTTGTTGAGGGCGACGCCGCTGCGGGGATATTCCTTGGTGACGTGCGAGAAGCGAATCACTGGCTGGCTACTGGAGGCTGGGACAGGAGTGGCGGCAGGCCGACGCCGGACGCGGGCGACCATGGCCGAGGTCGCTCGGCTCGCTGGCGGAGCCGCCTTCCAGTCCAATGACTACAGACCCTCGTCATCCGTTACGTCATCATTTCAACGCCTGGCTCATGTCGGCGATGAGGTCATCGACATCTTCGATCCCGACGCTGATCCGGACGAACCCGTCGGGGACACCGATCGCGGCGCGCTCGGCGGGCGTCATGGAAGCATGTGAAGTGAATCGCGGCTCCGAGACGAGCGTGTCCACGCCACCCAGGCTCGGCGCGTGGGTCATCACCCGTAGACGGCTGATGAAACGCTCGGCCGCGTCGCCGCCGCCGGCCAACTCGACCGCCATCATACCGCCGAAACCATCCAGAGTTGCGCGCGCGACCTCGTGATCGGGGTGCGACGACAGGCCGGGGTAGTGGACACGCGCAAATTCCGGCCGCTCGGTGCACCACTGGGCGAGGCGCATCGCGTTCTCGTTGTGCCGGTGCAGCCTAACGTCGAGCGTCTTGAGACCGCGCTCGAGCAGCCAGCACGCGAACGGGTCGGGCGCCTGTCCCCACACCATCATCTTCTGCCGCACTTCCTCGATGTACGAGGCCGTGCCCAGCACCGCGCCCGCCAACACGTCGTGGTGGCCGTTGAGATACTTGGTGGCGGAATGGATGACCACGTCCGCGCCGTGCTCGAGCGGACGGAAGTTGACCGGCGACGCGAACGTCGAGTCGACGACGAGCGCGAGTCCCATCTCCTGCGTGAGGTAACTGATGGGACGCAGGTCGATCACTCGACACGATGGATTGACGGGCGTCTCGACAAAAATCGCGCGTGTGTGTTTGCGGACACGTTTCCGCCACACGCGCGTTTCCATCGGGTCGACGAGCGTCACCTCGATTCCCATCGCCTCGAACTCTCGCGTGAAGAGGCGGTGCGTACCGCCATAGATCCACTCGCTGGCGAGCAAGTGGTCGCCGGGACGCAGCAATGCGAGCATGGCGCACGTAGTGGCGCCCATTCCGCTCGCAAGCAGCAGCGAGGCTTCGGCGCCTTCCAACATCGCGAGCCGTTTGTGCAGCAGCTCGCTGTTTGGATTGTTTCCGTAGCGCGGATAGCGCAGGCCTTCTTCGGTTCCGACCTCCTGAACGAAGTTGACCGATTGGTAGAGAGGCGTGACGACTGGAGTGTCCGTCTCGTGCGGATCGCGGCCGCCGTGGATGGCGACCGTCGAGAATCCCTGCCGGCGTCGGCGAGGCATCATATGCGCTCCCCTGTCACGCGAGCGTGCCGCGGCGTGGCGGGTTGTCGGTGTCTACCTTCACGACCGTGATGATCTCCGAGGGTGACGCGCCGGCGATGTCGCGCAGCACGACGTCGCCGCGCGGCAAATCATCATCGTAGTGCAACGTGGCAAGCTCGTGGCGCCGGGGGCCGTGCACCCATACCAGCTCTCCATCCATCAGAAGGCGGCGGCGTGCGTCATCCGGATTGATCCAGATGGCCGACCCGCGCTCCGCGTCTCCGCTTCTCGTCGCAATCAAGCTCATCACGCGCAGGGGCGCGTTCGTGCGCTCGCTCACGCGGTGCCGCCCACCGCGACGTACCCTTCATCGAACCGCATCACGAGTCGCCGGCGACATAGCGCGTCCAACGCTTCGCGTACCTGGTCGACTTCGATTCCCGTTTCGCGCGCGAGGTCGGCGGGCACGGCTCGTCCGAGACGACACATCGCTTCCCATGCGCGTCGCTCGCGATCACCGATGGTGCCGACGAGCATCGTCGAGCCCTCGATTGATTGTGCGACGATCGCGAGCCCGTGCCGATCGAGCACGGTTTCGATGGCGTCGAGATGCGATTCGCTGATGCCGCGGAAGAGAAAGTATGCCTCGCGATGCGGCAGGTCGTCGGTGAGCGTCGCGTCGTATCGCATGAGCAGTTTGGCGACGACCTCGTCGGCGCACGAATAGTCGAGCAGGCCGACGTACGAAAAATCGATGACAGTGAGAGTGTGTTCGCCGAGCTCGGCCAGCTGTTTTTCGATCCCATCGCGTACCGCAGCCCCGGTTGGGCGGGTGACGAGGTCGGTGTAGAGGTCGCAGACCGTGCGACGCAATACCGAGCTGAGGTCGATGTGATTGATCACCTGTCGGCGATCCGCTCCGGGATGGTGATTTGCATTTGCGCTCCCGGAAAGTATGGGAGCTTCTCCTCCAAGGGAACGTCATCGTCCCAACTCGGCACGATCGCGATGCGAGCGGTGCCCGAGCGGACGGAGAGTTTGCCGTCCCAGCGACCAATGTAACGTCGAACACCGGCTAAACCTTGGCCGCGACCTGGATCACGAAACCGGCTGACACCGCGGATCACCGCTTCCTCGAGCGCCATCCCATCGTCCCATCGATCACCACGCGATCTGCCCTGCGCGGTCTCGAGCGACTCGCGGAATCCGACGCCGGCATCGCACACCGCGATCACCACGACGCGACGGCCGAGTCGTTTCTGCCAACGGTAGGTTTGCACGGCGACCCACCCGCCGCGTCCGGCGTGCTCGACGATGTTCTGACAGGCTTCGCTCAGGGTCATCGCGAAGCCCATCGTGGCCTTCGCGTCGATGTTGAGCTCTTTGACCAGAATAGCCTGCGACTTTTGTTGGATTCGCCCAACGACGTCGTGGACATCCTCGCTCTTGGCCACGGGCGTGATCTCGAGCAACACGTCGGACTCGGTGCTCGGACGTCCGCGTGGCACGGTGCCGTGCAGCTCGAACGATTCTTCGGCAAAGCGGAAGAAGCCGGTTCGCGACCAATACGAGCTCGTGTCGTCGGACTCGGGAACGTAAAGGGCAGGGCGCTCGGCGCGCGTTTGCGCGAGGGTGAGCAGCGCGGTCAGTCCGTAAGGCGATGCCCAACGGGTGTGTCGCGCGTCGAGCAAGACCTTGGCGTCCTGGGGCACCGCGGCCAACTGCTCGAGCACCGTCTCGAACGTCTTGTCATCCAGCGATGGCGGGACGTTGAGAACGGTGGTCATTGAGTGATGAGCTCTCCGCGCAGATGATGGCTAAGTCCGGTGGCGCCGCGGTACTCCGCGTTTCGCGCCGCGGCGCGGTGCGCCACGCGCATCGCGTCCGCCAAACTATCACCTGCCAGCAAACGGGAAAAGTAGGTCGCGCCCCAGACGTCGCCGCATCCCGTGGGATCGCCACGAGGAACAATGTAAGGCGGAGCCACGAGTGCGGTGCGAATGGGACCGGACGCGGCGCCGATCGTTGGACGCCGGGCGAGGTCGCCGATGCTGTCGAACAAGTTGTCGGTGAAGTACACCGCTCCGCGGCTGCCGAGCGTGACGACCAACGAGCGGACGCCGCATTGCAGCGCGGTGGCGGCGAGCGCCATGGGATCCGCTGCCATCATCGTGACTTCGTCTTCGTTCACTTGCAGCAGGTCGAAGCAGCGGCACCAATCCGAGACGCGATCGAGCGGTTGCAGCGCGCGCCAGCCAGTTGGGAGCACGGACATGACGAGCATGTGCAGATCACAATAGATGGGACCGCGAAAGTGCTGTCGGATGAGCTGACACGTTTCGAGATCCAGCTCCCAGCCGCTCAGAAAATTGATGTACAGCGCGTCGAGATCGGCGAGCAGCGGTTTGAGCCCGAGCCAGTTCCATCCCGGGATGCCGCCGGTGAGGCGCTCGGACCGCCGCTCGTGCGTTTCGTAGCGCAGCTCGACGCGGTTGTTGGGGTACGGGACCTCGATGAGCGATGCGTTAGGCGCGGCATGGCGCAGCGTGCCCATGAATTCGCGCGCGCGCCCGACGAGGTCGTGCCCAACTTTGATGAGCGGGACGATGTGCCACTCGTCGCTGAGCGCCGCGTCGAGTCCGCTCAACGCGTAGGTGATGCCGCCCCATTCTTCGACCGGCGCGCTGCGGGGATCGCGTCCGTAGATCGTGTCCCAGACGAACGTTCCGATGACGCCGAGCGACCGGACGGCTCGCACGGTCAGGTTCCGCCTAACTTTTGTTGCTTGAAGGTGGCCACTGCGCCCACGACGCCGGCGGTGCCCTCGAGCGCGCCGGGGACGATGCGGCACGCGGCGACGGCGGGACGGAATGCCCGGCGTTTCACCTCGGCGCGCAGCGGCTCGAACAGCCGGTCGCCGGCGCGGGTGACGCCGCCCGTGATCACGACGACATCGGGATTGACGGTGTTGAGCAGGTTCGCGATGCCGGTGCCCAGGAAGCGCGCGGTGTCGCGCACCACCTCGAGGGCGAGTGCGTCGCCGCGGTGCGCGGCTTCGTAGACAGTCGCGGCCGTTAGGAGGTCAAGGTCGCCCTTCACCATCTTGTGCAGCGCGGAGACTTCGTCGCGCTCCAGCGCTTCGCGTGCGCGCAACGCGATTGCGGGGCCCGATGCGTACGCCTCGAGGCATCCGTAGTTGCCGCATCGACAATAGCGACCGGTGGAGTCGATGGTCGTGTGGCCGATCTCGCCCGCGACATCCGATGAGCCGTGATACAACTGTCCGCCGATCACGATGCCGCCGCCGATGCCGGTGCCGATCGTGATGCCGACCACGTTGCGTGCGCCCTGCGCGGCGCCGCGCCACCATTCGCCGAGCGTCGCGCAGTTGGCGTCGTTGTCGAGCGTGGCGGGAAGACGGATGCGATCGGAGATCGCGTCGCGCAGCGGGAAATCGCGCCAGCCCAAGTTAGGCGCGACGACCACGACGCCGCGCTCGCGGTCCAACGGGCCGGGTGCGCCGATGCCGACGCCGAGGAAGTCGTGCTGCTGCGCGTCGTGCGAGGCGATCACGTCGGAGATCACCTGCGCGATCATCGATACGATGCGGTCCACCACGGCTTCCGATCCGCGCTCGGCGTGCGTGGGCTCGGAGCGGATGGCGAGCTCGCGGCTGCCGTCTTCGGGCATCGCGCCGACGACGATGTTGGTGCCGCCCAGATCAACGCCGAGGATGTAGCGGTTTCGGGCTTTGGTCATGTCGGTGCGCGCAGGAGGAAGGCCGGCGGGTCTCGCGAAAGCTAAGCGGAATCAGCGCGGCGAACAGGACGGTACTAGCGCGTCGTTTTGCCTATGATCAGCGAGACGGCCGCGTCGACGCGGTCCACATCGAGGTCTTTCATGCAGCGCCAGTGCCCGAGCGGACAGACTGGCGGGCCATGATGGTGACACGGCCGGCACGGTAGTGTCTCGACGCCGAGTGTCATCGAATGCTGGGCGAGCGGGCCGAATCCGAACTCCGGGACCGTGGGGCCAAAGATAGTAGTAGTAGGCGTGCCCACGGCCGAGGCGAGATGCTGTGGCAACGAGTCGTTGGTGACGAGAACTATCGCGCGCCGAATGAGCTCGGCCGATGCGAGCAGGCTGAGTCGGCCGGTCGCGTTGATCGCGTCGGTGCCGGCGACATCGGAGATCGCGTGGGCGAGGTCGGCGTCGTCGGGGCCACCGATGATCGCGACGCGGAAGCGCGGCGCGAGGCGTTCGGTGAGCTCCCGATAGTAGGGCCATCTCTTGGTGCCCCAGATGCTGCCGGGGGCGAGGGCAACGGTCGCGCGGTCGGAGGGATGTTCGGCGAGCAGGGCATTTACGGCGCGGCGGTCGTCGTCGGCGGGGTAGAGGTGCGGGGTTATGGATGCGCCATCGCGCGCGGACCCCGGCCGACCATCCGCCAGCGAGAGCAACCGAGCCGCGTGGTGCTCTCCCGCTCGGCGCGGAACGCGCTCGGTGTAGAGCAGGCGGCCGGAGGCGTCGTCGAATCCCGTGCGTGCCGGCGCGCGCGAGAGAACGGCAAGTGCGGCGCTGCGCAGCGAGCCTTGCGCAAGGTAGGCGTGGGTGTGCCGCGGATCGTCGCCGCAGTCGCGCCACCACGCGCGGATGCGCGCCGCCGTACGGGCGAGTCCGGCGGCGCCGCGATCGGCGCCCGATTTGTCGAACACGATCACGCGCCTAACGTTAGGATCGTGCGCGAGCACGGACGCCGATGCGCGCGTCGTCACCACGTCCACCGCCCCGCGCCGCGCGAGCTCGGCCAGGAGCGGCGTGGTGAGGACGGTGTCGCCGAGGAACGAAGTTTGGATGACGAGGGAGGTGGTCACCGTTGGGCGGAATCACTCCACCTGCAGCACCGCCAGGAACGCTTCCTGTGGAATCTCGACTGAGCCGACCTGCTTCATCCGCTTCTTTCCTTCCTTCTGTTTCTCGAGGAGCTTCCGTTTGCGTGTGACGTCGCCGCCGTAGCACTTGGCGAGCACGTTCTTGCGCAGCGGTTTCACGGTGGTGCGCGCGATGACCTTCGAG